>DATCDS010000040.1:0-3989 GCA_036510515.1 Vulcanimicrobiaceae bacterium
CGGCCGACGTACTCGGCGAGGTTCCCGCCGAACTCCCAGCCGAAGTCTTCGGGGTCGCCGATGCGCAGCCCGACGAAGTCGGCCGGCCCGTCGACGCGCAAGCGCCCGACGGGCATGTGCAACGATGCGGCCGCCGCCCGCGTGACGCCGTCGAGCGCTTCGGCGGCGGAAAGGCCGAAGAGCGCACGTCCCAAATGCGCGACGGTCTGCAAATTGAAGCACGGCGACGTTCCGGGGTTGTAGTCGCTGGCCAACGCGACGCGCCCGCCGCGTTCGAGCAGTGCGCGCACCGGCGCGCGGCGCGTGAGGCCGAGGTAGTCGATGGTTGCCGGACAGGCGACGGTCACGATGCCGGCCCGAGCGATCGCCGTGACATCGCGATCGTCGATGAAATTGCAGTGATCGACGGCATCGACGCCGAGATCCACCCCCATCGCGGCCGCGCCGCCGTAGGACATCTCGTCGCAGTGCACGCGCAGGCGCAACCCCGCAGCGCGCGCGGCCTCGAGGTAGCGCCTGGTTTGCACGGGCGAGAAGAATCCGGGCTCGCAGAAGGCGTCGGCGTAGATCGCGCCATGCTGTTTGGCATCGGGTAGACAGCGTTCGATCAAGTAGTCGACGAACGCGTCGGCATCCGCAAACTCCGGGGGCAGCGCGTGCGCGCCCAAGAACGTCGGGACCAAACGTGGCAGCGCGGGATCGCGCATGTACGTGCGGATCATCGCCAGCAATTCGAACTCGCCGTCGCGATCTAGGGCGTAGCCGGTCTTGGTCTCCAGCGTCGTAGTTCCGTGCGCCAGCATCGCGGCCAGGCGCGGGCGAACGATTCGGTCGAAGAACCCCTGACCGTCGGCCAGCGCAGCGCGTGTCTGCGCGATCGTGTGCGCCATACCTTGCGTGGGGATTTCCCCGCGCTGGCGCGCGGCAAAATCGCGTTCGCGATCGCCGGCAAAGAGCGGGTGCGCGTGAGCGTCGACAAACCCCGGCACGACCACGCAGTCGCCCAGGTCGACCTCTTCGAGCGTCGCGCGTCCGTTGTCGCGCGGAAACAGGAACGCCGGCATCACGCCAACGCGCTCGCGGATGCGCGCGACGTGCGCGTTGAAGCGACCGGGAAGATCGTCGAGCATCGCTTCGATTTCCGCGCGCGGACCGATCGCGTCGACGTAGCCGCCGAAGCACAGCATCGCCGCGTCGTCGATGCGCCCCAACTGTTGGAACGTGACGCCGTTTTGCGCAACGTCGGTATCGCAGGTCACGATGGTCTTGGCGCGGATCAGTTGCGGCGGGCGCGAGCGGCGCACGTCGTGGGCGGCTAGAGCCGCCAATCGATCCCCTTCTCGTCGGCGGTTTCGCACGCGATCTCGTAGCCGGCATCCGCATGGCGCACGACGCCGCTCCCGGGATCGACCGTGAGCACGCATTCCAATCGCTCGCGCGCGTCGTCGCTGCCGTCGGCGACGATCACCATGCCGGCGTGCAGGCTGTAGCCGATGCCGACCCCGCCGCCGTGATGGAAGCTGACCCAGTGCGCGCCGGCCGCGGTGTTGAGCAGGGCGTTGAGAATCGGCCAGTCGGCGATCGCATCGCTGCCGTCCTTCATCGCCTCGGTCTCGCGATACGGCGACGCAACGCTGCCGGTATCCAGATGATCGCGGCCGATTACGATCGGCGCGCTCAACTCGCCGCTAGCGACCATGTCGTTAAACGCCAGGCCCGCTTTCGCGCGATCGCCAAACGCCAACCAGCAGATCCGTGCCGGCAAGCCTTGGAAAGCAACGCGTTCCTGCGCGAGTTCGATCCAGCGCCGCAGGTGCGCGTCGTCGGCGAAGAGTTCGAGCAGCTTGGCGTCGCATTTGGCGATGTCGGCCGGATCGCCGGAAAGCGCCGCAAACCGGAACGGACCAGAACCGCGGCAGAACAGCGGCCGTACGAACGCGGGCACGAAGCCCGGAAAGTCGAAGGCGCGCGTCACGCCGGCGCGTTGGGCCATCGCGCGAATGTTGTTGCCGTAATCGAAGACGATCGCGCCCGCGTCCAGATACGCCAGCATCGCGTTGACGTGGTCGGCAACGCTTCGCAACGCGCGCTGCTCGTAGTCTTGCGGGTCACCCGCTCGCAGTTCCGCGGCTTGGGCCAAGGTCAGACCGGCGGGGACGTAGCCGTTGAGCAAATCGTGCGCCGAGGTTTGATCCGTCACGGCATCCGGGCGAAAGCCTCCGGCAAACAGCGCTGGAAACTCCACGGCGGCGTTGCCTTGGTACCCGATCGACAGCGCTTGGCCGGCGGTCTTCGCGCGCGCGACCTCGCGCAATGCTTCTTCGCGCGACTCAACCACCAGATCGAGATAGCGCAGATCGCGACGGCGGTCCAGCCGCGTTCGATCGACATCGATCACTAGCGCGACGCCACCGTTCATCGTGATCGCCAACGGCTGCGCGCCGCCCATGCCGCCGACGCCGGCTGTCAAGCAGACGCGCCCGGCCAGCGTTCCGCCGAAGTGCTGGCGTGCCAACTCCGCAAACGTCTCGTAGGTTCCCTGCAAGATGCCCTGCGTTCCGATGTAGATCCACGAACCCGCGGTCATCTGCCCGTACATCGTTAAGCCCTGGGCTTCGAGTTGGCGAAACGTCTCCCAATCGGCCCACTTCGGCACCAGATTCGAGTTCGCGATCAAGACGCGCGGAGCACGCGCGTGCGTCTTCCATACGGCAACCGGCTTGCCGCTCTGCACGATCAGCGTTTCGTCGTTCTCCAGCCGGCGCAACGTTCGCACGATCGCATCGAACGCATCCCACGACCGCGCCGCCCGGCCGTTGCCGCCGTAAACGACCAAATCGTCGGGCCGTTCGGCCACCTCGGGGTCGAGGTTGTTCATCAGCATCCGGAGCGCCGCTTCTTGCGGCCAGCCCTTACACGAACGCTCGGTTCCACGCGGAGCTCGCACCACACGAGCCCCCGAAAGCACGGTCGTCATACCTGGAGATTGTGGTTACGTCAGAGCGATTCCCGTTGCTTCTTCGGCAGCGGCCACAAGGGCGCCGGAGGCGATGAGGGCGCGGGCGGTTTCGATGTCGGGGGCGGGGATCCGGTCTTCGACCCATGGGGCGATCTGCGCGCGCGCGACGTCGTAGGCGGCTTGCGTGCCGGTTCCCGAACGCAACGGGCGGCGGAAATCCGTCGCCGCCAGCGCGCCGAGCAGTTCGCAGGCCAGCGAGCCTTCGACGTTGTCCAGAACGCGCACCAGATTGTTGGCCGAGGTCATGCCCATCGACACATGATCTTCTTGACCGGCCGACGTGGGAATCGAATCGACGCTGCTGGGCCACGAAAGGCCCTTGTTGTCGTTGACCAGCGCGGCCGAGGTGTATTGCACGATCATTAAGCCCGACTGCAAGCCAGAGCGACCCGTGAGGAACAACGGCAAGCCGCGTTCTTCGCCGTTGAGCAACAGGTAGAGCCGGCGTTCGCTGATCGATGCGATCTCGGATATTGCGATCTTCAGGAAATCTGCCGACAGTGCGATCGGCTCCCCGTGGAAGTTGCCGCCGCTCAGGATCGTCTCGTCGTCTGGAAAGACCAACGGGTTATCGGTCACCGAGATCGCCTCGGTTTCGATCGTGCGGCGCGCGAAGGCGACCGTATCGCGAACCGCGCCGTGCACGACGGGAATGCAGCGAAACGAATACGGATCCTGAACGCGCCCGCAGTCGGCGTGCGAGTGCACGATCTCCGACTGGGCAAGCAGAGCGCGCAGGTGCTCGGCGACGCGTTTCTGTCCGACGTGCGGTCGCAAGTCGTTGATACGCGCGTCGAAGACACGATCGCTGCCCAAGAACGCTTCGAGCGACATCGCTGCGATGATGTCGGCCGCCGCGCATAGGCGCTGCGCGCGCAGAACGCAGAGTGCCGCGATCCCCGTCATCACCTCCGTGCCGTTGACCAGCGCCAGGCCTTCCTTCGCGCCCAAGCGGATCGGTTTCAAACCC
>DATCDS010000041.1:0-3957 GCA_036510515.1 Vulcanimicrobiaceae bacterium
CGCCGCAGCGCGCGGCCTTCGCCGACGATCTTTTCCTGGCCGACGAAATCGTCCAACGACAGCGGTCGCATGCGCGCGGCCAACGGTGCGGCCGCCTGGGCATCGCCCATGGCGGCATCGAAGAGTGTCACGACGCCGAAGGCGGTGCCTTCTTGCTGAGCGGGTTGTGAATCTTGATCGGCCGCGGCGTCGCGATCGCCGGGCCGTTGCCGCCGGGAAACTCCAGGATGACCGCGCCGGGACGATCCGATTCGGCATGCATCTGTCCGGTGACCGTGTTGTAGTGCACGCGATCGGCGTCGCGCATCGATTGCGGACCGTCGACGATCGTCACGTTGCCGGACAGATCCATGGTGTGCGCGGCGTCGTTGAGCGTTCCGGCCGCGGCGTCGGCGACGGTTTGTGCCTGCGTGTAATGCACGTGCCCGGTCGCAACGTAATTCTTGGCGTTGCTGTCGACGCGCAGTTGATCGGTCGTCAGGGTCGCGGGACCCTTGCCCTTGGCCGCACCGCCGGCGGCCGTGGAATCGAACGCGCCCTGCACGTCGTGAACGACCACGTGCCCGTAGAGCGTGATGACCTTGGATTTGTAATTGCCGCTCGCGCGATCGGCAGTGATGTCGCCGCCGTTGCGGGTGAGCAGGACGTGGTCGGGCGTACTGAAATCGCCGGTGGTCCAGTTGGTATCGAACTCGGTCATGTGCACCGTCCAAATCCCAAACGTCGCGCCGCCGTTGCCCGTCACCGGCGCGGACGCGGGTTTGGGCTTGGGCGTCGGCTTGGCGGCGGCGACGCCGCCGGCGAGGGCGACGACGGCGACGAGAACGCAGGCTTTGCCAATCATAGGGTGATGTTGCGATCCTTTACGGCGGCGCGGACGACCGGGCCGAGCTTTTCGGTCAACTCCTCGATGCTGACGACGCCTTCGCGCAGAACGCGCGCTTGCGGACCGGTCAGGTCGAGAACGGTGGATTCGAGCCGGTGCCGCGTCGGCCCGTTTTCAATCAACAGATCGGCCTGGGGCAATCGTTCCCATCCACCGCCGCCCCGGTAGGATTGCTCGCCGCTGGGATTGGCGCTGGTCGCGGCCAGCGGGCCGCAGCGATCCAGGATGGCCAAGGCCAGCGCGTCGTCGGGCACCCGAAGGCCCAGCGTGGCAAACCCCGAGGTCATCTCCGAGCTGACGAAGGGCGGCCGTTCGACGATCAGCGTGACCGGGCCGGGAAGCAAGCGCTTAGCCGCTAGAATCGCCAGCGCATTCTTGCCCGCGTGTTCCAAGAACTCGGCTACCGAACCCAGATGGAGCGTCAGGGGCTTTGCGCCGGGGCGGTGTTTGGCGCCGTAGATCCGATCGATCGCCTCCAGATCCATCGGATCGCAGCCGATGCCGTAGACCGTATCGGTGGGGAAAATCAGCAGGCCGCCGCCAAAAACCACGCGGGCCGCCGCTTCCACCGCGGTTTCCAGCGGCGCGATCCGCGCATCGACGACCTCGGCGACGTTCACACGCGAATGCGCTGGCCGGTCCCGATGGCCACGCACGACAGCGGGTCGTCCGCAACGATCGCCGGCACGCCGGTCACCTCGGAGAGCAACTTGTCCAGCCCGCGCAGCAGCGCCCCGCCGCCGGTCAGGATGATGCCGCGATCGATAATATCCGCCGCGAGTTCGGGGGGCGTCTTTTCCAGGACGGCCTTGACCGCTTCGACGATCGCGCTGATCGGTTCGGACAACGCTTCGCGAATCTCTTCGCTGGTGACTTTGACGGTCTTGGGCAACCCGTTGATCAAATCGCGCCCGCGAATTTCCATGGCCAGCTCTTGTTCGAGCTTGAACGCGCTGCCTAATTTGATCTTGATCTCTTCGGCCGTCCGTTCGCCGATCATCAGGTTGTAGACGCGGCGAATGTAACGCACGATCGCCTCGTCGAGTTTGTTGCCAGCCACGCGCAGCGATTGCGAAACGACCACGCCACCTAGCGAGATGACCGCAACGTCGGTCGTGCCGCCGCCGATGTCGACGACCATGCTGCCCGACGGACCGTCGATCGGCAACCCCGCGCCGATCGCGGCGGCCATCGGCTCTTCGACGATGTCGACCGTGCGCGCGCCGGCGAGTTTGGCCGCATCCTTGACCGCGCGTTCTTCGACCGACGTAATCTCGGCCGGCACGCAGATCGCGACGTTGGGTTTTGGTTTGAACAGCGTCGACCAGAACGAACGATCTTTCATAACCTTCTTGATGAAGTACGAAAGCATCGCTTCGGTCACTTCAAAATCGGCGATCACGCCGTCGCGCAGCGGACGGATCGCTTGAATGTGGCCCGGCGTCCTGCCCAGCATCAAACGCGCTTCCTCGCCGACGGCCAGCACCTTGCCGGTGTTGACGTCTTTTGCGACGACCGACGGCTCGCGCAAGACGATGCCTTTACCCCTTACGTACACGAGTACGTTGGCCGTACCTAGATCGATACCGATGTCCAAGACGAGCTCCCGTTTTCTACTTAAATATGAACTGTTATGTGGTGGCCACGCGTGGATACGCGCTGGTTTCAAAAATTCCGGCCGGTTCGACCAGCGGCGTGACGCCCGAGGATCGCTGCACCTGGCCGCCCAGCTCCGAAAGAAGCTCTTCGAGCCGCTCGTAACCGCGGTCGATGAACTCCAATCCGATGATTTCGGTCTCGCCCGAGGCCGCCAGACCGGCAACGACCAGGCCGGCGCCGGCGCGAATGTCGGGTGCCTCGACCGGCGCGCCCGAGAGCGGGCCGCCCTTGACGATTGCGGTATTGCTCTCCATCGAAACCTTCACGTCGGCGCCCATGCGCGCCAGCTCGTTGACGTAGGAGAAGCGCGCGTTGAAGATCGATTCCTCGACCACCGACGTTCCGGGACAGGTACACAGAAATCCGACCGCTTGCGGCTGCAGATCCGTTGGAAATCCGGGAAACGGCGCGGTCAGAATGTCGGTGCCGCCGATCACGTCGGCGGCCTGCGCGCGAATCCAATCGTCGCCGGTCGTGATACGCACGCCGCACTCTTGCATTTTAAGCATCACCGCTTGCAGGTGTTCGGGGTTGCAGCGCGTGACCGTCACGTCGCCGCGCGTCGCCGCTCCGCCCAGCAGCAACGTTCCGGTGACGATGCGATCGGGGATGATTTCGTATTCGACGCCGCGCAGCTCGTCGACACCGTCGACGATCATCGTGTCGTTGCCGATGCCGTGGATCTTCGCGCCCATCGCGGCCAGAAAGTTTGCGAGGTCGACGACTTCGGGTTCCATCGCGGCGTTGCGCAACGTCGTCGTGCCTTCTGCAAGCGCGCTTGCCAGCAGCGCGTTTTTGGTCGCGCCGACCGACGGCATACGAAACTCGATGTCGGCAGCTTGCAACCGGCGATGCTTGCTTTCGGCGATCAGATAGCCGTGCGCGTTGCGCACGTCGCAGCCGAGCGCGACGAACGCTTGCTCGTGCATATCGGTCGCTCGCGTTCCCAACACGCAGCCACCCGGCAGCGGAACTTCCGCGCGGCCGAACCGTCCCAGCAGCGGGCCGACGACGTCGAACGAAGCCGCCAACTTGCGGACCAGGGCGTACGGCGCGCGATAGTGTTCGACGTTGGAGGAGTCGATCGTGATCGTTCCCGCGCCTTCGTAACGCAGACGCGCGCCCAGCGCTTCGAGCAGCGACCACATGACCGAAACGTCCGTAATCCGCGGAACCCGATGCAGCGTGACCTTGCCTTTAGCAAGCAGCGAAGCCGCCATGATCGGCAACGCCGCATTCTTCGCGCCGTGCGTTGCAACGGAGCCTTCGAGCGGCGAGCCCCCACGGACGCGCAAAGTGGTTTCCAAACGATCGAGCATAGTACGCCCGTTAGGTTCGGCACCCGCCGCCAAGTGTCATGGCAAGCGGCGCATCATGGCGAGCGTAGGCGCGGTGTCATGGCGAGCGTAGGC
>DATCDS010000042.1:0-20451 GCA_036510515.1 Vulcanimicrobiaceae bacterium
CGTCGCCACGCTCCGCCTCAATTTCGTAGGCCGCAATTAAGCCAAAGACGCGTACCTGGTTGCTGGCCGATTTTCGCGCCGCCTCACCGAGCTTATCGAGAACGGCAAGCACCGCGATCGGATCGTCGGTTTCCTCGTACACGATGTTGTAGAGGACGCTGTAGGCGCGGGCCGCTACCTCGAACAGATTGTGCGCCAGAGCCTGCTCGACGGCCAGTTGGGCGTACTTCTTGGCCCGTTCGTAGCCGACATCGAACTGAAACACGTACGCGGCCTGCTGATACACGCGCGCCCGAACGTCTCCACGGGTCACGTCCCCGAGCGCCTTAAGTGCCGCATCGATCGTTGAAAACGCCTCTTCCAATCGACCGGCCGCGGCATAGGCCGTCGCCAACGTGGCCAGGACGGGCACGCGCAGGTCCTTTGGTAACGTCTGGTCGGCGGCCAGCGGGCCGAGAATGTCGCTGCAATCGCGCTGGTTACGCACCAACTCCAACGCGTAGCGGTAGATTAGCGTTCCGCGCAGGGTCGGCGCGTCCGCGGTTGCGATCGCCGACAAGAACCTGCCTTCGCAGACGTCGAAGTGACCGCGCGCGGCGTCGAGCATCGCCGCAATTCCTAAGATCGCAGCGTTCTTTTCGTGCAGCTCCTGCGGCACGGCTTCGAGCGCCGCGGTCAGCGTTTCGCTTTCACCTCGCTCGATCAGGTCGAATCCGGCGCGCTCGAGGATACGTACGATCGCGGGCGCGTCCTCGATCTTGACCAGCATTCTCAGCGCTCCGCCCGCATCGCCGCGGGCTTCGAGGACGGCGGCGGCGTTTCGGACGACGCGTCGCCATTCCCGTTCGCTCGAACCGTGCAACTGGCTTTCCAAGAAGTCGCGAAACAGGTCGTGATAACGGTATTCGTTGGTCGCCGTCGCGCTCATGAACGCCACGTCGCGCCGCAGATCGGCAAACAGTTCGGGCGGCGCACCCAGCGCTTCGGCGACGCCCGCATCGAAGGCTTCAAAGACGCAGGTGTCGATCAGCAGCCGACGCTCTTCGGGCGAGAGGCGTGCGAAGACTTGCTCTGCCAGATAGCGATAGATCATCTCCCGCGTGCCGGCAGTCGCCGTGCGCAGGTCGGCCGCCTGCGTGCGGGTGCGCAACGCGATCGCCAACGCGATCGGCCATCCTCCGGTTAACTCGCGAAGCGCCAATATCTCGCGAACGCCGCCCCTCGCGCCGCTATCCTCGGCGGTCGCGAGCGCTTCCTCGTCCGTAAAGCGCAGGTCGCTCTCGCCCACGGGGACGTCCATGATCCCGTACCCCACCCACGAGGCCACCGGCAGCCCCGCATCCGACCTCGTCGCCAAGATCCAGGTAATGCGCTCGTGCGTGCGTTCGATCAGATCGACCAGCAAGGCGACCGCGAGCGGATCGACGGCCGCATGATGCACGTCGTCGACGACGATCGTGCCGACCGTTCGCTTGAGATGTTCGGCCAGCCAATCCGAGCATTCGCGCACGGGGTCGTCGGCAGCCATGATGCGCACGCCCAGCGACGGATACGTCGCGGCGGCCGACGGCGCCAAGGCCGTCAGCGCGTCGGCCAGCCCGCGAACCAACGCCAGCAGCGAACTATGCTCGCGGCGAACGTCGTAGCGAACTGCATCCGAGCGATTGGTCTTCAAGAAATCGCGCAACGCAACGGTTTTTCCGAAACCGGCCGGGGCGACGATCAACGTGACCGGGAAGCGCGCGGCTCGCCCGAGACGTTCGTTGAGGCGCGCGCGCATCAGGCGATTAGCCATGGGACCTCTTACGACGCGATCCCCGGCGCTTCCTCAAAAGAGACGAGCCCGGCGGGGTCGCCGGGCTCGGTGGGTCTTGGCAGGCCTAGAACTCTTCTGGTTCGTTGGCATTTTCGGCAACGGGAGTCTCTTCGTCGTCTTCGTACGACGGACGGTCCTCCTCGTAGACGACTTCCTCTTCTTCCTCGAGTTGGTAACCTTGCTCGCCGTCGTCGTCGTCGGCAACCGCGACTTCCTCCTCGTCGACAACTTCGTCGAGCGGCGCGCCGTCGGCCGCGCGCGGCATCGGCGGCGGTTCTGGAAGCGGGATCGCGGTATCGATCGGCTTGCTGTCGTCGATCTCTTCCTCTTCTTCCTCTTCCTCGACTTCGGGCACGACGCCATCGCCGAGTTCGCCCGACGCCACCGCTTCGGCAACCGCTTCGCGGGCCGCGACTTGCGTCTGCGACACCAGCGGTTGTTCGTCGCCCATGAGCAGGCCGATCTCCTGACGCTCGCGCGCGTCCATGTCGTCGTCGGCGATCTTGATATCGACTTCCTCACGCGTTTCGGTAAGGACCTTGACATCGAGCGCCAACGATTGCAGTTCCTTGATGAGCACCTTGAACGATTCGGGAACGCCGGGTTCCATCACGTTCTCGCCCTTGACGATGGCTTCGTAGGTCTTGACGCGGCCGACGACGTCGTCGGACTTCACCGTCAAGAGCTCTTGAAGAGTGTATGCCGCGCCGTAGGCTTCCAGCGCCCAGACTTCCATTTCGCCGAAACGCTGGCCGCCGAACTGCGCCTTGCCGCCCAGCGGCTGCTGGGTAATCATGGAGTAAGGGCCCGTCGAACGCGCGTGGATCTTGTCGTCGACCAAATGCGCGAGCTTGAGCATGTAGATCATGCCGACGGTCACCGGTCGCGAGAAACGATCGCCGGTCCGGCCATCGCGCAACCACGCCTTGCCGTCGGACGGCAATCCGGCGTCTTGCAGCCATTCGGCGATGTCTTCAGAATGCGCGCCGTCAAAAACCGGCGTCGCGACGTTCATGCCGAGCATGTGCGCGGCCCAGCCCAAGTGCGTCTCGAGGATCTGCCCCAAGTTCATACGCGACGGCACGCCCAGCGGGTTGAGCACGATGTCGACCGGCGTACCGTCTTCCAGGTACGGCATGTCTTCTTCGGGCAGCACTTTGGCGATGACGCCCTTGTTGCCGTGGCGGCCGGCCATCTTATCGCCTTGCAGAATCTTGCGCTTTTGCGCGACGTAAACGCGCACGAGGTGATTCACGCCGGGCGAAAGTTCGTCACCGTTCTCGCGCGAGAACACCTTGACGTCGATGATCTTTCCTTTTTCGCCGTGCGGCACTTTAAGCGAGGTGTCGCGGACTTCGCGCGACTTCTCGCCGAAGATGGCGCGCAGCAAGCGCTCCTCGGCCGTGAGCTCGGTCTCGCCCTTGGGCGTCACCTTCCCGACCAGGATGTCTTCGGGGCGAACCTCGGCGCCAATGCGAACGATGCCGCGCTCGTCGAGGTCCTTGAGCGCGTCTTCGCCCACGTTGGGGATGTCGCGCGTGATCTCTTCTGGGCCCAACTTGGTATCGCGCGCTTCGCATTCGTATTCTTCGATGTGGATCGACGTGAAGCGATCTTCCTTAACCATGCGCTCGCTGATCAGGATGGCGTCTTCGTAGTTATAGCCTTCCCATGGGATGAACGAGACCAGCACGTTTTGGCCCAGCGCCAGCTCGCCTTCGTCGGACGACGGGCCGTCGGCGAGCATCTGCCCGGCCGCGACCTTTTCGCCGATCTCGACGATCGGGCGCTGGTTGATGCACGTACCGGCATTGGAGCGCGTGAACTTGAGCAGGTCGTACGAGCGTTCGTCACCACTGGTTTGTTTTACGACGATCGACTTCGAGTCGACGCCGACCACCGTGCCGCCCTCGTAGGCGACCACGCATCCGCCCGAATCCTTGGCCGCGCGATACTCCATGCCGGTACCGACGATGGGCGCCTGCGGGCGCAGCAACGGAACGGCCTGGCGCTGCATGTTGGCACCCATCAAGGCGCGGTTGGCGTCGTCGTGCTCTAGGAACGGGATCAGTGCGGTCGCGACCGAGACGATCTGCTTGGGCGAAACGTCCATCAACTGCACGCGCAGGGCGGGCTCTTCGATGTACTCCTCGGCGTAGCGACAGACGACCGAATCGGTCTGGATCTTGCCGTTCTCGGCCAACGGCGTGTTGGCTTGCGCGATGATGTATTCGTCTTCGCGATCCGCCGTCAGATAGATGATCTCGTCGGTAACGACGCCGTTCTTCACCACACGATATGGCGTTTCGATGAAACCGAAGCGGTTGACGCGCCCGAACGTCGCCAGCGACCCGATCAAGCCGATGTTGGGGCCTTCGGGCGTTTCGATCGGGCAGATGCGGCCGTAGTGCGAGTGATGGACGTCGCGAACTTCGAAGCCGGCTCGCTCGCGCGAGAGGCCGCCGGGGCCGAGGGCCGACAAACGGCGCTTGTGCGTGAGCTCGGCGAGCGAGTTCGTCTGATCCATGAACTGCGAAAGCTGCGACGAACCGAAGAACTCTTTGATCGCGGCCACTACCGGACGAATGTTGATGAGCGCCTGCGGCGTTACCGTTTCGATGTCTTGAACGGTCATGCGCTCGCGAACGACGCGCTCGAGGCGCAGCAGCCCCACGCGGAACTGGTTCTGCAAGAGTTCGCCGACCGAACGAACGCGCCGGTTGCCGAGATGATCGATGTCGTCCTTGGCCAAGACGCCCGTAGCGACCTTAATCAATCGCCGGATCACCGCGATCATATCTTCGCGCGTCAGGCAACGCTTCTCGATGGTCGGTGCGTTGAAGCCGTCGTACTCGTTGATCAAGACCGTTGGCTCGGTCAGCCGCTTTTCGAGATCCGGATTCCCGATGCGGTAATGGAACTTTCCGTTGAGTTTGTAGCGGCCTACGCCTGCGAGATCGTAGCGCTTGTCGTCGAAGAACAACGACTCGAGCAATTTCTCGGCGTTGTCGGCATTCTCGGGTTCGCCGGGGCGAAGCTTCTTGTAGATCTCTTTGAGCGCGTCTTCGCGGGTCTTGACGTCCTTGTCTTTGTCGATCGAGTTGCGGACCAGCGGACTATCGCCGAACAAGGCTACGATCGCCTCGTCGGTTTCCCAATTGAAACCCAGATCCGGGCGCGACAGCGCGCGGATGAACGTGGAGACGTAAATCTTACGGTTCTTGTCGATGCGAACGCCGATCGTGCCTTCGGTTTCGTCGTTCTTGGTGCCGTTGTCGGTTTCGAATTCGATCCAGGCGCCGCGGTTGGGGATGATCGTCGCGTTCCAGGTCGGACGCGCGTTCGTATCGGAATCCTGATTGTAGTAGACGCCCGGCGACCGAACCAACTGGCTGACGATCACGCGCTCGGCGCCGTTGATCATGAAGGTGCCTTTGTCGGTCATCAGCGGGAAATCGCCCATGAAGATCTCTTGGTCGGGGATGCCCTTAATTTCGCCGGATTCGGCGGTGATCAAGCGGACCCGAACGCGCAGCGGGGCGCTGTAAGTCATGTCGCGTTCGCGGCACTCTTCGATCGTATACTTGGGCTCGCCCAGGCTGTGCTCGCCGAACTCCAAGATCAGGTTTCCGGTAAAGTCCTTGATCGGCGAGATCGAGGCGAACGCCTCGGCCAAGCCCTCGGTCTTGAACCAATCGAAACTGGCGCGCTGGAGCTCGATGAGATTGGGAATTTCAAGGACGTCGACGCTCTTGGCAAACGTGTGCCGGTGACGCTTTGCGCCCGGACCCGGAGGGGTCTGGATCGTAAACGCGCCGGTCGGCATCGGGAACGTGTTCGCAAGCGTGGTAACGACGCCGCTGTTCGCGGGCGCGACCGGACGCTTCGACCTGCTCTTCGATCCCGCGGACGTCTTCGCGGGTGCCTTAGGAGCCGTCGTCTTCGCCATTAATATTTCTTTCTCTCGCTGCTACACAATAAGGGAAACGCGCCTGCTACGACCCGCGCGACACGGCAAAAAGGCGACTCCGTCCTGGCCTTGGAGGAGGTCGCCTCGAATTCTGTGGCTTATCAGCCGCGGGGCATAGGCAAGGAGTGTAACACCTGAGGGCAAGACGCGTCAAATCGCCCGACGGGGGACCTCGGGCGCTCGCCTAGAGGGCCGTCCTGCCCATCGACGGCCCGCTCGGAAGTGCCCCGCTACGGGCGAGTCGGGGGCGGGTTGCCCTCGAGGGCTTGCTCGATTTCATCTTCGACCAGGGAGCGCTCGCCTTCAACCATGCCGGTGTCGTCGGCATCGACGACGGCCTCGTCGCGATCGTGTTCGTCGGGGTGATGCGGGTGCCGTTCTTCGCTCTTCATAATGGCATTGTACCATCATCATGGCATTGTACCATCATCGCAACCTCCCCATCGCCGACGCGGTTAGCACGAAAGATACGATGAGCACGACAGCATGGCGATAGCGGCACCGGTCCCCGGTTCGCCGGGGCACCTCGGGCACGCGGCGATGGACGAAAGTCCGGCGGCCGTACGAACGCGCGCACTCATCACGATCACCGTCATGCTGGGGCTCATCATGGCCATCATCGACGCTACCATCGTCAACGTCGCGCTCAACAACATCGGCGGCAACCTGGGGGCTTCTACCGACGAGGTCGCCTGGATCGCGACCGGATACATCCTCGCTAACGTGATCGTGATGCCGCTTAACGGGTGGCTTACAGCGTATTTCGGACGCAAACGTTTCTACGCCGCTTCGTTGGCACTGTTTACGATCGCCTCGCTGCTGTGCGGCACGGCACATTCGATTTGGCAGCTGGTTTTCTATCGCGTGATCCAAGGTTTCGGCGGCGGCGCGTTGCAGCCGACCGCGCAAGCGATCTTGTTCGAAACCTACCCGCCGGCCAAACGCGGCGCCGCGATGGCGATCTTCGGTCTGGGCGCGATGGTGGGGCCGGCGATCGGGCCCGTTTTGGGCGGTTACCTGATCGACAACGCTTCGTGGCCGGTTATCTTTTTCATCAACATCCCGATCGGCATCGTGGCCTTCTTGATGACGCTGTCGTTTATTCCGAACCCGCACTTTATCGTTCGAAGCAAGGCCGGCATCGACTGGCTGGGACTGGGCCTGCTCTCCATGGGCCTGGCCGCGCTTCAATACGTGCTCGAGCAAGGCGAACGCAACGACTGGTGGTCGTCGAGCACGATCACGCTGCTTGCCGTCCTCTCCGCCGTCTCGTTGTTGATCTTCCTCTGGAAGACGCTGCGCGACAAACATCCGCTCGTGGATCTGCGCGTCTTTCGGTTCCCGTCGTTCACGTTCGGCTGCATCATCGGCACGATCATGGGCTTCGGATTGTTCGGAACGTCGCTGGTGCTGCCGCTCTTCTTTCAAACCATTCTCGGCTTTACGGCGACGGACACGGGCCTCGCGCTGCTACCGGGAGCCGCCGCGACCGCGGTCTCCATGGTGATCGCCGGACGGCTGATCGGAAAGATGGACGCGCGCATCTTGGTTGCGCTGGGAATCCTGATCTTTGCCGGTTCGACGTGGGCGATGAGCGACCTGACGGCGCAAGCCGGGTATTGGGACGTGTTCTACCCGCGAATCTTCCAAGGATTGGCGCTGGGATTCTTGTTCGTTCCGCTTTCCACCGTCACGCTGGGCGCCGTGCCCATCGGCGAGCTCGCCGGCGCGACCGGCGTCAACACGCTCTTGCGTCAGCTGGGCGGCAGCCTGGGCATCGCAATCCTCACGACCCTGCTCGCGCACGAAACCGCCGTGGCCTGGAACGTCTTGGCCTCGGGCGTCACGCAAACGCACGGATACGATGTCGGCACGTTGACCGGGATGGTCGCCCAACAATCCGCCGTCATCGGTTACAGCTACCTGTTTCGGATCTGCTCGATCGTCTTCGTACTCAGCGTTCCGCTGGTCTTCTTTCTCAAAGCCGTCAAGCATCCGCCGGCCGGAGCGATGGCCGCGGCCGACTAGCTAATCGTCGCCGTCTCCACGCTCGCCGCGCTCGAGCTCCTGCTCTACCGGCTCGTCATCCTCGTCGTCATCGTCTTCGTTCGCATCCTCGTCGGGCGGAACGATCGTGGCGTGCAGACCGGAGCGCCGCAGCGCTAGTTCGAGATCGGCAAGGTCGAGTAGCGTCGTCATCGTGGGTCCCCTAGAAATCGGTGTGGAAAGTATATCGATCTATACCCCATTTTCGAGGTGGATAAATGTCCGCGGTGCGCTTGCTCGCTATAGCGGTCGGCTCATGTCGACGTGCGTGATGCCCGCGTCGAGATACTCCGCCCCGTTGACCGAAAACCCGGCCTTACCGTAGAACCCGACCGCGTGCACCTGCGCGCTGACCGTCGCGCGACGATAGCCGAGCTCGTGCGCGCGAGCGAGCAACGCCTCGAGCAGATACCGCCCGACGCCGCGCCCGCGAACGCCTCGCGCGACGGCCATCCTCCCGATGCGCGCGATCCCCACACCGGCGCCGTAGAGTCGCCCGCAGGCGAGAACGCGCCGATCCTCCCGCACGATCGCGTGAACGGCCGTCGCATCTTCGGACGTATCGTGGACGTCTACTTCCTCTTCCATCGGCACGCGCTGCTCGTCGACAAACACGGTTACGCGCAAGTCGATCGCTTCGCGCATCTGCGGCCGATCTGGGGCAAAAAATTCGATCGTCACGACAACAGGCGGCGTGCGAGCGGATCGACCGCCCGCGCGCGCCAGCGAAATGCGTAGTTGAGCGCCCGTAACGCGTTGAGCGCGCGGCGCGCGGGGGGCTGATGCGCGGCGACCAGCGCGTCTGCCGCAGAAAACTGCTCGGCGAGCTCGCGGCGCAACGCGGCGAGCGTCGTCGCAGCCGCGCTGGGGTGCCGTTGACGAAACGGCAAGAGGATCGGCCAGGTCGTTTTGAAGTATGCCGCCGGGTCGATCGTATCGAGCTGGTCTTGGGGCACGATCTCGCCGGACTGACCCAAGCTTGAGTACTGGCGCCCCTTTTCAGCATACCTGCGCGGCGGCAAAATGTGCCCGTAGTGGGCGTAGACGTAGGGAAGCGCGATGCGCCGCCCGGTCAGACCGCGCAGCTGTTCGTGCACTCGGCCTTCCCATCGCACCGCGGGCGCGAATCGGAAGAACGACATTCGGCGCTCGATCGACGTATACCAATTCGGCGATGCAAAGAAATGCCACGTATAGCCGTCGACGAAGTCGAACTCGCGCGGAACGTTGGGCAGATTTGCGGCGATCGCTGCGACCGCGTCGCCGTGTACTTCGTCCGCATCGACGAACGCCACCCACTCTCCGGCATCGACTCGCCGATGAACCTGCAAGCACGCATTCCGTGCGGTCGAGAAATCCACGAACGGCGTCCGATCGACCACGAGTGCGCCGCGGCGCGCGAAGGCGCTGCGTGCCAGGGCGGCCGCATGCGCCGACGGGTCCGGCGAGTTGTCGTTGACGATCAGCGTCTGCGCCGCACCTTCCAGCGATGCCAGCAGGGCGTCGAGAAATGGTTCGTCGCGCGCTCCGACGATCAAGTGCGCGGCGACGCGCGCGGGAGCGCGCCGATTCACCCCATCCCCGCCGTCGTCCGCAACGCCTGCAGCGTCAAGGCGGCCGTTCGGTTCCACGAAAACGACGCCGCTCGCGCCAAGCCGCGCTCGCGCAAATCGACCCGCAATCGCCCGTCGCGCGCGATGCGTTGCAGGGCGGACGTCCAATCTCCCTGCGAGGTCGCCGCGTCCACGTAGAGCGCCGCGTCGCCGCAGACCTCCGGGAGCGATGTCGCGCGCGAACTGACCACCGGCGTACCGCATCGCATCGCCTCCAACGGCGGGATGCCGAACCCCTCGTACAGCGACGGCATGGCCAGCGCCAGCGCGCCACGGTAGACGTCGCGCAGCAGCTCGAAGCGCACGTCGGCCAGCTCGAGAGTCCCCGCCGGTGCGCCGCGCGTGACGCACGCGAGCGTCACCTCTCCGTCCGGAAAGGCCGCCCGATGAGCCGCCGCCAGCAGTTCCAGGTTCTTGCGCGCATCGTTGGCCCCCACGGCCAGAACGTACGGCCGCTCGCGGAGGGCTTCGGGTAACAACGTCGTCTCGCCCGGCGTAAAGCGCGGGTCGGCCGCTAGCGGCACGACATCGATTCTTTTGGACTCCACGCGGAGAAATCGCACGATCTCGTCGCGTGAAAACTGCGAATCCGTGATCAGCCGATCCGCGCGCGACGAACGCAAGAACGGGTCTTGCTGGCGACGCCGCGCGCGCGCGTTGGGAAGAGGGAATGCAAATGGTGCGCAGTCGTGCACGGTCACGGCACGTTTGACGTGCCGCGACGCAAAGAAGGTTCCGTTCCACGGGTGCCATGACAGGTCGGCTCGTTTGGGAATCGAGCGCGCGAGGTCGAAACGGTCGCTACCGATCTCGGCGGCGATCCTGGCGTGCAGACGCTGGGGAAAGACCTCGCGTACGAGTAGCGTCAACGCAAGGTCGTCGTTTTGGGCAAAGCGCGCCAGGATCGCGCGCAGATAGACGCCGATGCCGCGGCGATCCGTCAAGAGGTTGTGCGCGTCGACCGCGAGATGCATCGTCACGGCAGCATCTCCCGCGCGTCGTCGCGCTCGAAGACGAAGCCCAGAACGTCGACGGGCTGGCCGCCGACCATCGCGCCGTTGCGCAGCAACCCGTCGTCCCGAAAACCGACGCGTCGCAGGAGCGCGCGCGACGCGGCATTTTCCGGTACGCAGTACGCCCGCACCCGCGCAACCTCGAGACGATCGAACGCTTCGCGCACCATCGCCCGCGCCGCTTCGGTGGCCAAACCCCGACCGCGCCGATCGCGTACCACACTATAGCCAAGCTCCGCTGCCCGGGTATCGCGTTCTTGCACGCGCAGCGAAACCCACCCGACGGCAGGTTCTCGGTCCAGGCCGTACATCAACCATTCGAAGCGGCCCACCGCGCCGGGAACCAGTCGGCGCGGACGGCTCTCGACCATGCGCCGCAAGTGCGCGACGTCGACGCTGGGCAGATCTTGAAAATCGCGCAGATGGGGCTCTTTGAGCACCCGCCACAGGTCCTCGACGTTTCCCACCGTCACGGGCACCAAGCGCAGGCGCTGCGTCTGCAGCGTTCTCACGATCGCATCTTGTTCCCCGCGGCGCGCGGGGGGATGGAAGGTCCGGAGGATGCGCGATGGATTTTGCCGCCAACTATCGTGCGACCGCGCCGGGCATGGTCGACTTCTCGGCCAAGGTCGCGTCGGCACCGCACTACTTCTACGGATCGAACTCGCACGCGATGCACGAGGCGTTCGACGTCGCTACCGCGGCGGGCCCCGTAGAAATCGTCGACAACGTTTCGATCGCACCGCGCGTGCCGGTGCAGGTCGGCGACCGCATCGAGATCCGCGGCGAGATGGTGCACGATCCGGGCCGCAGCCCCATCGTGCATTGGACCCATCACGATCCGCAACATACCCACCCCGACGGCTTCATTCGGTACCGGGGACGGGTGTACGCATAGTCCCGCGTAGCTGCAGCAGTTCGGGAATCGTCACGAAACTGTAACCGCGCCGTTTGAGCGCGTTCACGATGATCTGGGTTGCCGCGATGTCGCCGCTGCGGTCGCAGACGTGCGCGGGAATGCCGCCGCGCCCGCAAACGATACCGCGATTTCCGTCGTGCAAGACGATGATCGACCCGTCGCCGACGTACTTGAGAATGCGGGCCGCGATCACCGATGCGGGCGGGTATTCCCAATCCCGCGCGAGCGGGACGGACCACATGACCGGCGTGTACCCCAGGCGGCGAGCTTCTTCGAGCACGAACCAGTCGCGCGACCCGTAGGGCGGTCGCATGATGTGGGTGTGAACGCCGGCGGCGTGATAGATCGCGGCGTCGGTTGCCAGCAGCGATTCGCGCACGCGCGAACGCGTGAGAACGATCAGATGATCGTGTCCCCATGTATGGTTCCCCAGCGCGTCGCCTTCTCGGGCTTCTCGGCGCACGACCGACGGATATGCGACGACCGCTTCCCCAACCAAGAAAAAGGTCGCGTGGACGCGTTCGCGCCGCAGAACGTCCAAAATCGCGTCGGTGTATGGCGGATTGGGCCCGTCGTCATAGGTCAGCGCCACGACGCGGCGATTGTCGGGTCCGCTCACGAGCGTACGACCGAAGATTTGATTGCCCGGACTCTCGATAGCTTCGTATGCGAAGAAGCCGACGATCGCCAAGGCGGCCACGAGAAGCAGCCAGCGCACGAAACCCGCGCCGATCTTGCGCGACGTCACTTGCCCGAGCGTACTCGCGCTTGCGCCGCGGCGATCTTCGCCCGATACTCATCCGAGCCGAAATTCCGAAAATCGTCGACGATCGCCTGATAGCGCGGATCGGCGATCGTCGTGCCTTGCAACCTAAAAAGATCGCCGGCGCTCTTAGGCGTTCCCTTTCCGAGGTCGATGCGGTACTGCCGACCGGCCGTCGTCGCCCAGTAATGTGGATCGGTGAACGTCACCGTCCGGCTGCCCGCACGGCAATCGCCGGCACCATACATTTCCCGGCGGTAATACGTCATCGTATATTTCGCGCTGGTATCGCCGGCGGGCGGCTCGCCGGTCACGACGCGCGCACCGTCTTGATCCAGCTTTCCGGCCAAATACGAGACGTCGAGGATCTCCTGTTCGGGCGCCGTGATCGTGATGACGCGGCCCGACGTCCCGACGATGACGTAGGAATATGTCGAAACGCCGTCTTCGTCGCGCATGTGGTACGCCTCGCTCACCAGCGGAGGTTTGCTATATCGAATCGACAGGTCCATGCGAATATCGGTCGGGCATTGCGTGTAGGCAGAGCCCATGTGCTTGACCTCGTAGGGAAAATCGAAGCGATAGACCAGAAGCAGGACGACCAGCGAAAGCACGACGATCGCCCAGCCCATCGGAAAACGGCGCCGGTTCATCGACGTACCGCCGCTTCGCGATCGAGCACCTGATTGACGACCGCGTCCGCGGCCGCATTGAGCTTGCGCGGAACGTGCTGGATGTCGACGGACTCAAAACGGCGCAACAGCATTTTGGCGCGGGCGAAGAATGGTTTAAGCGCCGGATGCTTCACGCGGTAGACCCCCTTGATCTGCTTGACGACCAGTTCGGAATCCATTCGCACCGCCAATCGCTTGATGCCGTGGTCGGCCGCAGCTTCCAACCCCGCGCACAATCCGTTCCACTCCGCGACGTTGTTGGTCGCGATGCCCAAGAAGACGCCGACTTCGGCGATCGTCCTTCCGTCGGGCGCCAAGACGACCGAACCGCTGGCCGCCGGGCCGGGATTCCCGCGCGATCCACCGTCGCAAAACATCGTGGCCTGCGGCGGAGCGTCGTCAAAAAGTGCGTTCATGCCCGCTTCTTCCACCACGAACAAAAGAACTCCGGGCCGTAAACGGTCCGGAGTTCTCTGGTGGTCGGGCTGACAAGATTCGAACTTGCGACCTCCTGACCCCCAGTCAGGCGCGCTAACCAAGCTGCGCCACAGCCCGCAGATCGAGAGGGCGGCCCGCATCGGCGTTACTCTCTCGATGGTGTCGGTCTTGGGGGAATCGCTCGCGCTCTAGGCTCTTAGCGCTTGCGGCCCTTGGCGGCGGATTTCTTGGCAGCCTTCTTGGGGGCGGCTTTTTTCCCGGCAGCCTTTTTCACGCCGCCGACCGCTTCCTTAAGCGATTTGCCCGCAACGAATGCCGGCACTTTTCGCGCGGCGATCTTGATTTTTTCACCCGTCTTGGGATTACGGCCCTCGCGTGCCTTCCGTGCGCGCACCACGAAGCTGCCGAACGGCGTCAGCGCAACGCGGTCGCCCTTCTGCAGCGCCGTTTTGATCTCGTCGAGGACCAGGTCCACGATTTCTCCCGCCTGGCGCTTTGACAGCTCGGCCTCGGCGGAAACGACATCAACTAGATCGGCTTTCGTCAAACTAAAACTCCTTAGCGGCCGAGCAAAAAATCATTCCTGGTGGGGGTGGCCGCCTGGAGGGTGGAGATACGCGAACAAGACGTGCCCTCCTCCCACAATTTGGGCCAGAAACCCTTATTTTATGCGGATTTTTGCCGCCGCATAGAGCGCGGCCGTGTAGGAATTCGCACCGAACCCCGCGACGGTCCCCGCGCACGCGGGAGCGACCACGCTTCGCCTGCGAAATTCCTCGCGCGCGGCGGTGTTGCTCAGGTGCACTTCGATCACCGGGATGCCGATCGCCGCGACGGCATCGGCGATCGTATACGAGTAATGCGCGTACGCTCCCGGATTGAGCAAGACCGCCTCAAAGTCCGCAGACGCGGCATGCAACTCGTCGACGATCGCTCCTTCGGAGTTATGCTGAACGCAGCGCACGTCGATGTCGAGGTCCGCGGCGCACGCACCGATGAGCTCGTTCACCTCGGCCAACGTTTGCTTTCCGTAGATCGATGGTTCGCGTTCGCCCAGAAGATTGAGGTTAGGTCCGTGAATAACTAATACGCGCATGCGCTCTACCTTCTTGAAGGAAATGCGCGCGCCTTCGGAAACCGCGACGACCATGCCCGACCTGGTTCTGAGCGCCTCGGCTCCCGAAGCCGGCGTGTCGTTCGTTGCCGCCATCACCACCGAGCTCATCGCGCAAGCGCGCGAGCGGCACGATCTCGCGCCGACGGCCGCGGCGGCCTTGGGCCGATTGATGACCGCGACGGCGATGCTCGGCACGGACTTGCACGAAGCCGAGCGCATCAGCCTGCAAATCTCCGGGGACGGGCCGATCGGCAGCCTTTCGGCCGAAGCCTGGCGGATCGGCGAGGGCATCGGCGTGCGGGGACGCGCTCGTCACCCCTTTGCGGAGCTGCCCCTCAACGCCCGCGGGAAGTTCGACGTCGCGGGCGCGATCGGAGCCGGCGTTCTGCAGGTCACCAGATCGTCCGATCTCGGGCAACCCTACGTGGGCGTGGTCCCGCTGCGCTCGGGCGAGATCGCGCAAGACGTCGCCGCCTATCTCAGCGAGTCCGAGCAAATCCCCAGCGTCGTGGCGCTTGGGGTTCTGGCCGACCCCAATGGCGTGCGGGCTGCCGGCGGCCTGATCGCGCGCGTGCTGCCCGGCGCCGACGAGGCGATCGTCGCACAGCTCGAGGCGCGCGCGACCTCGATGGCGGCGATCACCTCGATGATCGCGCGAGGAGCCGACGCGGGCGCGCTCTTGGACGCGATTGCCGGAAATTTGCCGTTGCGCTCGCGACGCGAGTGGCCCGTCGCATACGCGTGCCTGTGTACCCGCGACCGGGTCAAAGTCGTGCTTGCGAGCCTGGGCGCCGACGAACTGCGTGCGATGGCCAGCGAACCCAGCACCGAGGTCGCCTGCGAGTTCTGCAAGCAGCGTTACGCGTTTAGCGCTGCAGAGCTCGATGAGATCGCGCGTTTGGACGCACGGTGACCGTACCGGTGGGCATCGGCCACGGCCGCAGCACGAATCCGACGCCGGCCATGACCAGCGCGGATCCGCCGCCGACGACGAAGGCCAGGCTCGTACTCCGTTCGGCGAGCGCGCCCGCCAGCAAGCCGCCCGACGGACCGCTGGCCATAAAAACGTAGCTGTAAAGTCCGGCCAGTCCGGCCCTGCAAGAACCCCGGCGTCGCGAGTTGGACGATCGCGTTGGTACTCGCGGTGTAGATCGTGTAGCAGACGCCCGTTAGGAGCAGCGCGACGACGGTGAACCACAGGTTTCGCCCGGCCAACGCGACGAGCAGCTGCGCCGCGCCGAATCCGACCGCTGCGAGCAGCAGCAGCCCGCGCGACGCGCGCACTCGCGATGCGGTGACCAGCGCGCCGCACAGTGCGCCCAAACCAAAGCTCGCGGTAACCAATCCGAAGATCTTTGCGTCGCCTTGCAGCGTCTGGCGCGCCAGAACCGGCAACAAGACGCTGAAGTTGATGCCGAACGTCGCGATGACGAACATCATGCTCAGCACGATCGCCACGGCTTTGGTGTGGCGCGCGTACTGCAAGCCGGTGCCGATGGAAGCCAGCAGCGTCTGGTCCGTTCTTAGCGCACCCGATGGATGCAGTTCGGATTCGCGCATCGCGCAGAGCGCGACGATCACGGCCACGAAGCTGACGGCGTTGAGCGCGAAACACCACGCGACCCCGACCCCCGCGATCAGCAGTCCGGCCACAGCAGGTCCGACGATGCGCGTGGAGTTGTTCACGCTGGAGTTGAGCGCGATCGCGTTCTGCAGTTCCGCGCGGCCGACCAGCTGCACGATAAACGCCTGGCGACTCGGATTGTTGAAGACCAGAATCGTGCCGCGCACTGCGGCAATCGCATCGATCACCCAGACGCTGTCGACGTGTGCGAACGCGACCGCGGCCAGCACGACGGCACACAACGCCATCGCGGCCTGCGTGACGATGAGCGTCTTGCGCCGGTCGAAGCGGTCGGCCATAGCCGAGCCGACGAGGCCCAGCAGCGCGTACGGTCCGTAGAGAAAGAAGGCCAGGACGCCGACCGCCCACGCCGAGTGCGTCAGATCGAGAATCAGCCACGCCTGCGCCGCGTTCTGCAGCCACGTCCCGATCTGCGACACCAGCTGGCCGTAAAAGTACAGCCGGTAATTGCGGTGCTTTCCGAGGCTGGAAAACGTTCGCGAAACGATCAATCCGTCTTGAACAGGCGCGCGAGATCGGGCGGCATGCGATACGGCTCGATGCGCTGGCAGTAGACTTCGCGCACCTTGACGCCGTCGTTGTAATACCACCAGCCGCACTCACAGCGAATCGGACGCTCGCCCGGTTGCGGAAACGGATACTCGCGATGACAGCGCTTGCAGACGAACGGGTGCGCGCCCAGCGGCGGAAGCGACGACGTGTAGGTGACGGCCTGATCGGCCATTGGTTACCCCTCGTTAGGAAGAATGCGAACGAACTTGCGCGAGCCGACCGAAACGATCGCCGGCTGGGCGGCGTTCCACCCAGCCTTCGGATCGTTTACGACCATACCATCCACCTTTACCCCGCCTCCGGCGATAAGTCGCTCGGCCTCGCGGCGGCTTTGCGCGAAGGCCGCCGCGACCATGATCTCCGACAGACGCACGCACCGCCCGGCGCGAACTTCGGCGATCTCGCCGGCGGGCAGTTCCTTGCGCTGGACGGTCCGTTCGAAGTGCTCGCGCGCGGCCTGGGCGGCATCGGGACCGTGATAGAGCGCGACCACGTCCTGCGCCAAGCGCTTCTTCTCATCCATCGGCTTGACCCCGCCGTCGCGCAAGCCGGCCGCCAACGCGTCGGCCTGCGCTTGGCTGCGAAACGCCGCGTAGCGTGCGTAGACCGGCATCAGGTCGTCGCCGATGGACATCAACTTCCCAAACTGGGTCTGCGGCGGTTCCATTACGCCGACGTAGTTGCCGACGGATTTCGACATCTTCTTGACACCGTCCAATCCCACGAGCAGAGGGACCATCGCGCAGATTTGCGGCGTTTGTCCGTGCTCGCGCTGATAGTGGCGCCCCAACAGCAAGTTGAAGAGCTGGTCGATGCCGCCCAACTCGACGTCGGCGCGGACGGCAACCGAATCGTATGCCTGCGCGACGGGATAGAGCAGCTCGTGCAAGCGGATCGGGGAGCCCTGCGTATAGCGATCGCGAAAGTCGCTGCGTTCGAGCATCTGGGCGACGGTCGTCTTGGAGAGCAGTTTGATCAAATCTCCGACGCCCAGTTTTCCCAGCCATTCCGAGTTGTAGCGAACCGTCACGCGCTCGAGGTCCAGGACCTTGCCGGCCTGTTCCCGGTAGCTCTGCATGTTGGCGTCGATCTCCTCGGGGGTCAGTTGCGGGCGCGCGGCGTTCTTGCCGCTGGGGTCGCCGATGCGCGCGGTGAAATCGCCGATGATCAGCGTGACCTGGTGCCCGGCTTGCGCGAAGCGCTGCAGTTGGCGCAGCACGACCATAAAGCCCAAATGCAGGTCGGGGCTGGTCGGGTCGATGCCCAACTTGACGTTGAGTGGCCTGCCCGCTCGCAGACGTTCCCGAAACTCCACGGGCGTCTCGACGTGCTCGAAGCCATCGAGCAGGTACTCGGCGTCGGAAAAATGCGAATCGGTCGTCATCGTTACGAGCGCAGTTCGACGATGGTGACGCCGCCCTCTCCTTCTTGCGAATCGCCGTAGCGGACCGATGCGACCGATGGATGTCCGCGCAAGAACTCCTGAAGGCCGCTTCCCAGCATGCCGGTGCCTTTGCCATGAATGAGGCGCAGCGGCGAGTTGCCGGCGAGGACCGCTTCGTCGATCCAGCGGTCGACGATCGGCTCGGCTTCGATGTAACGCTTTCCGCGCACGTCCAGCTCGGCCATCGTTCGCGCGGCGGCCTGCAGTTTGGCGGCACCGCCGTGACCCTGCGCGCGCGCGGGGCGTGCCGGCGGCCCCAAGCGCCGGACGTCGTCGCGCGGGACGACCGTCTTGAGCGAGCCCAACGCAACCAGCAGCGTTTCGCCGAAATCTTCGGCCAGGGTTCCCTCCTGATCCAGCGACAGCACGCGCACGCGATCGCCGCGAAGCAACGCGGCATCGTCGACGACCTGCACGGGCTTCGCGACGATCCCCAGATCTCGGCGCATCGAGTCGAGGGTGCGTCCCAGCAACGCGCTCTGCGATGCCGTGACCTTAGGGCGAGCCGCGTTCTCGGCGGCGCGACGCTGCAGCTCGGCAACGAACTCGCGTAACGCCTGAGCCATGCGGACTTCGGCACGTTCGGTGAAGCTGCGGCGTTCGCGATCGAGGGCCTCGCGTTGCGCGTTCAATTGCACGTCGCGCTCGGCCAAGCGGCGAAGCTGCATTCCGACCGCATCGCGCTCGGCTTGGAGTTCGGCGCTGCGCTGCGCCAGCTCGGCCAGTGCCGATTCGTACTCGCGTTCTTGGGAGTCGAGCAGCGACTGCGCGCGATCCAACAACTCGTTCTGGATGCCCATCGCTCGCGCGAGCGGAAACGCCAGCGATTGCCCGGGCGCGCCGATGTCCAGGTGATAGGTCGGCGCGAAGGTCGTGGAATCGAAGCGCACCGAGGCGTTGGTCACCCCGGGCGTGCCGTGGGCGAAGAGTTTGAGTTCGGTCGCATGGGTCGTCACGATCGCGGTCGCGCCGACGGCGAGTAGCCGCTCGAGAAAGGCGACCGCCAACGCCGCTCCCGCGCCCGGCTCGGTCCCCCCGCCCACTTCGTCGACGAGGACGAGCGTCTGCCGGCCGGCATCGGCGAGGATGTCGCGCATGCGCGCGAGGTGCGCCGAAAAGGTCGAGGCGTTCTCCGCGATCGATTGCTCGTCGCCGATGTCGGCAACCACGCGCGCGAACCAGCCGACGATGGTTCCTTGGGCCGCTGGAATCTGCAGACCGCAGTACGTCATCATCACGAACAATCCGACCAGCTTGAGGGCGACCGTCTTCCCGCCCATGTTCGGGCCGCTGATCACGACGATCCGGGCGATTTCTCCCAAGCCCAGCGATTGCGGAATCGCACGCGCACCCAGCAGCGGGTGGCGGCCGTTGACGACCTCGATTTCGGGCCGCTCGGACAACTCGGGGGCGATCGCATCCATCGCGCGGGCGACGGCCGCCTTGGCGCACAACAGATCCAGGCGCGCCAAGACCTCGACGTTGGCGTCGATCTGCGACGCTCGCGCACCGACCGCGCGCGAAAGCTGTTCTAGCACGCGCGCGACCTCGCGCTCCTCTTCCAATCGCAGGGTCCGCAGGCGATTGTTGGCCTCGAGCGCGGCCAGCGGCTCGACGAAGTGCGTCTGCCCGCTGGCGCTCGTGTCGTGCACGATCCCAGGGAACTCGCCGGCGAACTCGGCCTTCACCGGAACCACGAATCGTCCGTCGCGGATCGTGACGACGGCGTCCTGGATCGCGCGATGGCCCGAGCGTGCGAGGGTGCCGACGCGATCGCGAGCATCGGCTTGGGCGGCAGAAAGGCCGCGTCGAATGCGTCCCAGTGCGGGCGACGCGCGGTCGGTCACCGTCCCGCGTTCGTCGATCGCATCGGTCAGCGAACGCACCAGGTCGTTGAGCGAGGCGTAGGGCGCCGTCACCACGCCCAAGACATCGCTGGGACGCGCGCGCGTTCCCTTGTAGGCCGCCGCGGCGGCGGCGAGCGCTTGCGCGACCGCGCGCAGATCGAGGGCGGGCAACGTTCGTCCGATGGCGGCCGATTCGGTCAGCGGCGCGGTATCGATCGCGCGTCCGACGTGAAAATCATCGCCGACAACCAGCTCGCGCGCGTGCGCGGTCTGGGCTTGCGCGCGCGCGACCGCAACGAACTCGATCTCGGGTTCCAGCACGATCGCCAACGCGCGCCCGCGCTGGGTTTGGGTCGCGCCGACGACGCGATCGAGCACGCCGGCGAAATCCAGCGCTTCGAGCGTTTGTCGGTCCGCGAGCATCACACGCTCTAGCCGAGTTTTTTCTTGATGAGGGCCTGAACCATCGGGGGATTGGCTTTGCCGCCCGACGCCTTCATCACTTGTCCGACCAGGAAGCCCGCGACGCTGGTTTTGCCGGCCTTGTACTCGGCGACGACGGCCGGATGTGCGCCCAGTACCTCGCCGACCAAC
>DATCDS010000043.1:0-7012 GCA_036510515.1 Vulcanimicrobiaceae bacterium
ACAACGACTTGCAACGTGTCGCCGCAACCGACTCGAACGCACTCCTACAACTTGATGTGGGAGCATCAACTCAGCGCATCCACATCGTTTAAGTTCGGACCATACTACAACCAAGCGTCGAACATCTTCGAAAACTACGTGCCGCAGACGTTCTCGTGCAACACGGCTACCCCGCCCGTCTGCGGTTTCTCAAACGTCCCTGGAGCCCAAGGTTTGTTCACCAACTCGGGCGTACGGAAAGCGTTCGGCCTGGAACTGGGCATCAACCACCTCGACAATCGCCCCGTTGGCCTGTCGTGGTGGGTGAGCGGAACGTACGACAACTTCTGGACGAACTCGGTGTCGTCGTTGACGACGCCGTACGGATCGGTTTCGCTTCCTCCTTCGACCAGCGGCGTTCTGTTGCGTTCGTCGGCGGATCCGCCACTCAGCGGTACGTTTACGGCTGAGCTGAACGAAGGGAACCTGCACATCATTCCCCAGCTATACCTACAGAGCGCGGTCACCTACTATACCGGAACTGTTTATCCGGCTACCGGAGGTATCACCGCTTTCGCCAATCGAAGCACCGGCTGGGGAATCATAAACGGGACCATATCGTTCGATGTAGGGCGTCGCAAGGATATCACCATCGGTATCCAAGGAGAAAACATCCTGAACAACACGCGGCCGATCACTCCCTGTTCGACACCTACCGCAAGCCAGCAGGCCGCCTACTTTACGCCTGAGGGCTTGGGGTTAGGTTGCCAGTCGTACCTGGGCGAGTACGACCCGATCGGCGGCAACGGCCTAGGCGTCAACGGATACGGCAGCAATTACGCTAAC
Source organism: Vulcanimicrobiaceae bacterium (assembly GCA_036510515.1). Taxonomy (GTDB): domain Bacteria; phylum Vulcanimicrobiota; class Vulcanimicrobiia; order Vulcanimicrobiales; family Vulcanimicrobiaceae; genus JALYSX01. Next base: position 826 of record DATCDS010000043.1, read on the forward strand.
CTGAACCAATCCACGCCGCTGTTCTTCATCTTCATCAGCAAGAAGCTGTAACGGTCGCGTAGACCCCGATCCCCTGGGGCGATGCAGCAATGCATCGCCCCTTTTTTCTCGAATAGGTTGGCATGATTCGCACCGCCTTCTCCATCGCCGCGCTTCTAATCGGCCAAGCCGCAACGGCCGGCGTTCCATATCCCGCTCCCGTACCGTCGGCTACGCCAAACGTGCCCGTCTACGTCGGTAATCTAGCCACCGGCTTTTCCGTCGAAAGCCGTCCGCTGGGCGTCGATCCCGACGGGCGCGCGACCTGGCTATTGATCGCGCACTTTCACGACGCGCAGAACCGGCCGACCTCGATTCTGGCCAACAGCGACCTCTCTTGGGTGTCCGACCGCGGGCACGTACAGTGGCAGTCGCGCATGCGCTACAACGCGCCGGCGGCCATCGTTACCACCGATCGCGACGGCATCGTCAACGCCAAGATCACCGCGAACGAGCCGCAGTTCGGCAGCGTTCGCGTCAGTACCGACACGCGCACGTGGAAGACGCCTCGAGTCGTCGCGCGAGCGCTCGGCCCGCACATGGTGCAGATCGGCTGGTTCCCGCGCGCGACCGCGCCCGTTCGCGTCTGGCGTTCGATCGCGGGCTCGGCGGCGACACCCGTCGCCGCGTTGCCGGCCGGAGCGTCGACGTATCGCGATGCCGCCGTTCGACCGAATCGTCGCTATCGCTACGAGGTGCGGATCGGAACCTCCAAGCCCGTCGACGTTTCCGGCGTCGCTACGCCCGCGGATCTGCCCACGACCTCGCTTTCGATGGCGGCGGGAAAAGGGATGTGGCTCTATTTTTCGCTCAACCCCGTCGACGATAATTACTACGGCAAGCTCGACCCCGCCAAGATCGCCGATCGAGCTGCAAAAGCCGGCTTGCATTACGTCGAACTGCGCACCGCGTACGGTGCGTTCTGGCAAGCCCCGCCCAAGGTCAAGCCGACGATCGACGCGATCATCGACGACCTAGCCGCGCGCGGCGTACTCACGATGGGCTGGAGCGTGCCGCGCGAGGCGACCTTTGAAGATCTTTCCGCCAGCGTGCGCAGCGCGGGCTACCGCACGGCCAAAGGGACGCCGGTACACGGGATCGCGATCGATCTGGAACGCGGCAGCGATTTCCTGGGCGACGATCCGCATGGCCTGGCCGCGCTGTGGATGTACGAGAAGTACCTGCGCGAAGCGCTGGGCCCGCATTCGCTGATCGTGGCGACCGTCGAGGATCCGTCGTTCGAACATCTCGACGAATCCAAGTATCCGTTCCGCGAGATCGCGAAATACGCCGACGTGTTACAGCCGATGGCCTATTGGCGCATGATGCGACGAACGCCGACCACGCCGGCGCTGGTCGAACAGTTGATGATCAAGTCCGCCACGATGTTGCGCGCGGCGTCGGGACGCACGCTGCCGATATCGATCGGCGGCCAAACCGGTGCGGAAGGCCGCTTGGGATATCCGCCGGGCGACGAGATCGCGGCGAGCTTGGACGGCGCCAAATCCGCCGGCGCGATCGGCGTGTGCTTCTTCGACTGGAACGGTACGCAGGCGTATCAGTGGAGCGCGCTGGCGTCCTCCCCTTGGCCGGTGCGGTGACGACGTTCGTCCTTCGGCGGTTATTGCAAGCGATTCCAACCCTGATCGGCGTCGGAATTATCGCGTTCGTCTTGCTGCACATCGCGCCGGGCGGCCCCGCGATCGCGCTGGCGGGCGAGAACGCGGCGCCCGCGCGCGTCGCGCAGATCTCGCACGAACTGGGACTGGATAAACCGCCGCTGACCCAGCTCTATATCTGGTTTTCGGGTCTCCTGCACGGCGATCTCGGCTACTCCTACCAACGGCAAGCCTCGGTCGGGTCGCTGATCGCTCAACGTCTTCCGCAGACGCTGTTGCTAATGGGCAGCGCACTGCTGGTCTCGATCCTGATCGCCGTTCCGTTGGGCGTCGTGCAGGCGGCGCGGCGCAACACGGCGTTCGACCGCATCGCATCGATCGCCGTGTTCGTGGCGTGGTCGATGCCGACGTTCTGGTTCGGCACCCTGCTGATCGCCATCTTCGCGGTCTCGCTGCGCTGGTTTCCCGTGGGCGGATTACAAACGATCGACACCGCCTCGTTCGATTGGCCGACGCGCATCGCGCATTTGCTCCTGCCGGCCGCGACCCTGGCGATCATTTCGGTGGCCGGCTGGAGCCGCTATATCCGCGGATCGATGATCGAGCAGTTGCGCGAAGACTATGCACGAACCGCTATCGCCAAGGGGCTGGCGCCGCGCGCCGTCCTCTTTCGTCACGTGCTGCGCAACGCGCTGATTCCGTTTATTACGATCTTAGGAACCAGCCTGCCGGCGCTCTTCGGCGGTGCGATCATCACCGAACAAATCTTCGCCTATCCCGGTATGGGCCAACTGTTCTGGCAATCGGCCACCGACCGCGATTTTTCGACGCTCTTGGGCATGACGATGATCACCGGCGCGCTGGTCGTGCTGGGCAATCTGCTCGCCGACGTACTCTACGGCGTCGTCGATCCGCGGGTGCGCTATGACTGACGCAGCGGCCATGGTCCCCAAACGCCGCGGTCCTAAACTCACGGGCGTCGCGCGGGCCGGATTGATCTGGATCGCGCTAGCGATATTAGCGTGCGCGATGATCCCGCTGCTCTTCGGACTACATTCCAATCTCACCGACGTCGCCAACGCGTACGCGGCGCCCAGCTGGCACCATCCGCTGGGAACCGACGGTCTGGGGCGCGACGAGATGACGCGCTTGCTGATCGGCGGACGCGTGACGCTGGCCGTCGGCGCGGTCGCCGCCGCCGTCGCCATGTGCATCGGCACGATCTACGGTGCGCTGGCCGGCTTCTATGGCGGGTTGATCGACGGGCTGCTGATGCGTTTGGTCGACGTTTTCATGTCGATCCCAACGCTGTTCTTACTGTTGTTTCTGGCCGCGCTGTTCAAGGGTAACCTGATCACCTTGATGATCGTCATCGGCGCGACGTCGTGGCTCAATCCGGCACGACTCGTGCGCGGCGAGGTGCTCACGCTTAAGGAGCGTCTCTACGTCGAGGCCGCGCGCGCCGTCGGCGCCGACGACGCGCGCATCATCTTCCGGCACGTCGTCCCCAACGCGTTCGGAACGGTCGTGACGACCACCACGTTTATGGTCGCAACGGCGATGCTGGCCGAGACCGCCCTTTCGTACTTGGGCATCGGCGTGCGCGCGCCGATGCCGTCGTGGGGCAACTTGCTCTCGTCGGCGCAAAGCGACCTCTTTGCGGGCGCGTGGTGGTTGATTCTCCCGCCGGGATTGGCGATTTTGCTGACCGTCTGCGCGCTGAACTTCGTTGGCGATTGGCTGCGCGACAGCCGCGACGCCGGGATGGTCGGCGGATGACCGGCGCGCTCGCACGCGCGCTGTTTGCCTCGGCCCTCGTGCTGTCGCTCGCGTCGTGCGGCGCGCGCTCGGCCGAAACGCGCGATCCGAACATCGTGATCGCGGCCTGGATCGCCGGGCCCGTCGGATTCAACCGCCTGACGTCGGTCTCCAGCGCCTCCAAGATGGTGTCGCAGCTGATCTTCACCCCGCTCGTGGACTTGGATGCCAAGATGCTGCCGCGGTGGTCGAGCAGCTTGGCGACCGGCATCGACATCGACGACGGCGGTAGGCGGTACGTGGTGCATCTGCGCCCGGCGCGCTGGTCGGATGGCGCGCCGCTCGACGCACGTGATGTGGTGTTCACCCTGCTGCTGCAAGCCAACACCGACGTCATTCCGGGCACGGCTTCGGATTTCACGCTGATGAGCTCGGCCCGCGCGCTCGACGCGCGGACGGTCGAGATTCGGCTCTCGCGGCCGTCGCCGCCGTTTCTACTCAACGCGCTGGGCGAGACCTTTCCGTTGCCCGTGCACCTGCTGGGCAAGCATCCGGCCGGGTCGCGCGCCGAAGCCGATTTCATCAATCGCGACAGCGACTTCGCGCAAAATCCCCTCGTGAGCGGGCCGTTCAGAATCGCACGCAACGTCCCGGACGCGTACATGATCTTCGAACGCAACCCGTCGTACTGGGGACCGCCGGCACGTCTGCCCAGGATCGGCTTTCGCGTTTACCCGCAGCAAAACTCGCTCTACGCCGCCGTCGACGCCGGCGAGGTCGACGTGACGAGCATTCCGCCGCAACTGTGGCGCGTTCACGACCGTTTGCGCGGCAATCATCGCTTCGTTACCTGGCCGTGGAACGTCTGTTTCATGCTGCTGCCCAACTTTGCCGATTCGCAGATCGCGTTCATCCGCGACCCGATCGTGCGCCGCGCCATGCTCTATGCGATCAACCGCACGTTCATTACCCAAGGCATCATGGACGGGCAAGCCGACGTCCTAGACGGCCCGCTCCCGTCGTTCTCGCCCTACTTCGACAAGCACTTGCCGTCGTACGGTTTCGATCCGGCCAAAGCGCGCGCGCTGCTGGAGGCCGACGGCTGGCACCTGCACGGCGACGTGCGGATGAAGAACGGCGTCGCCTTGCGGATCACCCTCAAGACCGGCGGCGCGACCGACGCGGTCGCCTCGGACATCGCCGAGCTCATTCAAGAGAACCTGCACGCCGTCGGCATCGAGTGCGCGCTGGAGAACGAAGAACTCCAGACGTTCTTTCAAGACATCCAACAGTCCAAGTTCGAACTGGCCTTGCGCGGACGCATCCTGCAGCCGTACCCCGACGACTTCCGCGACTACGACTCCTCGCAGACCTCAAAAGTCGGCGGGTCGAATTACGGCTCGGTTGCGATTCCGGCGCTGGATCGCGCGATGCGCGACGCCCGGACGGCGACCTCGCCCGCCGCCTCGCGCGCGGCCCTGGATCGCTATCAGGAAGTCGGCGCTGCCCAGCTGCCGGTTCTCTACCTGTACTCCAACAAACTCGCCGCCGTCGTGCCGCGCAATCTCTACGGCCTGGGCCTCTCGCCCCTGTCCGCCGCCGCGCTCCCCCAAGACGTTCAGTTCTGGTACCGGCAGTAGGCATGCATCCGAAGCCGCACGTCGAGACGTTATAGGAGCGTGATGAACGAACAAGCCAGCTTTGCCGCGGGATGCTTCTGGGGCGTAGAAGCCGCCTTCCGCCAGATTCCGGGCGTCGTCGACGCCGTCGTGGGCTACACCGGCGGAAAGACCGCGAACCCGACCTATGAAGAGGTCTGCGGCCACCGGACGGGACACGCCGAGGCCGTCGAGGTGACCTTCGATCCGGCGGTCGTCTCGTACGACCAACTCCTCGACGCGTTTTGGAAGATGCACGATCCTACGCAGGTCAATCGCCAGGGGCCCGATCTCGGAACCCAATATCGCTCGGCGATCTTCTACCACACCCCCGCACAAGAGCGGTCGGCAAACGCCTCGCGCTCGCGCGCGCAGGCGAATCATTCGCGCCCGATCGCCACGGAGATCGTTGCCGCCTCGACCTTCTATCGCGGCGAAGACCACCACCAACGCTATTTCGAACGCAACGAAATAGCGTGCCACATAGCGACGTGATGCGGCGCGCCGCGTTTCTAGGATTGACCGCTGCCGCGGCCGGCGCGCTCTCGACCCGCGCGCTGGGCGCGACCGCCGCGCCGCAGTACCCGGTGACCCACACCGACGCGCAATGGCGCGCGGTGCTGGGAGCGGATCGGTACGCGATCCTGCGTCGGAATGGGACCGAGCCGCCGTTTTCCAGCCCGTTGATCAAGGAGTCGCGGTCCGGGCTCTATAGTTGCGCGGGATGCGCTCTGGCGCTCTTCACCTCCAAGACGCACTACGATAGCGGCGACGGATGGCCGTCGTTCTGGGACGTGCTTCCTCACGCGACGCTAACGGGTGCCGATTACGAACTCGTTGAGGAGCGCACCGAAGTGCATTGCCGCCGCTGCGGCGGCCACTTGGGACACATCTTCGACGACGGTCCACCGCCCACCAAACTGCGCTACTGCATCGACGGTCTCGCGCTGCGGTTCAAACCCGGGCGCAGCTAACCGCAATTTTCGCGGCCAAGCGGGCGTTGTTTTCGACCAACGCGATGTTGGCGATCAAACTCTTCCCTTGCGTCAGGGTAAAGATGCGATCCAGCAGCCACGGCGTGACGGCCTTGCCGACGACGTTCGCGCGCTGAGC
>DATCDS010000044.1:0-7327 GCA_036510515.1 Vulcanimicrobiaceae bacterium
GAGCGACCTGCTCGCAGCCTGCGACCGCGCGGGCGAGAAGGTCGGCATCGAGGGCGGCGGTACGCTGCGCGGCATGGGCGCGCCGCCGGCAGCCGACGTGATCGTGCAGACCACCAAGCTCAAGGCGATACTCTCGCACGAGCACGCCGACCTTACGACCTCGGTGCAAGCCGGCATGACGCTGGGGAAGTTCTTCGATTCGCTGGCGTCCGCCGGCCAGTTCGTGCCGCTCGATGCGCCCCGCCGGCGCGCGGCCACGATCGGCGGAACCTTGGCGGCCGGATGGCTGGGTCCGCGCCGGCACCTCTTCGGGCGCGGTCGCGATTACGTGATCGGCACGCAGATCGTCTTGGCCGATGGAACGATCGCCAAAGCGGGCGGCATGGTCGTGAAGAACGTGACCGGCTACGACATGAGTAAACTCTACGTCGGCTCGTTCGGCACGCTGGGCGTGCTCACGCAAGCCAACTTCAAGACCTTGCCGATGCCGCCGGGCGCGCGCGCCTTCGTCGCACCGTTGCCGATCCAAACGCGCGCGCGCGCTATCGATCGGTTGCAGGCGCTCTCGATCCCTCCGTCGGCTGCGTTGGTCGTCAACGGTTACGCGCGCGAAATCGACGGCGAGGATGCCGACGACGGCCGATTGGTCGTTCTCATCGAAGGATCTCCAGCGCTCTTGGAACGCGCTACACGCGAACTGCGCTCGGCCTTGGGCAAGGCCGGCGTCCCCGAAACGCGCATCATCGACGCGGGCGCTCGCGACGCGTTCGAGCGAACCCTCGACGCCTACGTTAGCACGGTCGCAGAGCGATCGATCACCTATCGCGTGCTGGGCGATCCCGTCGGGCTCGCGGAGTGCTTGCATGGCGTATGCGCGCTTGCCGAGCGGTTCGAACTCAAGACCGACCTGATCGGCGACGCGATGAATGGGGATGCGATCGTGCGCGTGCGCGACGACAACGATCGGGCATTTTCGTCCAAGATCGAGATGTTCGACGATGCCCTGCACGACCTCGAACCACGGGCGATCGTCATCGCGGGCGACGCACCGATGCGCCCCATTCTCAACCTGTGGGGGTCCCCGCCCGCCGCGCTCGCACAGATGCGCGCGATCAAAGCGCGCTTCGATCCCAACAACACGCTCAATCCCGGCCGGTTCGTCGGCGGAATCTAACGTTGCTCGAAGAGATTCGCTGGGCCGTCGCGCGCGTGCTCCGCTCGCCCGCGCGCCTGGCGTTCCTGCTGGCCGACGGTCCGGGTTTTCCGTACGACATCGTTCGCTTCTTGCGGCGCACCGTTCCCAAAGCCGAAATCGCGCTGGAACGCATCGAGGCGATGGCGCGACGAATCCCCGACGAGCACCTGCGCGCCCAAGCCCTGGCCAGCACGCGTGCCAAAGCCTACCACGTGGCCGGCGGCTGCGTCTTGGCAACGTTTCTCCCGACCGAGACGGCCCAGCAGTACGTCGATATCGTCGCCCCGCTCGAAACGATTTACGACTACCTCGATAACCTCTGCGATCGGCATCCCGACGTCGATGCCGCGGCCTATCCGGTTCTCCACGGCGCGCTCGCCGACGCGTTGAATCCCGACGCCCCGCTGCGCGATTACTACGCCCTGGGCCCCCGCGGCGACGACGGGGGCTATCTTGCGGCACACGTGCTGGCCACGCAGGCGGGGCTGCGACGCGTGCCGGGCTATAGGCCATTGCTCCCGACGTTCGCGCAGGCGGCGGCGTTCTACAGCGATCTACAAAGCTTCAAGCACTTGCAGCCCGGCGTGCGCGAAGCGCAGTGCGTCGCCTGGTTCGAGCGGCATCGCGCCGAGTTTCCCGACCTGCACTGGTACGAGTTCGCGGCCGCCGCCGGCTCGCAGTTTCAGATCTACGTTCCGCTGTACGCGCTGCTCGCCGGACGTGCCGCGGCCGCCCGACCCGCCTACGACGCCTACTTCCCGGCAGTCGCCGCGCTCCACGTCTTGCTCGATGCGTTCATCGATCAAACCGAAGATTGCGAACACGGCGAGTTAAACCTGGCAACCTGCTATCCCAGTTTTGGGGACTTCTGCGCGCGGGCGCGGGTGCTCGCACGGACCGCGCTGGCTGCCTTTCGAACGCTGCCGCATCCCAACCGTCATCGGTTCTTGCTTCGCGTGATGGCGCTTTTCTACCTGACCCATCCAAAAGTGCAGAGTCAGGGTCTAGACGCAGCGGCCCTTCGCCTGTTGGACGCGTTTTCGGACTAGCAGGAATTCGAGGGCAATCGCGAAGGTTCGTGCATGCAGCCATACGCCCGACGCCGCGCAGCACTTCTCCGAGCACTTGCCGGCGGCGCCGCCATCATTCCGGGAGCCCGCCAAGTAGCGCGCAGCAACGACACGGACTTTCCGTTTCGACAGAACTCCGACTTCTATTATCTGACCGGATTCGACGAGCCCGATGCGGTCCTGTTGCTTCTTCCCGAGCAGGCCAAGCATCGCGTCGTCCTGTTCGTGCGCGAGCTCGATCGCACCCAAGAGCTGTGGAACGGGAAGCGGCTGGGAACGCAGGCCGCGCCGATTCTCTTGGGCGTCGATGTCGCGCATCCGATCGGCGAACTGGAAGTACGGTTGTCCGATTACCTCGTCGGTGCCACGACCGTACACTATCGCTTCGGTGAATCCGAAACGTTCGATCGGACGGTCTTGGGCGCGGTCGCGGAGGCCGGAAGCAAGACGCGCCGCTCGGGCCGCGCGCCCGAGCGTTACAACGACCCGGGAATGCTGTTGCACGCGATGCGCGCGATCAAAGACCCCGAAGAGCTGGCCATCATGCGCCGCGCCGCCCAAGCGACGCAGCGCGGGCACCTGGCGGCGATGCGCGCCACGCGTCCGGGCGTACACGAATACGAGATCGAAGCGATCATGGAATGCGAGTTCGCGCTCGCGGGCGCGCGCAGTCCGGCGTACGAGTCGATCGTCGGCAGCGGCGATAACGCGACGATCCTGCATTATATCACCAATCGCGACCTCCTGCGCGACGGCCAACTGCTGCTCGTCGACGCTGCCGCCGAGATCGACTGCTATACGACCGACGTCACCCGCACGTGGGCGGTCAGCGGCCGCTTCACCGCCGAGCAACGCGCGATCTACGAGATCGTGCTGGCCGCCCAAAAAGCCGGCATCGCACAGGTGCGTCCCGGCAACCCGCAACGCGCTTTCGGCAACGCGTGTTTGCGCGTCATCGTCGAGGGCCTGATCGAGATCGGACTGCTGCACGGCAGTGCGGACGAGAACATCGAGGCCGAAAAATATCGCGACTTCTACATGCACGGCGCAGGGCATTGGCTGGGCCTCGACGTGCACGACGTCGGTCGCTATCGCGACGACGACGACGAACCGGTTCTCCTGCAAGCCGGAATGGTGACCACCGTCGAGCCGGGCATCTACGTGCACCGCGATCTCGCCTGCGACGAGCGCTTCAAGGGGATCGGGGTCCGCATCGAGGACGACATCGTCGTCACGGCCGACGGCAACGAGAATTTGACCCAGGCGATTCCCAAAGAAATCGACGAGATCGAAGCGGTCGTCGGCTCCGCGGCGCATGCAATCAGCCCGTAGCGGGTAAGGGGCCCTCATGCGCGTCTTGGTAGTAGGTGCTTCGGGCTTTATCGGCAAGCATCTGGTCGCCGCGCTATCGGCCCGCGGCGACGATGTCGGGACCGCCTCCCTGCGCGATCCCGAAGCCGCAGCCCGCATGGCCGACGGCTACGACGCGATCGTCAACCTGGCCGGATCCAACGTCGCTCAAAAGTGGACCAAGGAATCCAAACGCGAGATGCTCGAGAGCCGCACGGAAGCGCCGCGGCGCTTTATCATCGCGCTGGGCGGCCTGCAGCATCACCCACGCGCGTATGTTTCGGCGAGCGCTGTGGGCTATTACGGCATGAGCGAGAGCGCGACGTTCGTGGAATCCAGCCCGCCCGGAGACGACTTTCTCGCCGACATCTGCGTGCGCTGGGAAGCCGAAGCGCGCCGCGCGCAAGATCTCGGCCTGCGCGTCGCAATCGTACGCACCGGGATTGCATTGGGACGCGACGGCGGCGCGTTAGCTAAAATCGTGCCGCCCTTCTCCGCGGGCTTGGGCGGAAAGATCGGTACCGGCAAGCAGTGGTTTTCATGGGTGCACGTCGACGACGTCGTCGGCATCTACCTGCTCGCGCTCGACGGTGCCGACGGAACGCTCAACGCCAGCGCGCCGCATCCGGTCACCAACGCGGAGTTCACCAAGGCCCTGGGCTCGCTCTTGCATCGGCCGACGCTGCTGCCGACGCCGACGTTCGCGCTGCGCGCGATGCTAGGCGAGGGCATCGTCGCCGTCACCCAAGGCCAAAGAGTCCTCCCCAAACGCACGCAGGCCTTAGGCTACGCCTTCAAATATCCCAAGCTAGAGGGCGCCCTGCAAGAGATACTGTCGAAGTAGTTTTTTACGTCGGGACCGTCATCGAGAACTCTAGGGCTTCGAGGTGCTTTTCGGCGTCCATGGCGGCCTTGCAGCCCGAGCCTGCGGCGGTGATCGCTTGTTTGTAGCGCAGATCGTTCACGTCGCCGGCAACGAAGACGCCTTCGACGTTGGTGGTCGTTCCGTCGACCGAGGCGATGTAGCCCGCAGCATCCAGATCGATCTGGCCCTTGAAGATCGCGGTGTTGGGCGTGTGGCCGATCGCGATGAACATCGCGTCGGCATCGAAATCGAACACGCTGCCGTCGTTGAGGTTCCGCAACCGCAAGCCCGTCATCGTCGTATCGCCCAGCACTTCGTCGACGACGGTGTTCCAGATGAAATCGATCTTTTCGTGTCCGTGGGCGCGGGCGGCCATGATTTTGCTCGCGCGCAAGGAGTCGCGGCGATGGATGACCGTCACCTTGTGACCGAAGCGCGTGAGGAAGAGCGCTTCTTCCATCGCCGAGTCGCCGCCGCCGATCACGACGATGTGCTTGCCGCGAAAGAACGCGCCGTCGCAGGTCGCGCAGGTCGAAACGCCGCGGCCGCGCAGCTTCCCTTCGCCCGGAACGTCTAACCAGCGCGCGCTCGCGCCGGTCGCGACGATCACGGTCTTGGCCACGTATTCGCCGTCGGCGGTGCGTACGATCAACGGGTTTCCGCGAAAGTCGACCTCGGTGACGTCGACGTTTTCGATCCGAGCGCCGAAGCGTTCGGCCTGTTCGCGGAACGCGATCATCAGGTCGGGACCCATGATCCCGTTGGGAAAGCCCGGGTAGTTCTCGACCTCGGTCGTGAGCATCAGCTGTCCGCCATACATGCCCCCGGCCAGCACCAGCGGCTCGAGGTTCGCCCGAGCGGCATAGACGGCGGCGGTCAGCCCCGCGGGGCCCGAACCGATGATGATCACGCGTTCCATGGTCCAGCCTTCAACAGCCGCGTCGGGCGCTCCGGTTGCATCGTCGCGAAGGGCTTGCGCGCGCGCGTGGGAAGGTAGCGCGCATGAGCGCTTGGCAGAAAATTCCGCTCGAAGACGAATTCGGTGACAACCTGCGTAAGGCGATGCTGGGAACCGGCACCGATGCCGCGCGGTTGGGCCGCGCGACCGGCCTGCCGCCGGAGCAGATCGCCGCCTGGACTGCCTACGACGGCAGACCCGACGAGGCGACGGCGCGCGCGCTCGCGACGGTCCTGCATTTGGACCCGCAACGTATGGCCGACAGCGCCGCCGATCGCTGGTATCCGCCCGAGATCGCGCCGTCGCAGGTGCGCCGCCATTTTCAAAAGCCGCATCCCAGCAACGGGTACGTCTTCTTCCACGAAGATCGAGGCGCCGCGCTGATCGATCCCGCAGGCGATCCCACCAACCTGCTGCGCGTGCTGCACGAGGGTGCCTACGATCTGCAATACCTCCTCATCACGCACAAGCACGCCGATCACTGCGATGCGACCGCGGCGGTGAGCACCGCCTTCCCCAACGCGAAGATCGTGATGCACGCAACCGATGCTCCGGCGATCGGACGGCTCGCATCGCGTGCGCTGAACGTCGCCGACGGTCAGACGCTGCCCTTCGGCGATGCCACGATTCGCGTGCTGCACACGCCCGGTCACACCGATGGCTCCATGTGCTTCTCGATCGATACGACGGTCTTTACCGGCGATACGCTCTTCGCCGGCTCGGTCGGCGGCGCGTTCGGCCACGCGAGCACGTACGCCGACATTCTGCAGGGCATCCGCACGCGTCTCTTCGCCCTTCCCGGCGACACCGCCGTCATGCCAGGCCACGGCCCGCCCACGACGATCGCGCTGGAGAAACGCCACAATCCCTTCTTTCCGTGACCATGCAAGTGCGGTGCCGTCCAAGGCCCTAGAGAAAGTAGCTGGATGGCTAGAGACATCGCTGACCTACCAGCCCGGCGTGCCGGCAGTGCAGGACAAAGCAGTCCCGAAAATCTCGATCTTGCCATGTGTTGCGGCGTTTGGAGGTATCACTAGCAAAAACGCCGTGTACGGATGTCGAAGAGCAACGACGGTGGTCCACGCTCGTTCTTGGTTCCCCGAGTTGCGAATCACGATCGGTGGGACCTCGTTAAATCGCGGACCGTTGAACCTACCGTTCGGCGCCCCCTCTACTGAAAGATTCGCGTCGGCCCCCGGCTCAGCTAGTATGTCCAGGACGATTGCGCAATAGTTCTTCGTAACATAGAAGCCGCCGTGTGTCTTCTCTTCGGTGTTCGGGAATCTCGAATCATCGGCGAAAATATCGATTGCCCCTTCTGCCTTAAGATCATGCGTGACAGGGAAAGGCTGGGGTGGCGGAATGTCAGCGAGTAGGGGTTGTTCGAACGAAGCGACCATCGCCCCAAGTATGAGGGCGTAGATGGCTCTCTGAAACAGGCCCCGGGCACGTACTTTCTTCTTAGTGATGAACATTTCTGCTGGACTCCATAACCTGTTGAATATCGAGGCTGCTTGGTGCCCCGCCGAGGAGCGCTGAGGTGGCATTGTAAGCTGTCATTTACGATGTCAAGCCTAAGGACGTTGCGCGAGCCTTGCTTAGACGCGGAGTTTGTAGCCGACGGTCATCATTCGCAGGGCGATCCAGAACGCGACGACGGCCAGAACACAGATCGTGGCGACCGAGAGCCAGAGCGGGAGATACGATTGCTCCGTATAGGAATAGCGGAAGGCGTCGATCGTGTAGAACATCGGATTGAACAACTCGGCGCGGCGCAGGAACGGCGGCAGCAGCGTCGCGGCGGTGAAGACGCCGCCCACGAACGTCAGCGGCGTGATGACGAAGGTCGTCAGCACGGCCAAATGGTCGAACTTCTCGGCCATCAAGCC
>DATCDS010000045.1:0-9200 GCA_036510515.1 Vulcanimicrobiaceae bacterium
CGCGAGATGCAGCGTGAAACCCTTGGCCGGCCGGGTCACCGACGAGCCGTTCATTCCGAAGAAAATCAGCCGGCCGAAGCCGCGTTCGCGCATCGCGGGAAGGACCGCGCGCGCCGCCAAGACCGCGCTGCGCACGTTTCCATCGAACATCTCGCGATAATCGTCCATGGTCGCGCGTTCGAAGCGCGCGATGCTCATCGGTCCGACGCCGTGAACGAGCACGTCAAACGGGCCGTCCTGCGCAACGGAGCGGGCAAGTCCCGCGCCGATGGCCGCCTCATCCTCAAGAAAGTCGATGCGATGTGCGGAGCCCGTCGCCCCCGCCGCGCGAATCGCGTCGAGCGTCGCCTCGGGCGAGGTCGTACGATACGTCATCGCGACCCGCTCGAAATCCCCGCTTTGGGCCAACGACGTCGCGATCCCGCGCGCCAACCCAGCCGCCGCCCCGGTCACCAGTGCTCGCATCTTTGCCATGCGGACGGGTTTCCCCGGAGGCGGCGCCGGTGCCCGTTTGTTTCTAGTAACCCGCTCCTTAGCGGATTCGAACGTTCCAGCCGGTATTGAAAGGCACGCCGTCGCGCGTCGTGCCGCTCAGCGCGATGCGGTGGGTTCCCGCACCGAGGTAGCGCGCGGGCGTGAAGTCGAAGCTCGTCGCGGTGACGATGGCCCTGGCGGTCACGTCGTTACCGTCCAGCATCACCGTCACGCTAGAGCGGCGAACCGGCCGGCTGAAGGTGGCGTGGAAGTGCGGCGATCCCGCGAGGATTGCCCCCGTCGGCCGGCGGTCCATCAACATGAACCTGCCGCCCGAACCGGCGCCCGAAGTGCTCGCGGCGCCGCCGTTGGTGATACGAACCGTGTTGGAATTTTGATTCCAATCGACGACGGCGCCCAAGGCTTGAGCGACGAAGCGCAGGGGAATCAACGTCCGCGATCCTACGACGAAGGGCGCTTCGTCGAGCGTTTGGTTCTGGCCGTCGACAACGGCTTGGTTGGAGCCGATGTGCAGCGAGATGTTGTGACCGTGCCCGGTGGCGTTCACGGTGCCGTTGTCGTAAACGACGCTCGCACCGAGATTTTCAAAGACGCCGCGCAGCGGGACGAAGATCCGCCCGCCGCGTTCGAGCGGGGGCTGATCGAACGTGAGGTTCTGGCCGTTCACAAAAACCGTTGCGGGCACGTCGGCGCGAATCGGAAGAGCGAATGCCAGGCTGAGGATTCCGGTCGCCAAAGCGGCGACGAACGTACGAACAAAAGATTTCATGAGGGCCTCTTACCCATACGCTCGGCGGCATGAACCTACGCCGGGCGCCCGCTTGGTGCGCTAGGCGTTCGCGCTTGCGGTTGCCGCGACGACCGGCTGCATCTCGGCGACGACCGCGCGGCGATCGGCCCGGCGTTCGGCGTAGCCGATCCAGGTGTTGTAGATCATCGGCACGACGAATAACGTGAGCACGAGCGAGGACATTAGGCCGCCGATGATGGCCGTACCCATGGCCTGGCGGAACTCCGCGCCTTCGGCGAATCCCAGCGCGAGGGGCAACATGCCGAAGATCATCGCGAACGTCGTCATCAAGATCGGGCGGAAGCGCGTGGCGGCGGCCTGCAGCACGGCGTCGTGGACGCGCATGCCACGCTTGACCAGCGTGTTGGAGTAGTCGACCAGCAGGATCCCGTTCTTGGCGACCAGCCCGAAGAGCATGACGATTCCGATCTCCGAGATGATGTTGAGCGATTGATTGCTGTTGGGTTCGAACATCCGGATCAACGGCGAGTTCATAAAGGCCAATCCCATGAACGCGCCGATGATGGCCAGCGGGACCGAGCACATGACGATCAGCGGTTCGAGGAAGTTGCTATACAGAATGACCATCAGCATATAGACCAGCATGAACGCGGTGACCAACGCCAATGCCATGTTGATCAGGGCTTCGATTTCGTATTGCGTGTCGCCCTGAGCCTCCAGATGAACGCTCGCTGGCAGGAAGCCCGGCTGCTTGAGGGCGGCTTGCAGCGGCGCCGTAACGGCGCCCAGAGAATACGTCGGCAGGACGCCGCCGGTCACGTTTACGACGCGTTCGCGGTTCAAGCGTTCGACCTTGGTCGGCGCGACGATGGTTGTGAAGGTCGCGACGTCGGCCAGCGGCACGAGCGTCCCGTCCGACGCACGCACGCGAACGGCTTTGAGGGACTCCAGCGTGTTGCGATTGCCCGCGGGAAACTGTACGCGCACGTCCACCAAGCCGTCGGGGGTTCGCACCTTGGTCGCAACCGCGCCGTCGATGGCGATGCGGGCCGCCGCGGCGGCATCGCCCGGCGAGATGCCCAGGACCGCCGCTCGAGACGAATCGATCTGCACGTTCAAACGGGGCGCTCCGACTTCGGCGCTGGATTGCACGTTGATCGAGCCGGGCGTTTTCCGCAAAAATGCCACGACCTTATCGGCCGCCGCGTTGAGTTCTTCGTCCGGCCCCTGCAACGCGTACGAGATCTGCACCCCGGATCCCCCGCCGCTGTCGCCAGACACTTGGAAGTCACCGCCCGGCGCGAGGTACGCCAAACCGCGAATCTTCTCGATGATCGCATTGGTATCGCCTCGCCGATTCTCGAGCGTCTGCGCGTTGAGCGTTGCGTAGTTGCCGCCGACCGAAGACGATTCGCCGGAGGGTTTCCTTCCGACCGTCGAACTGACAGATTGTATTCCATCGATCCTCAGGATCGCGTTGTCGATCGCGTCGGTATATTTCGAGGTCGCGAGAATCGGCGTGCCGGGCGGATACGTGAGGCTCATGCTGATCGCGCCGGTCTGCTCGGAGGGCACGAAATCGAACGACAACTGACCCAAGCTCCAGGTAATCGGCGCCAATAGAATCGGTATGGCCAGCGTCGCCGCGAGCATCTTCGCTCGCATCCTACCGCCGCGCCAACCCGCGCGCGTTGCCCTTGCGGCGAACACCGCCAGCGCACCGCCAAAGCCGACACCGTTGACGAAGAACGTCGCCGTACCGCCGACGAGCAACGCGAACGCGTTGACCAGCAGCATCGCACAGACGAATACGACGAACGTTCCGTTTGCAAGCGCGAACGGCAGCGCGACGTCGCGATAAAAAGCGACGATGCGATCGTAGCGCTGTACGAATTGGTTGACGATCAGCAAAGCCGCGAGCATTACCCCCAGGACGTGGCCGTAGATCCACGGCTGGGCGAAGAGCACACCCGCCGTCGCCAACAGAATCAAGTTCGTCCTCGTGCGGCCTAGGACATCGAACCACTTTGGTCGCGCCGGAGTGCGCTCCTTAACACTCCAGGCAGCTGCCAGCAGCGGCGTCAGCGTGAACGAAACGAGTAGCGAGAAGAGGGTCGCGACCACGACCACTAGCCCGAACTCCTTGAGATATTCGCCGACGATGCCCGGCATAAATGCAATGGGTAAGAACACGACGATGTCGACCATCGTGATGGCGATCGCTGCGGATCCGATCTCCGTACGGCCGTTGATCGCGGCATCGTGCGGCGCTTCTCCCAAGTCGCGATGTCGCGTGATATTCTCCAACACGACGATGGAGTCGTCCACCAATATCCCGATAATCAGCGATAGCGCCATTAACGACATGAAATCGAAGGTGAATCCCAGAGCGCGCATTACGACGAAGGTTGAAAAGATCGACGTCGGGATGGCGACCAGCACGACGAGCGCGTTGCGCCAAGCGTGCAGGAAGAGCAACATGACGATCGCCGTGAGCAAGATCCCCTCGCCCAGCGACAGCCAGACCCCGTTGAGCTCCTTCTTCGTATAATCGGCCGGCGCGTCGATTTCATGGAAGGTCAGCTGCGGGAACTGCTGCTCGATCTGCACGAGGTGATCGCGCGCGATCTTGGTCGAGGTGATCTCGTCCGAGGTGATGTCGCGGCTCAAGCTGACGTAGAGGCGTGGCTGGCCGTTGAACTTCGAGATCGAACGCTGATCGGCAAAACTATCGCTGGTCGCGGCGACGTCGCCTACCGTGAGCAGCCGCGAACTGGACCCCGGAACGGGCAGCGGAACGGCCGCGAGGTCTGAGGCCGCGTTGACGTCGGCGTGGACCGATACGGACATCTCGCGCGTCGGCTGTTCCATGAGACCGCCGGGGAGGTTGGCGTTGTTGCTGGCGACCGCACCGAAGACGTCGCCGAGCGTCGCACCCAGGCCGTTGAGCGCGACTGGGTTGGGCTCGACGTGGAACTCGCGCGTGCGCGCGCCGTACACGTCGACGCTCTCGACGTTGGGAATCTGCTTGAGTACCGGTTCGACGCGATTGGTGACGACGTCGGCCAACTGCGTGGGAGAAAGCGAGTTCGAACTAACCGCGAGGTCCAAAAGCGGTTCGTCGGAACCGTTCTTATACACGTAGGGCGGATCCAAGTCGCTGGGCATATAGACGCGAGCCGTGTCCACCCGACGCTGTACGTCGATCGCGGCGATGTTGAGATCGGTCCCCAACTTGAACTGCACGGCGACCGACGCGGTGCCCTCTTGTGCCGTGGCCGACATCTGATCCAGATGATCGATGCCATCGAGCTGATCTTCGATCGGCTTGACGACCAGCTTCTCCATCTCTTGCGGCGAGGCGCCCGAATACGACGCCGAGACGACGACGATCGGGAACGTCGTTCCGGGCGGGTCCTGGCTTCGGCCGATTTGGAAATAGGCAACGAAACCAAAGAGCACCAACGCGATGAAGACCATCGCGGTGATGACCGGACGCGTCAAGGCAAAACGAGTCAACCACATGCTGCAAACACTCCAGGAGCCATCTCATCGGGAATACGCCGCGCGGACCCCGCTTGTTTCGCAAAACGACGATGCCGCTTTCGCGGCATCGTCGGGGTCTTAAGAACGAATTTCGGGCCGAGAAGACTCGAACTTCCACGCCGTTGCCAGCGCTGCCACCTCAAGGCAGTGCGTCTACCAATTCCGCCACGGCCCGATATCTGCCGGTCCCACCGGCCGAGGTAGTATATCAGCCTACCTCATATTGGGGTCAAGCGCATCGCGCAGGCCGTCACCGATGAAATTGATCGCCAGCACGGTGACCAGGATACACAGGCCCGGGAAGACGGCCACCCACCATCCGCTGGTCAGGGTCGCCTCGGCGTTGGCCAGCATGTTGCCCCACGACGCCGTCGGGGGCTGAATGCCGAAGCCCAAGAACGAGAGGGTCGATTCCAGGATGATGAAGTTGGCCACGTCCAGCGTTGCCTGCACGACGATCGGCGCGATCGCGTTGGGCAAGAGGTGCCGGAAAATAATTCGGCCGTCGCGGTTGCCGACCGCACGCGCGGCCTCGGCGAACTCGCGCTCGCGAAGCGATAGGAACGACGCGCGCACCAGACGCGCGACGCTGGGCCAGGAGAGCGCGCCGATGATCAGGACGATCACCCCGAAACTCAGCGAGGCCTTGTTGGACGACGCCGCCACGATGCCGGTGAGCACGAGCAACAGCGGCAGCAGCGGGATCGAAAGGAAGACATCCGTGATGCGCATGAGCAGCCAATCGACCCAGCCGCCGTAGAAGCCGGCGATGGCCCCCAACAGCGTTCCGATCGAGATCTCGATGATTACCGCAAAGACCGCAACTTGCAACGAGATCTGCGCTCCGAAGAGCAGGCGCGACAGCAAGTCGCGGCCGACCTCGTCGGTGCCCAAGAGGTGATGGCCGCAGATCGCCGCGTTGATGAAACACGGCGGTACGGGGTCGCCATTCCACCACTTGTTGTCGATGGCCGTTGGATCGAACGGGGCAAGGAACTTGGCGAACACCGCGCTGAGGATCACCAGCACCAGCACGACCAGACCGACGACCGCGAGCTTGTGCCGACTAAGTTTGCGCCAGAAACCGACCGGTTTGTAGACCGTGTCGTCGATGTCGCCGACGGTCATCGCCAATCCTGCGTCCGCGTTAATCATATTTCACCCGCGGATCCAGCCAAGCATACGCGACGTCGGCGAAGAGGTTAAAGAAGACGACCATCGCCGAGACCAAGCACAGGTAGCCCATCAGCAGCGCGATGTCTTCCTGCAGCAGCGCGTTGTAAAAGAGCCGTCCCATTCCCGGCCAAGAGAAGATCGTTTCGGTCACGATCGCGCCGCCGAGCAAACCGGGCAGGGAGAGCGCGACGATGGTCACCAGCGGGATCAGGCCGTTCTTGAGGCCGTGCTTGAGCACGATCGTGGGGAAGCTCAGCCCTTTGGCGGCGGCCGTGCGCATGTAATCGGTGCGCATCACCTCAAGCATCGAGGAACGCGTGAAGCGGCTGTACAGCGCGAGCGACAAGAACGAGAGCACGATCACGGGCAAGACCAAGTGTACCAAATGATCGGGCAGGCTGAAGTTGTCCGTGTCGGTAGCGATTCCAGCCGACGGCAATTTGATGATATATCCGGCCGGCAACGGGATTCCGTGGACCGCCAGACCCAATTGCAGCATCAGCGCGAGCCAAAAGACGGGCATCGACTGTCCGAAGAATGCGAAGGTCGTAATGAAATAGTCGGCGAGCGAATATGGCTTCACCGCGGAATATATTCCCAGCGCCAGGCCGACCAGCAGAGAGAGCACCAAGGAGGTGGCCATCAGCGACAGCGTCGCCGGAACGCGGTCGACGATCGCTTGCAGAACCGGCTCGGAGTTGCTCGCCGAGTACCCGAAATCTCCGGTTACCACGTGTCCGAGCCAAATGGCATAGCGCACCGGAATAGGGGCGTCCAAACCGAGGTTGTGCTTGAGGCGCGTGATATCGGCGGCGGTGATATGCGGGTTGGCCAGATAGGGCGCCAGGGCGCCTCCGGGCGCCTCGCTCAAAATTCCATACAGGATCATCGAGATGACGATCAAGAGCGGGATCGCCTGCAACGTCCTTCGGACGACGTAGTTGAACATCGGCCGCCGCTAGTTAGGCGCGACCGCAGGGAGTCCTTGCGGAGAACGCTGCGGTCCCAAACCCAAGATCTCGCGCGCCTGCTGCGGGGTGGCGACCGGACGTCCGAACTCCGCGGCGATGCGAGCCACCCTGGCGACCAGCTCGCCATTGGTGGCCAAGCGCCCTTTGCTGTAGTAGAGGTTGTCCTCGAGGCCGACGCGGACGTGTCCGCCCATGGCGATGGCGGCCATCGCCATCGCGAGTTGCTGGCGGCCGATGCCGGCCACCGACCAGGTACAGCCCGCCGGAAGATCGTCGACCAGATCGCAAAGGTTTTGCACCGTCGCTTCCATGCCGCCCGGAACGCCCAAGACGAAGTCGACGTGCTGCGGCAGGCTCAGGTATCCGTCTTTGGCCAAGCGACGCGCGTTGGCCAGATGCCCTCTGTCGAAAATCTCCAACTCGGGGCGCACGCCGTAGCGCGTCATGGCCTGCGCGAGGCCGCGCATGATCGGAAACGAATTTTCGAAAATATCGTCGCCGAAGTTCACCGAGCCGCAGGTTAACGTCGCCATCTCCGGCCGCAGTTGCAACACCGCCGCGCGCTCTTGCGGCTGCATGCCGATCGCACCACCGGTCGAAAATTGCACGATCAGATCGCTGCGCTCGCGAATCTCGGCATAGGCCTGCGCGAACCGTTCGACCGCGTGCGTATTGCGGCCGTCATCTTCTCGACAATGCACGTGTACGATCGAGGCGCCCGCCGCGCGAATCTCCTCTGCCGTCCGCCCCAAATGTTCGGGCGTCACGGGCAAGTGAGGCGTCTGGTCGGGCATCACCTCGGCGCCAACGGGCGCGCACGTGATGATTAGCGGATCCACGGCCGCTCTTTTAGGTGCACGTAGGCGGATTGGATAAACTCCCGGTCGAGGCCTAGGAGCGCTGCCAGCGCGATGGCATCGGCCGCACCGACCTCGTCCCCGGCGACTTCGATCAACGTGTAATCCATCGAACGGGCCAGCGACGCCAGCGCCCCTTCCAAATCGCCGTCGGCCGCTGGCTGGGGGCTATCGCGCAATCCACGCACGGTGTAGTGACGCGCCCGTGCCGCCCCGGCGACCCCCGCGAGATGCGTGGCTACGAACGCGCACGCCCCGGCAGCACGCAGGCGCTCGATCGTCGCGATAAGCAGAGCGCGCCCTTCCTGCGGCGTCGTCGTGCGCGCGAACTCGTCCACGAGCGCCAGCGTTCGTTCGGACGCGCGCGCCAGCACGTCGCGCAAGCGCACGACTTCTTTGGCGAACGATGAGAGGACGCCGCCCAACTCGGCATCGCTGCCGATTCCCAGCCACGCGATGCGCTCGAACAGCGCGACGCGCGCGCTCGCCGCGGGCACGGGCAGTCCCAGCGCTGCGTATGCGGCGATCGCTCCACAGGTCTGCAACGCGACGGATTTGCCGCCCATATTCGGTCCGGTCAAGACGCAGACGCCATCGAGTTCGGCCGCGATCGGCGCGTAGGTGCGACCTTCGAGCAGCAACCGCTCTTCGAGCGGAAGGAAGCGCGCGTCGCGAACCTCGACGACGCCGTCGGCCACGATCTCGGCCGGAACGCACGAAAAGCGCCTGGCGAAACGCGCTTGGGCCACCAGCACGTCGAGATGCCCGCAGCGTATCGCCGCTTCGTCCAGCGCGGGACAGCGAGTTCGCACTTCAAGCGAAAGCGCCGCGCGCACCTCGGCTTCGGCGATCGCGACGGCTTGGGTTGCAACGTCGCGAATTCGCAGCGCTTCCAGCGCGGGTTCGTCGAGTTCCAGGGCGCACAGCAGATAGGTCGGGGCTTCGCGAATCGCGCGCACGCCCGCAGGCAGCCCGCCGATCAGATCGGCCCGCATGACGATGAACTCGTCCTCAAGACCCTCGCGCGATAGGGCGCCGGCGACGCGTTCGGCCAATCGTCGGCGCGCGGCGTCGTAGGACGCTTGCGCGGTGCGCGCGGCGACCCGCGTGTCGGCCAGCCGCGCGTCGAATCGCTCGTCGAGATAAAATCCATTCTGCCCGGCGCGGCCGCGCTCGAGCACCGCGCGCAGGTCGTCGATGCCGTCGGCGGTCTTCCATTCCAGCGCGGACGCGCCGGCGACCAGGGCCGTCAGCTGCGTGCATGCGTCGCAGAAGCGCAGCAACTCCACGAACGCGGCATCGTCGAGTACGTCCCCCATGCGCGCGCGCGCGCGGGCTGCGGCGATATCCGGGACGCGCCGCAACACGTCGCGAACAGCGTCCGCGAGCGCGTCGTCGATCTGT
>DATCDS010000046.1:0-17731 GCA_036510515.1 Vulcanimicrobiaceae bacterium
GCTGGAGGAATTGAAGTAATCCGTGGCTGTTTCAGTAGGACAAGAAGACGATGTGATGTCGACCATCAACATCACGCCCTTCACGGACGTGTTGCTGGTGCTCTTGATCATCTTCATCATTCTCGCGGCGGTCGTTAAGGAGCCTCGGCTGCCCGAAGCGCACAACCGCGACAAGGTGCAGCCCTCGCAGATCCTGGTCACCATTAGCGATAAGAACGAGATTCAAATCGGCTCGAACAACGTTTCTGTGAACGATGCGGCGGCGGCGTTTCAAGATCTCCAAACCCAAACCAACCACAACTTTCACAGCGTAATCATCAAGGCCGATCCCAACACGAGTTACGGAACCGTGCTGTCGGTGATGGATGCCGCGCGCAAAGCGGACCTGATCGACTTCGGTCTGGCCAACCACGTCGAGGGCTCTTCGACACCGAACGGAGCGGCCCAGTAGCCGATGGCAAAGAAAGATTCCGGGTTCATTACGACCGGCGAGCGGGTTCGCAATTTCGTCGCGATCGCATTCGTTATTTCCCTGCTGTTCCACGGCGTGTTTGCGCTGCTCTTCCCCAACGTGACCAACCACAGCGAGGATCAGCAAGTCGAGAAGACGACGGTCACCAAGAAGATCAAGATCAAGCCGCCGCCGACGCCGCCGCCCACGCCGCCGCCCACGCCGCCGCCTAAGGCCACGCCGCCGCCGGTGAAACAGCAGCCGCAGCAGCCCAAGCTGAAGCTCAACGTTCCGCATATCACTTCGAAGAGCAACGCCGGTCAGACGTCCAATACCTACGTCGCGCCCAAAACCGGCACCCAAGAAGGGAACCCGCAAGGACAGGGCACGTCCTCTCCCGCGCCGCCCGCGCCCGTTTCGACGACGGCGAGCTGCAAGGTGCCCAACGCAGCGGCGGCCGCTATCGACAAGGTTCCGCCGGAATATCCGCAGTCGGCGCAAGATCTTGGCTTGGGCAACGTGGTAGTGGAAGTCAGGATCAGCATCAACTCGCAGGGGACGTTGACCGATGCGACGATTCAATCGTCGTCCGGGAACATGGCGATCGACACCGCGGCCAGGCGCGCCGCGCGAGAATCCACCTATTCGCCGGCGTACGTCAACTGCGTGCCGACGGCGGGGCAGTATCTTTTCGAAGCCGACTTCAGTTCCGGCGATTAGGCACTCGACGCAACCGCACACTCGATGGGCGCTCTCGGAAGGGAGCGCCCATCGGCGTTCACAAGGTCGATAGCGATGTCGCAACGCAGTTCGCGCCGACTCGTCCTCTTCGCGCTGGCAATCTCGCTGCTGCTGCATCTCGTGCTGGCCGCATGGCTGCGATTTCCGCTGTTTCCCACCGCCCCGCGCCAGGCGGCGATCGTCAACACGCGGCTGCTGCGCATCTCGCGCGTCGTTCGCGTCCGACATACGCCGCCGCCCGCAATGGCAGCGCGACACCGGCAGATCGTCGCGTCCAAACCGCGATCCGCGGCGACCCTCGTGAAACTGCAGGGGCCGCCCGGCACCCGCGCCGCCGGAGCGGCCGCCGCTGCATCGACACCCGCACCGACGCCGGCCGCATCGCCGGCAGGCTCGTGCGCCGTTGCGAATGCGAAGGCGGCGTTGTCGTCAACGCCTCCCCCGCCCGACCTTCCGGCCGCGTTGCGCGCGCAAGCCACCAGCGGCATCGCGACGGTGCGCGTGACGGTGGAGCCCGACGGCAGCGTCGGCGGCGCGACGATCGTGGGCACGACCGGCAACCACGATTTGGACCTCGCCGCGGTGTCGATGGCACAGGCCGCGAGTTACGCTCCCGCGCTGCAGAAGTGCAAGCCGGTTGCGGGGCAGTACGACTTCGCGGTGAAGTTCGTCGCGTGGTGAAGGCGGCGTCGCGCTCGGAGGGTAACGTTCACCCTCGTGACCTTCGTCCAAGCGACCATCTTAGCAATCCTCCAGGGCGTCAGCGAACTCTTTCCGGTGTCCAGCCTCGGGCACACGATATTGGTTCCCGCGCTGTTGCGCTGGCCGGTTGCGATCCGAACCGATCCGACCTTCTTGGCCTTCGTCGTCGTGTTGCATTTGGGCACGGCGTTGGCGTTGCTGGTGTATTATCGCCGCGATTGGGCGGCCGTCGCCGCGGCGGTGTGGCGCAGCATCGTGCGCGGGCGGGTCGGCGACGATCGCAACGAGCGCGTCGGCTGGCTGCTGATCGTCGCGACGATCCCCGTCGGCATCTTGGGCGCGCTGTTGGAAAAGCCCGTGCAAGCCGCGTTCGGCGCGGTGGCACCGGCCGCGATCTTCTTGATGATCAACGGGTTGGTGATGTTTGCCGGCGAGGCGCTGCGTCGGCGGCAGCGCGCCGACATGCACCGTTCCGACAAATCGCTCGAGCGTCTAACGTGGATGCAAGCGGTTTGGGTCGGTCTGGGCGAATCGCTGGCCCTGGCACCGGGGATCTCGCGTTCGGGCGCGGCCATGGTCGCCGGCCTGCTCTGCGACCTCGATCACGAAGACGCGGCTCGCTATTCGTTCATGTTGGCGACGCCGGTGATCCTGGCCGCCAACCTGCTCAAGATTCCCGATCTGCTGGCACCGTCGGCGCATGCGATTTTGCTGGAATCGATCTATGGCGGGCTCGTCGCCGCCGTCGCCGCTTACGCGTCGGTCGCCTTCCTCACGCGGTACTTCAAGTCCAACAACCTGCGCCCGTTCGGATGGTATTGTCTGATCTTCGGGGCGCTGTGTCTCACCCTCAATCTTGCGGGAGTCATTAAGTGAAAGCATTAGCTATCGTTCTTACCATCGTCTTCATCGTTGCGGCCGTTCTGACGGCCACGGGCGCCGCGCATTTCGCGCCCGTGCTGGGCTTCAATGGAACGCACCATCTCAAGCATACGATCTTGTACGTCGTTCTGGCCGTGCTGTGCGCGATCTGGGCGCGCATGGACGTATCGCGAGCGACGCATTAGTGTGATGTCTGCACCCTCGCATATCGGTCCCGACGGCGGCGTCCGCATGGTCGACGTTTCCGGCAAACCCGCGACGGACCGGTACGCGCACGCCCGAGCGCGCGTGCGCATGAGCGCGGACGCTCGCCAAGCCCTGCAGCGCTCTACAGCCCATAAGGGCGACGCGCTGGTGACGGCGCAGTTGGCGGGCATTATGGCCGCCAAGCGAACGGCCGAGTTGATCCCGTTAGCCCACCCGCTGCCGTTGGCGCATTGCGAGGTGCGCTTGGAATGGCGCGGCGACATCCTGCAGATCGATGCCCGCGCGCATAGCGTCGGGCAGACCGGCGTTGAGATGGAAGCGATGGTTGCAGCGAGCGTCGCGGCGTTGACCGTCTACGACATGGCCAAAGCGCTCGATAAGTCCATCGCGATCGAATCGATTCGCCTGCTGGAAAAGCGCGGCGGCAAGAGCGGGAATTGGTCCGCGCAACCCGACGAAGCGGAAACGCAAGCGCATGCCTCATCACACTAGCACTCACCGCGCGGCGCTGATCGTGCTTTCGGACCGCGTTGCGGCGGGCGAGCGCGTCGACGGCTGCCTGCCGGCGATGAGAGAACAGTTGGACGAAACCTACACGATCGTTGTGGAAGAAGTTCTCCCCGACGACGCTTCGGCGTTGCAGGCGCTCCTCATCGACTTGTGCGATCGCGGTGCGGCCGACCTGATTCTCACCAGCGGCGGAACGGGATTGAGTTCGCGCGACCGAACGCCGCAAGCTACCGCCGCCATCCTCGATTACGAGGTGCCAGGCATCGCCGAAGCGATTCGCGCCGCGTCGATCCCCATCGTTGCGACCGCGATGCTCTCGCGCGCGCTGGCTGGCGTCCGCCATCGCACGCTGATCGTAAACTTACCGGGAAGTCCGCGCGCGGTCAAGGAATCGCTGGCGGTCATCGTGCCGGTCCTTCCGCACGCGCTCGAACTTCTCGCCGATCGCGTGACCGACGGCTGACCGTGGACTTCGCCAAAGCCGAGCAGTACCTGCTGGGAACGATCGGCGAGATCGCGTCGCCGCGCGTTCCGTATCGGCTGGATCGCATGCGCGCGCTGCTGCGCGAGCTGGGCGATCCGCAGAGCGCCTATCCGACGCTCCACGTCGGGGGCACGTCGGGGAAGGGTTCGACCTCGACGATGCTGGCCGCCGTCCTGACCGCGGACGGCAAGAAGACCGGCTTGCACGTCAAGCCGCACCTCCGATCGATGACCGAACGCGCGCGCGTCGATGGGATCGACGTCACGCCGGAGCGGCTGGGCGAACTGCTCTCGGAGATGATGCCGGCGATCGAGCGTACCGCCGCGCAACACGGACGCCCGTCCTACTACGAGACGTTGCTGGCGCTCGCATTCGTCCATTTCGCTCGCGAACGCGTGGACATCGCGGTCATCGAGGTCGGCATCGGCGGGTCCCTCGACGGCACGAACGTCATCGTTCCGCTGGTCGCCGCGATTACGACCGTCGGCTACGATCACATGGACGTCTTAGGCGATACGCTCGAAGAGATCGCGGCCGACAAGGCCGGCATCGCCAAGCCGGGCATTCCGCTGGTCTGCGCGGTCGCCGACGCGGGGGCGCGCGCGGTCATCGAAGCGCGCTGCGCGGACGTCGGCGCGCCGTTCGTTTCCGTATTGGACGGCACGCGGATCGAGGTGCTCGAAAGCGGGCGCTTGTGCCAGCGGTTTGTCGTCCAGACCGAAAACGAGCGCTACGATGTGGCCCTCCCCCTGCTGGGCGGTTTTCAACGTACCAACGCGGCCACCGCGATCGTCATCCTCGAACAGCTCGCGTCCTCACTGCGCCCCGCACGCGCGATCGTCGAGCGCGGGCTGGCGGCCGCGACCATCGCCGGACGGATGGAATACTTTCCCGGCCATCCCGGGGTCGTGTTCGACATCGCCCACAATGCCGAGAAGGCTTCCGGCTTGGTCGAAGCGTTGCTCGAACATTTTGCGGAGCGGCGGTTCGTCTTCATCGTCGCAGTGGGCGACTCCAAGGACGCGCGAGCGATCGTGGCCGCGCTGCGCGAGGCGCCCGGCACGTTTATCTTCACGACGTTTTCGACCGCGGGACGCACGGCGATCGAACCGCAGCGTTTGGCGTCGCTGGCTCAAGATGCGGGCGGCTGGGGGCGCGCGGTGCGCGACCCGATCGAGGCGCTGAGGGTCGCTCGACGCAACGCGGCGCACGACGACATCGTCGTGGTGACCGGATCGACGTTCGTGGTTGCGGAGTTGCGCGACTGGTGGCTCGAGCACGTTGCGGATGCTGCCGCCGCGCGCTGACCGCGGCGCGCTGCGCCTTGGCGGTAACGCGCTTGATTGGGGCCAGCGCACCTACGTGATGGGCATCGTCAACGTGACGCCCGACTCGTTTTCCAACGACGGCCGCGTCGAACTCGAACGGGCCGTCGCTCGCGGGGTGGAACAGGCCGACGCAGGCAGCGACGTGCTCGACTTAGGGGGCGAGTCCACGCGTCCCGGTCACGAGCGCATCGACGACGCATCCGAAATACGCCGGGTCGTGCCGGCGATTGCGGCCCTGCGCGAACGCTTGCCCGGCGTCGCCCTCTCGATCGACACGTACAAACCGCAGGTGGCGCGCGAAGCCTGCGCCGCCGGAGCCGACCTGATCAATTCGGTCTGGGGTATGGACGACGCGTTGCTCGACGTCGCCGTCGAGTTCGGCACGCCGGTCGTCATCATGCACAACAAGGCGCGAGCGCACTACGACGGCGACGCGGTCGATGAGGTCCTGCGCTTTCTGGAAGAAGCGGCCAAACGCAGCGTGCGGCGCGGCATACCGGCGCGTCACATCGTGCTCGATCCGGGAATCGGCTTCGGAAAAACCGCCGATCAGAATATCGCCGTCCTGCACGCACTCGCACGCGTCGTCGCGCTCGGTTTCCCCACCATGATCGGCGCGTCGCGCAAATCCACCATCGGCAAGTTGACCGGGCGACCGGTCGGAGAACGAGCGTTCGGCACCGCGGCGACGACCGCGCTCGCCGTCCAAGCAGGGATCGACATGGTTCGCGTGCACGATGTAGCGCAGACGCGCGACGTGCTTGCCGTCGCGGATGCTATCGTACGAGACTGGAGGCCGCAAGGATGGATCGAATAACTCTGCGCGACGTTCGCGCCTTCGGGCGTCACGGCGCGAACCCCGGCGAACGCGACGAAAAGCAGGCGTTCGATCTGGAGGTCGTGCTCGAACTCGATCTACGCGCTCCGGCGTCCAGCGACGATCTGCGCGATACCGTCAACTACGACGCCCTGCACGTGCGCCTGGTCGAGATCGTCGAAACGACGTCGTTCTATCTTCTCGAGCGTCTCTGCGCAGAACTGCTCGCGGCGATCTTCGACGATCCGCGCGTCTCGCGAGCCGAGGTCACGATCGCCAAGCCCGATATCCTCGACGGCACGACGCCGGCGATCACGTTGGCGCGCGATAACCCGGGGTACCGCGCGGCCTTCCCGTGAGCCGCGCGTACATCGGCATCGGCTCCAACCTGGGCGATCCTCGGGCCAACGTTCTCGCCGCTATCGCCGCCCTGACCTCGGCTGGTCGCGTGCTTGCCGCGTCCTCGCTCTATCGTACGACGCCGTGGGGCGTCGTCAACCAGCCCGACTACGTCAACGCCGCCGTTCTGCTGGAGACCGACCTGGCGCCGCGGGCGCTGCTCGATGCGCTCAAGACCTTGGAAGTTCGGCTGGGCCGCATCGGCGCCGAGCGCTGGGCCGCGCGGATCATCGACTTGGATATCTTGACCTACGACGACCGCGACATCGCCGAAGAAGGGCTGACGATACCGCACCGGCATCTGCGCGAGCGCGCGTTCGCGGTCGTCCCGCTTGCCGAGATCGACCCGGCGTTCGAACCGCTGCGGTCGGCGTTGGACGCTCGCGCCTTGGCCCAGGTCCGCCGGCTTGAGTAGGGGCCTCCCCGACGGGGCGCCGAACAACCCGCGTTCATGTCCGATGCTGCGCCGCACAACGGCTCCCTCGTCGGCCGGGTTCGCGACCTGGTCGAAACCTTCGTCCAAACCGATTTGGTGCGCTTGCGCATCGAGCGCGGAGGCGAGGTATTCGAGCTGGCGCGACCGGCTTTGCCCCGGACGGCGCCGCCGGCAGCCGTCGAACTTTCCGAACCGATCGTCGTGGCCAACTTGGAAACGATTCGCGCGGATCTCGTCGGCATCTTCCGATTCGTGCGGCCGATCCCGTCTGAAGGGGAGCGCATCGAGGGCGAACGCGAGTTGGGCTACGTCGAAGCGCTGGGTATTCGCAATCCGGTGCGGTCGCGCGGCGCCGGTCGCGTCGTCTCGATCCTGTGTGCCGACGGCGACGGCGTCGACTATGGCCGCCCGCTCTTCCAAATGGCCCGAGACTAAGCGGATCGCATGATGTTTAAGAAAGTCCTGATCGCCAATCGCGGCGAGATCGCGTTGCGCATCAATCGTGCGTGCCAAGAGCTGGGCGTACGCACCGTTGCGATTTTTTCCGAGGCCGATCGTCAGTCGCTGCACGTTCGCCAGGCCGACGAGGCGTTTTGCGTCGGGCCCGGCCCGGTACCGCATTCGTATCTGAACATTCCGAACATCATTTCGACGGCGCTGGTCACCAAATGCGACGCGATCCACCCCGGCTACGGGTTCCTCTCCGAGAGCGCGCGGTTCGCATCGATCTGCGCGGACCACGGATTGACGTTCATCGGTCCCAAACCGCACGTGATCGCAGCGATGGGCGATAAGGCCACCGCCAAGCGCGTCATGAAGGACGCGGGCGTCGCCACCACGCCGGGGACCGACATTCTTTCCTCGGTAGACGAAGCGCGTCGCGCGGCCAAGAAGCTGGGCTGTCCGGTGCTGCTCAAAGCCACCGCCGGCGGCGGCGGAAAAGGGATGCGCGTCGTCGCGCAGCTCGACGATCTCGAGCGCGCTTACGCCGGTGCGACCGCCGAAGCCGAAGCGTCGTTCAAAGACGGCCGCCTCTACATGGAAAAACTGATCGTCGACCCGCGTCATATCGAGGTGCAAGTCCTGGGCGACGACTTCGGCAACGTCGTGCAGTTGGGCGAACGCGATTGCTCGATGCAAAAACCGTCGCACCAGAAATTGATCGAAGAGGCGCCGGCCGCCAACCTCTCGGGCAAGGTGCGCAAACACCTGCACGACATGGCGCTGCGGGCGTGCAAGCACGTCGGCTATACCAACGCTGGAACGCTGGAGTTCTTGGTCAGCGGCGACGACGTCTATTTTATGGAGATGAATACGCGAATTCAGGTCGAGCACCCGGTCACCGAGATGGTATACGGTATCGACCTCGTCAAGGAGCAGATACGGATCGCGGCGGGGGAAACGCTGGGCTACGGCCAGTCCGACCTGGTCGCGCGTGGCCACGCCATCGAATGCCGCATCAACGCGGAGGATTCGCGCAACAACTTCGCTCCGCAGGCCGGGACGCTCGCCAAGGTGATGTTTCCGGGCGGGCCCGGCATCCGCGTCGATACGGCCGTGTACTCCGGCGCTAGCATCCCACCGTACTACGATTCGATGATGGCCAAGGTTGTGGCGTACGGCGACACGCGCGACGCGGCGATCGCGCGCATGGATCGCGCGCTGCGCGAAACGGTCGTCGAGGGCGTCAACACGACCGTAGCCGCCTGTTTGGAGATCCTGGCGACGCGCGAGTTCCGCGAGGGGCGCTACGACATCGGCTTCTTGCCGCGCTTGATGGCCGCCGCGGCCGTCGGATAATCCACCGATGGGAAATGCCAGCCGCAGCTTGGCGCGCCAGCAAGCGCTGCAAGCCCTCTATAGCGTCGCTGTGGGCGGCCGCGACGCCGGCGATGCCGTCGACGATGTCGTCTCGCCGCGCGCGTCGAGCGACCATCGCCTCTTCGTACGCGAACTGGTCATGGGAACGCTCGAGCACCAAACGCAGGCCGACGAACGGATCGTCTCGCGCTTGCAGGGATGGACGCTCGAGCGCTTGCCGGCGTTGGACCGCTTGATCCTGCGGATGGGCACCTACGAACTGCTGTACTGTCCGCAGACGCCGGCGCCGGTGGTCATCAACGAAGCGGTCGAGCTGGCCAAGAAATTTTCCACCGAAGATTCCGGGCGCTACGTGAACGGCGTCTTGAGCGCGGTGGCTGCGGAGCATGCGCAACCGTAAGCGCGGGCCGCGCAACCGCGGCCGGCTCGTGCGCGGGATTCTGCTCGCGGCATTTTTTGTCGTCCTGTTTTGCTTGGGCACCATCGCCGGCATCGTCGCGGCCTACTCGCGCAACCTGCCCGATATCAGTAAGATGGCCGATTATCAGCCGGCCAGCGCCACGCGCATCTACGCGCGCGACGGAACCTTGCTGGCCAGCGTCTACAAAGAAAATCGCATCTGGGTGCCTATCGACCGGATCCCCAAGCTCGTGCAAGAGGCGGTGATCGCGAACGAAGACGAGCGCTTTTACGTTCATCACGGCGTCGACTTCGTCGGCACGGTGCGCGCCGCGTTCGCCGACCTGCGACACGAACAACTGCAAGGCGGATCGACGATCACCCAGCAGTTAGCGCGTAACCTGTTCCTCAACGACTCGGTTTCGATCTCGCGCAAGATTCAAGAGGCCCTTTTGGCCATGGAGATCGAGCGCTACTACACCAAGGACGAGATCCTCGAACGCTATCTCAACATGGTGTATTTGGGGTCGGGCGCGTACGGCGTCGATGCCGCGGCGCACGCCTACTTCGGCACGTCGCTCTCCAACCTCACCATCGGGCAGGCCGCGACGATCGCCGGCGTGATCGCGGCGCCCTCGGATTACTCGCCCTACGTGAACCTCGATCTCGCGCGCGAGCGCCAGCGCCACGTCCTGGGACGCATGGCGGCCAGCGGCTATATCACGACCGCGCAGGCCGACGCCGCGTATGCCGCGCCGCTGCACTTGGCGGGCGAGCGGCCGGAGGGATTGCAAGGGTATGCGGACCCATATTTCACGACGTACGTTATCGCGCAGCTGGAGAATCAGTTCGGCGTACAAGCGGTGCGAGAAGGCGGATTGCAAGTCTACACGACCGTCGATCCGACGCTGGAGCAAATCGCCCAGGAGGCCGTCGATTGGGGCGTGCGCGCGGCTCTGGCCGAGGGCGTGAACGCGCACGAGGCGGCGTTGGTCTCCTTGCGTCCGTCCACCGGCGAGATCGTGGCGATGATCGGCGGCACCAAGTTCTCGTTGAACAATCAATTCAACCGCGCGTGGCAAGCGCACCGCCAGCCGGGCTCGTCGTTTAAGGCCTACGTCTACACCGCGGCGATCGACGGCGGCATGCCTCCGTCGACCCTGCTCGACGATTCGCCGGTGCAGTACCCGATGGGCGATGGGACGATGTGGGCGCCCAAGGACGACGACGATCGCTACATGGGAGAGGTTACGATGCGCCAAGCGCTCGCGCTCTCGCGCAACGTGGTGGCCGTCAAGCTCGCCGATCAAATCGGTATCGACCGCGTGATGACGTACGCGCACGACATGGGCGTGCACTCTCCGCTGGAAGCCAACCTGTCGCTGGCGTTGGGATCGTCGGACGTGACGGTCCTCGATCAAGCCGGCGGCTATCAAACGCTGGCCGATCAGGGCATCCACATCGACCCCACCGCAATGCGTTTGGTGAAGGACTCGATCGGTAACGTCGTGCTCGACGATCGCTACCCCGAGCAGACCGAGGTCGTCAGTGCCGGAACGGCGTTCTTAATGACCTCGATGCTCGAAGACGTCATCACCGCCGGGACGGGAACCAATGCGAACATCGGGCGGCCGGCGGCGGGCAAGACCGGAACGACATCGGATTTCCGCGACGCTTGGTTCGTGGGCTACACGCCCGACCTGGTGACCGCCGTGTGGCTCGGAAACGACGATTACTCCCGCATGAACGAATCGTATGGCGGAAACATTCCCGCGCGCATTTGGGCCCGCTACATGAAAGCCGCGCTGGCCAAAACGCCCAAGCACGCCTTCACCGTTCCCACCGACGAGGTGACGCGGGTCGCGCCCTGCGGTGGCCGTACCGGCGATTACTACTTGATCAAGACCCAATCGACGGTCGTGTGCGACCAGCCGGCGCCCCCGCGCATCGTGCCTCCCGTCATCGCGCCGCTGCCCGTGACGCTTCCGACGCCCGAGCCGCTAAGCTCCGCGCCGGCCGCGGCTACGCCTGCGCCACTGGAATCCCCGAGCGCGCCCGGCGCGACCCCGCGATGATGCCCGCAGAGATGCTCGACCTCACGGTCGGTGAGTTTTCGTACCGGATCAAGCGGCTGATCGAAAACAACGCCAAGCTCCAGCGCATCGCGATACGCGGCGAGGTTTCCAAGTGGAACCCGCAAGCCAACGGCAACCTTTACTTTACGCTTAAGGATGCCGAGAACGCGCTGTCGTGCTTTGCATTTGCAAGTTCGGTCAAACGCTTCCCCGACGTGACCGACGGCGTCGCGGTGCGTGCGGTCGGGTCGATCGGCGTGCGCGAACAGCGCAGCGAATACCAATTGCTCGTCGACGAATTGGAGTCGACGGGAATCGGCGTGCTGGCGGCTCAGGTCGAGGCGTTGCGCGTGCGGCTGGAACGCGAAGGCGCGTTCGATCCGTCGCGACGCCGCCCGATTCCGCGCTTCGTGCGCCGGGTAGCGCTGGTTTCGGCCGCGGGGGACGCGCGCCAAGATTTCGAGCGGCAGGTTCGCCCGCGCGCGCCCAACGTCGAAGTGGTATTCTTCCCGACGCGCGTGCAGGGGAAGGGTGCCGATGTCGAGATCGCCGAGGCGTTGGACCTCGCTTCCAAAGCCGCGGTCGATGCGATCGTCCTGACCCGCGGCGGCGGATCGTACGAAGATCGCTTCGCTTTCAACCTCGAAGCGGTCGTGCGGGCGATCTTGCGCTCCGAGCATCCGGTGATTACCGCGATCGGACACGCTCCCGACCATCACTTGGCCGACGATGTCGCCGATCTCGCCGCACCGACGCCTACGGCGGCGGCCGAGCGAATCGCCGGCCCCTGGGAGATGGCCGCCGAGCATTTGGCGCGAGCGCGAAAGCTGTTAGCGCGCGGCCTGCGCGACATCGTCGTGAGCGCGAACCAGCGCGTGGATCGCTCGCGCTCGGACTTGAGCAAAGCGATCGTCGGGCACATGGCGATCCGTCGCGAACACCTCTCGAGCCTGGACCGGCGCCTGAACGCTGCGAGTCCCGCGGCCCGCGTTGCGGCGCGCCGGACGCGGTTGGCCTCGACGAGCGTGCGACTCTCCGCGTGGCCGCCTCGGGCGATGGACCGAGCGCGCCACGCGCTGGCGATCCGCGACGAGCGTCTCAACGCGCTCTCGCCGGAGAAGCAACTCGAGCGCGGCTACGCGATCGTGACCAAAGATGGCCGTGCAGTCCTCGACGCGACGCAGGTGCGCGTCGGCGACGAGATCGTCGCGCGGGTGCGTCGCGGGACGCTGAGGGCACGCGTCGAAGGGTCGAGCGATGAGTGACACCGCACCGGCGACCTTCGAGGTCAAACTCGATCGCATCGACGCAATCCTCAAAGAACTCGAGACGCCCAACGTCCCGTTAGACCGTGCGATCGCACTGTTCAAAGAAGGCAAGACGCTGGTCCGGGAGTGTGAGGTGGCCTTGCGCGCCAACCAAGAACTGATCGACGCCGCGCTTGGCGACGCCGCCGGCGGCGGCTGAGCGATCGCAACGTGGCCGCCGAGCGCCTCGATGCCATCGTCGCGCTGCGAGCCGACGTGACCGTCCCGCAGGCGCGCGCGCTGATCATGGAGGCCCGCGTGCGCGTCGACGGCACGCCGGTCACCAAGGCCGGACATCTGGTCCGCGAAGGCGCCGACGTTGCGATCGCGCAGGCGCGCCGTTTCGTCAGCCGCGGCGGCGACAAACTCGATGCCGCGTTGACCGCATTCGCGATCGACGTGCGCGGCCGCGAGGCCCTGGATGTGGGGGCGTCTACCGGCGGCTTCACCGATTGTCTGCTCCAACGCGGCGCCCGCAGCGTCGTTGCGGTCGACGTGGGATACGGCCAGCTGGATTGGCGCCTGCGCAACGATCCGCGCGTCGACGTGCGCGAACGAACGAACTTTCGCTTGTTGCCCGACGGCGCGTTCCCGGCGGGGTTCGACCTGGTCGTGAGCGACGCGTCGTTCATCGCGATGTCCACGATCGTGGCGCGTGCCGCGAGGTACTTGCGTCCCGGCGGCGATATCGTGGCGCTGGTCAAGCCGCAGTTCGAAGCCGGCGCCGCTCGATTGGAATCCGGCGGGGTCGTGCGCGATCCCGAGGTGCACCGGACCATCCTCCACGAAGTGCGGGAGGCCATGCTTTCCCTGGGATTGGTCCCGCTGGACCTCATCGCGTCGCCCTTGGTCGGCCCCGCCGGGAACCGGGAGTTCTTGCTGCGCGTGCGCCGGGAGGGCGAGCCGTTGTCTCTCGAGCGTATCGACGCGGTCGTGGACGCACGATGACGCTGGCCGTCAAATCCAAAGTCGTCGGACTCTACGTCGACGTCGCGCGCGATAACGCACGCGCGACCGCGGCGCGCGTGGCCAAGACGTTCGAACGGCACGGCTACGCGATCGCCGTTTACGACGGCCAGCAAGCGGCGTTGGGGCTGGGCGGCGCGAGCGCGACGCTGGCGCAAGCGGCGTTGCTGATCACCGTCGGCGGCGACGGAACGCTGCTGCGCGCGGCGCGCATCGCGATCGACTACGATCTCGCCCTCCTGGGCGTCAACACGGGCCGCTTGGGCTTCCTGACCGAGTTCGACGATTCCGACCCGCAGTTAGACCGGCTGCCCGAGTTGCTCGAGCGCGGGTTGCACGTTGAAAATCGTCTGGCATTGCAGGTCGAATGCGAGGGGCGCGTTCACTTCGCGCTCAACGATGTGGTCGTTCGCAAAGGCGGCGTCTCGCGTTTGGTACCGTTCGCTCTGAAGCTGGACAGCGAGCAGGCCGCGCACATCCCGGCCGACGGGATCTGCGTCTGCACGCCGACCGGATCGACGGCATATTTTCTGTCGGCGGGCGGCTCGATCGTCTCCCCGCAAGTCGAAGCGATCGGCGTGGTTCCCTTGCTCGCGCATACGCTGTTCTCGCGACCGCTGATCGTGCCGGCAAGTTCGCGCATCGAGATCTCGTGCGATTCCGAAATCGTCCACGCGAACCTCGAATGCGACGGCGACGTGGTCGCGGATCTCGCGCCGGGCGGCAGCGTCGAAATTCGACGGCATCCTCAGGCGGTGCGGTTTGCGCGAACGGCGCCGCTGCAGTTCTTCGCGCGCCTGGAAGAAAAATTGCGCTGGGGCGTTTCCATCAAGCACGATTCGCGCAGTTAGTCTTTGCACGATGCTGCGAACGCTGCTCATCGAGAACTACGGACTCATCGAGCGGGCGGAGATCGCCTTCGCGCCGGGTGCGACGATCTTTACCGGGGAGACCGGTTCGGGCAAGACCATGCTGCTGGGCGCGCTCGGTCTGGCGTTGGGCGATCGCGCTAGCGTCGATGCCGTGCGTCGCGGTACGGCGCGCGCACAGGTGACGCTGACGGTCGAGCCGGATGCCGTGCTGCGCGAGCGTCTGATCGCCGATGGATTTCCAATGGATGCGGGCGAGGATGCGATCGTCGTGCGCGACGTCGCCGAGGGCGGAAAATCCGCGGTGCGCGTCAACGGGCGCCCGGCAACCGCAGGCTACCTGCGCGAGCGCGGCGCCCAGCTGGCCGACGCCGTCGGCCAGCACGACGCGCAGCGCCTGCTCGCGTCGACGTATCACGTCGAGTTGCTCGATCGCTTCGGCGGCGAGGCCGCGGGCGATGTGCTGGCCCGCGTGCGCGAGCGCCACGCGGCGCTCGCGGAGATACTCAAACGCTTGGATGCGCTTGAAGGCGACGACCGCGCGGCGCGCCGGCGCTGCGAAGACGCTCGTTACGAAATCGAGGAGATCGAGGGAGCCGGTCCCGTCGCCGGCGAGGACGAACGCCTGACGGATCGGCGACGTTTCCTCGACAACGTCGAGCGAGTCGCTGCAGCACTGCGCGCCGCGCGCGACGCGTTGGCGGGAGACGACGACGGCGCGAGCGCGACGTTGGGCACGGCAAGCGTGGCCCTGCAGGGTATCGCCTCGATCTCCGGCGATTTCGCCGAGATGGCGGGCGCGGCCGGCGCGATGCAAAGCGAAGCCAACGATCTGGCCGCGCGGATCGCGCGCGAACTCGAGGCCGCCGAGTTCGATCCCGACGAACTGGAAACGATCAACGCGCGATTGGACGTACTGGATCGACTCAAGCGCAAATACGGCGGAACGCTCGACGCGGTGCTCGAGCGCTTGGAAACCGCGCGCACGACCGCGCTGGATTTCGACGGGCGCGACGAGCGCTTGATCGAACTGCGCGCCGGACGCGACGCCGCCAAGGGCGACCTCGCGCGCGCGGCCGCAATCCTGACCGCGGCGCGCGTCAAATCCGCCAAGCTGCTGACCAAGCGCGTCGCCGGAGAGCTGTCCGATCTGGCGCTGGCCGGTGCGCGCTTCGACGCCACGTTCGATCCGCTGCCCGAGATTGGGCCCGACGGCGCTGAGCGCGTCGAGTTCACGTTTGCGGCCAACGCGGGCGAGCCGCTGCGTCCGCTGGCGCGCGTGGCCTCGGGCGGCGAACTCTCGCGCGTCCTGCTCGCGTTGGTCGTCGCGCTCGCCGAACGCTTGGATCGTACCGCGTTGATTTTCGACGAGATCGATACGGGCGTCGGCGGAACGACCGCCACCGCCGTCGGCGCGCGTTTGGGGCGTCTGGCCGATGAAGGTCAAGTCGTCTGCGTCACCCATCTCGCCCAGATCGCCATCTGGGCGCAACGTCATTACGTGCTGGAAAAGTCCGAATCCAGATCCGCGACGACGATAACCGTTCGCGAACTCACGACGATCCCAGAACGAGAAGCAGAACTCGCTCGGATGCTCTCGGGAGAGACCCACGACGTCGCACTCAAACACGCGCGTAGCCTGCTCGCTTCGGCAAGACGCTAGGGAATCTGGTGAACCTTGAGGAGGTTGGTGCCGCCCCCGCCGACGGGCATACCGGTGGTAAAGGCGATCTTGTCGCCGGTCTTGACGAAGCCGGCGGTCACCATGCGGCGCTCGGTGATGTAGAGCAGGACGTCGATACTGCTGTAGTCTTCGATCACGAGCGACTGCACGCCCCACAGCACGCTCAAGCGTCGCGCGACCTGCGGCACCGGCGTGAGCGCGACGATGCGCGCGCGCGGCCGGAAGGCCGAGATATGATGTGCCGTGCGCCCGGTGGTCGTCCCGGTGGCGATGTAAGGGATATCGAGCTCTTCGCTGGCGCGCGTAGCGGCTTCGGCGATCGACGTCGCGGTGTCGGGTTGAATGTTCTCCAGACGGCGGTCGCGCAGCTGCGCGTGCGGATAACTCTCTTCGACCGCCCGCGCGATCTCGGCCATCGTGCGCACCGCTTCGACCGGATAGGCACCGCGCGCGGTCTCGCCCGAGAGCATGACGGCATCGGTGCCGTCGAGAATTGCGTTGGCCACGTCGGTCGTCTCCGCGCGCGTCGGACGGGCGACCGTGATCATCGATTCGAGCATCTGCGTGGCGGTGATCACGGGCTTGCTGGCACGATTGCATTTGGCGATGATCGACTTCTGCATGAGCGGCACGCGTTCGAGCGGCGTCTCGATGCCCAAGTCGCCGCGAGCGACCATGATGCCTTCGGCGGCGGCGATGATATTGTCGATATCGACCAGAGCCTCGTGCTTTTCGATCTTTGCAAAAACCGGCGTCGTCTTGCCGCGATCGGTAATAAATTTCTTGACCTTCACGATGTCGGCGGCGGAGCGCACGAAGGAGACGGCGACGTAGTCGACGTCTTGCTCCAAGCCGAAGGCGAGGTATTCCAAATCGCGTTCGGTGACGGCGTCGACGTTGAGCGTGCCGTCGGGATAGTTAATTCCTTGGGTCGCGCGTAGATCGCCGCCGAACTCGACGGTCGTGCCGATATCGGTTTGCGTCTTGCCCGTAATGCGCAGGGCGATCGCGCCGTCTTGGAGATAGAGGCACTTGCCGACGTCGACGTCGGCGGGTAGGTCCCGATACGAACACGAGACCCGCTCGGCGGTGCCGGCAACCTCTTGGGTCGTGAGCGTAAAGGCGGCGCCGCGTTCGAGACGTACGAACTCGACGCCGTCGGCGAGCTTGCCGGTGCGGACTTTAGGCCCGGGCAGATCCTGGAGAATGGCCGTGTGGAAATCGAGCTCCGCACTGATGGCGCGGGCGTTGCGAATCACCTCGGCATGCTCGTCGTTGGAGCCGTGTGAGAAGTTGAGGCGCAGAACGTTGGCCCCGGCTTCGAACAGCGCCCTGATCGTCTCGGGATCGCGCGATGCGGGGCCGATGGTCGCTACAATTTTGGTGCGTTTGTCGAGGATTCTCGTCATGGGTACGCTTGGCTTGCCCGATGCGAAGGCAGGCTCCTGCGATGCTCCGGCGCAATGAGACGACGATGCGTGAGCGAGACCCACGGGATCGGCACTATCCCGAACGTCTTACCGCGAGCTATATTCTCTCGCTGATATTGCACGCGCTCGTCGCGCTGCTGTTATTTTCGATCGCATCGTCGTCGTCGCAGGAGGGCGCCACACAAGACGTCGCCGGCGGTGAGATCGTGACGTTTTCCAAAGT
>DATCDS010000047.1:0-55431 GCA_036510515.1 Vulcanimicrobiaceae bacterium
GCCGTCGCGTATGCGCTGGCGGTCGTCGATCCGTGTTGCGGAAATATCGGCGGCGGCGGCTTTATGCTGGT
The DNA here is from genome assembly GCA_036510515.1 of Vulcanimicrobiaceae bacterium. Classification (GTDB taxonomy): domain Bacteria; phylum Vulcanimicrobiota; class Vulcanimicrobiia; order Vulcanimicrobiales; family Vulcanimicrobiaceae; genus JALYSX01. The sequence goes on from DATCDS010000047.1 coordinate 72, forward strand.
TCGAATGAATGACGGGCGCGAGCGCTTCATCGACTTTCGCGAAAAAGCTCCCGCGCGCGCAACGCGCAATATGTTTCTGGATAGGAATGGGAACGTCGTGCCGGGCCGCTCGACCAAGGGTTGGCTGGCGGTCGGCGTGCCCGGCACGGTACTCGGCTTGGAGACCGCGCGCAAAGAGTTCGGCAGCAAATCGCGCGAAGAACTCATGGCGCCGGCGATCGCGCTAGCGCGCGATGGATTCGTGTTGAGCGACGGCGACCTCATCCCGTTTCGCGGCTCCTCCCCGCAAGATTACAGCCGCTTTGCCGAGGGTAAGATGCCCGTCGTCGGCGAGGTGTTTCGCCAGCGCCACCTGGCGGCCACCTTGTCGTCGATCTCGCGCGCCGGCGCCGATGCATTTTACCGCGGTCCGATCGCACGGGCCGTCGTCGCGGCGAGCGACTTGCACGGCGGGATTCTCTCGCTCGACGACTTTAAGAACTACAGCGTTGAAGAATCGACGCCGCTGCATTGCTCGTTCCATGGGTACGACATCGCGTCGATACCGCCGCCGTCTTCGGGCGGCATCGCGATCTGCGAGATTCTCAACATCGTGTCGCCGTATCCACTCGCGCGCTGGGACTGGCATTCGGCCAAGTCCGCGCACTACATCGTCGAGGCCGAGCGTCGGGTTTTTGCGGATCGCAATGCCGATTTGGGCGATCCGGATTTCGTGAAGGACCCCGTCAAGCAATTGCTGAGCCCCGCCTACGCCGCAACCTTGCGCGCCCAAATTCAACCCGAGAAAGCCACGCCGTCGACGCAAGTCAAACCGCGACTCTCGATTCGCGTTCACGAGAACGACGACACGACGCACTTTTCGATCGTCGACGCGCAAGGCAACGCGGTCGCATTGACGTTCACGATCAACGATTGGTTCGGCGCCGGCGTGGTTGCCGGCGAAACCGGGTTCTTCCTCAACGACGAGATGGACGATTTCACGTCCAAGCCCGGCGCGCCGAACATGTACGGTCTGGTGCAGGGGGTTCAAGACGACATCGTGGCCGGCAAACGCCCGCTCTCGTCGATGACGCCGACGATCGTGACGCGCGACGGCAAGCTCGCGATGGTGACGGGAAGCCCGGGCGGAGCGCGCATCATTACGATCACGCTGGAGACCTTACTCGACGCACTCGAATACGGCATGAACGCGCAGCAAGCCGTCGACGCGCCGCGCATGCACATGCAATGGCTGCCCGATCGCATCGACTACGAATCCGGCGCGTTCGACGACGCCACGATGGCCACTCTGCGCGCCGACGGCTACACGTTCGACGAAATCGATTCGTGGGGCTCCGCCCAAGTCATCGTCGTCGATCCCCGAACCGGCACGCGCTACGGCGCCTCCGACCCCCGCCGCCCCACCGGCGCCGCCCTCGGCTACTAGCGAGGGGCTGGCGCGGGGGGGCTTGTATAGAGGCCGTATGCAAACGCTTTCCCCCGAACGCTTGACCGAGCTGCGGGTCAAGGCCAACGACGTGCGCCAGGGCATTATCCGCGCGCTGGAATCGGCGGGTTCCGGGCATTCAGCCGGATCTCTGGACATGGCCGACGTCTTCACCGCGCTGTACGGCCACGCCATGCGCCACGATCCCGCCAAACCGCAGTGGCCCGACCGCGACCGGCTGTTGCTCTCGTGCGGACACATCGCCCCGGTGCGCTACTCGGCGATGGCGAACTTCGGTTACTTTCCGGTCGAAGAACTGCTGACGCTACGCAAGTTCGGCACGCGATTGCAAGGCCACCCCGAGCGCGTGAAGCTGCCGGCGGTGGAAACGACCTCGGGTCCGCTGGGCGAAGGTCTCGCGCAGGGCATCGGCATGGCACTGGCCGCCAAGCTCGATAAGAGCGACTGGCGCGTCTACGTCGTGACGTCGGACGCCGAACATCAATGCGGCCTGCACATGGAAGCGATGATGACCGCGCCCAAATTCAAACTCGACAACCTCACCTGCATCATCGATCGCAATTTCATTCAGATCGACGGCAGCACCGAAGAGATCATGCCGCTCGAACCGCTGGCCGAAAAGTATCGCGCGTTCAATTGGGAAGTGCTCGAATGCGACGGCAACGACATGGCCGCGGTCGTGGCAGCGCTCGATCGCGCGAAGTCCATCAAGGGCAAACCGACGGTCATCATCGCCAACACCGTCCCGGGCAAAGGCGTCTCGTACATGGAAGGCGACTACACGTGGCACGGCAAGCCGCCCAATAAAGAACAGGCCGAGGTCGCGCTGCGCGAACTGCAAGCCGACCGCGAAAGGATCTTGTCCCATGCCTGAGACGATGATGGATGGCGAGCCGCTGCACTTGCACGGTTATACCGACGCGACGTCGGTCAAACAGGTCCCCACGCGCAACGGTTTTGGCGAAGGGCTGATCGAGGCCGGCAAAAGGAACCGCAACGTGATGGCGATTTGCGCGGATCTGGTCGAATCGACGCGCATGGAGGGCTTCAAGAAGGCCTGCCCCGAGCAATATTTGGAGATCGGCGTTGCCGAGCAATTGCTCGTCGCGATGGCCGGCGGCTTGGCGGCGGCGGGCAAGATCCCGTGGATCGCTTCGTACGCGATGTTCAATCCGGGTCGCTCGTGGGAGCAAGTGCGCACGATCATGGCGCTCAACGAAACCAACGTGAAGATCGCCGGCGCGCACGCCGGCGTCTCGGTCGGCCCCGACGGCGCGACCCATCAGGCCATCGAAGACATCGCGATCATGCGGGTGATTCCGCACATGACCGTCGTGGTGCCTTGCGATTCGATTCAAACCAAGAAAGCAACGCTCGCGCTCTCGGAGATGTTCGGCCCGGTCTACTTGCGTTTCGCCCGCGAGAAATCGGCGATCGTCACGACCGAGCAGACGCCGTTCGAAATCGGCAAAGCTCAGACGTTTCGCGAAGGAACGGACGTTGCGATCGTCGCGTGCGGAATCTTACTCTACAACGCGCTCATGGCGGCCGAAGAACTCGCCTCGGCCGGCATCGACTGCCGCGTCGTCAACAACCACACGGTCAAGCCGATGGACCAAGCCGCAATCGTTGCGGCGGCGCACGACTGCGGCGCGATCGTGACGGTGGAAGAGCATCAGGTGCACGCCGGCATGGGCTCGCGCGTGGCGGAGATCGTCGCGCAGCACCATCCGGTGCCCATCGAGTTCGTCGGCGTGCAAGATCGCTTCGGGCAATCCGGCGATCCGGTCGAGCTGATCGAACACTACGGCATGGGCACGACCGCGATCGTCGCCGCGGCTAAGAAAGTTCTCGCGAGAAAGAATTAGTGGGCACGGGACCGGCGGCTATTTCCAGGTGAAACTATTTCCGCTTTGTTCCAGGCTGACGGTCTTGGGTATCCGGCGGGTCGCCTCGACCGTGTAGGAGCGAGCCGTGACGATCCGATCGCTCATCGAGACCTCCGCGACCAGAACGAGGCGCCCCTCATTATGGATCGAGCTCTGCCCCTTGGGGTTCAGGACGATGCTTGCGACCGGCGTCCCGTCGTGTGCTTCGATTTTCACGGTGACGTAATACGGGGTCAGATTGCGCATCGTGAGGCTGTAGTTTTGCGTTGGAGCGGCAAGCGCGGGCGCCGCGAGGGTCGAGCCGACCAACGCAACGACGGTTAGCGCGAGTGCGGCGCGCCGGCTAATATTTATTGACATACGTCCACTCTGCCGGTCATAGTGCCCTCCTTTTCGAGATCGTCCGAGGCGCGTTCCCGACATGCAACGAGCGGGCGGGCCGATGGCCCGTCCGCTCGTGAACGTTACCGAAGGGTCCCTAGGTTCCTAGCGACGTAGCCCCAGTTCGCCAATGAGCTTGCGATAGCGCTCGACGTCGCTCTTCTGAAGATAGCCCAGAAGGCGCCGGCGCTGGCCGACCTGCAGCAGCAAGCCGCGGCGGCTGTGATGGTCTTTCTTGTGAATCTTGAGGTGCTCGGTCAACTGATTGATCGACGAGGTGAGGATCGCGACCTGGACCTCGGCCGAGCCGGTGTCGTTGGGCGATCGGCCGAATTTTGCCGAGATCTCGGATTTCAGCTCTTTGCTGATGGGCATGAATGTGGCTCCTTACAACAGGATGGTCTCGCTTGGGTACAGGCCCGTAGGTCCGTCCCGGCGACCGGCGTAGCATAGCAGACGCCCGCGCTTCCCCGCAAGCGAAAAGGGCTAGCCCGGTTGGGTTGGGGGCTGGGGACTTCGAATCGGCGTCGGCCTGCCGTCGGGGCCCAGCGCGACCATGGTGAATTTCCCTACGGTCGACAACCGGCGGACGCCCGTGAGCGGGTTCTCGGCCCACAGCTCGACCTCGAGCTGGAGCGATGTCCGGCCGACCCTCACGATCCGCGCGACGACCTCGGCGAACTCGCCCACATAGACGGGCTCCTTGAAGTCGGTCCGATCGATCGACGCGGTGACCACGGGCTTGCGCGTGGCGCGTAGGGCCGCGATCGAGGCCGTGATGTCCATCATCGCCAGCGCCTTGCCGCCAAAGAGCGTTCCCAAATGGTTGGCGTCGTTGGGGAAGACGATCTCGCGGCGGGTCTCGACGATGTCTTCGAGCGGTTCTTGCGTCATCGCCAGCCTTGTTCGCAACGCGGGCGCGCGCGCCTGGCGGCGTAGGTGGCCCGTGCGCCGACGGTCAAACGCCGGTCAAGTGTCATGGTAGGAGGGGCGAAATGGATTTAGGGATTCGGGGGAAGACGGCACTGGTGACCGGAGCGAGTTCGGGCATCGGGGAAGCGATCGCGCTGGCGTTGGCCGGCGAAGGCGCGCGGGTAGCCGTGGCGGCGCGGCGCGCCGAGGAACTCGAACGCGTGGTGAAGGCTGCGCGCGCTGCCGGCGCGGGCGACGCGCAAGCGTTCGTCGTCGATTTGACCGACGCGGCCTCCGTGTCGCGGTTGTCCAACGAGGTCGCGCTGCAATTTGGCAGCGTCGATATCCTGGTGCTCAACGGCGGCGGACCAAAGCCTGGGACGTACACCGCGACGACGCTGGGCGATTGGGATACCGGCTATCGCGGCACGCTGCGCTGCATGATCGAGTTGGCCAACGGCGCGCTGCCGGCGATGCGCGAGCGCGGTTGGGGAAGAATCGTCGCGCTGACCTCGTCGTCGGTCAAACAGCCGATCGACAATTTGGCGCTCTCCAACGCGTTTCGCGTGGCGCTGGTCGCCGCGATGAAGACGCTGGCCAACGAGGTTGCCGACGAGGGAGTGACCGTCAATTGCATCGCGACCGGACGCGTCAATACCGAGCGTCTCAAGCATCTGTATGCGACGGTCGAGGAAATGGACGCCGCCGCGCAACGCGACGTTCCGGCCGGGCGCGTCGCTTCACCCGCGGAGTTCGCACCGCTGGTCGCGTTCTTGTGCGGCGATCCGGCGCGGTATGTGACCGGACAAACGATCTCGATCGACGGCGGGCTGGTCCGCGGAATTTTCGGGTAAGGATAAAGATCATGCCGATTACTACCCTGGACCGGGCGACCGCGTTGGTCGTCATCGACATTCAAAAGGGTGTCGCACGGATTCCAACGGCCCATCCCTCCGCCGGCGTCATCGACAACTGCGTGCGCTTAGTCGACGCGTTTCGCGCGAAGAGCAAGCCCGTTGTGCTCGTGCGTGCCGGGTTTGCGGCCGACTCGGGCGACGCGCTTAAAGCCCGCACGCAGACGCCGTTCCCCGCGGGTAAGCGCGACGCCGACTTCTTCGAGTACGTCGACGCGCTGCGCGCCGATCCGGCGCGCGATATTTTGATTCACAAGCGCCAGTGGGGCGCGTTCTACGGAACCGATCTCGATCTGCAACTGCGTCGGCGCGGCATCACCAACATCGTGCTGTGCGGCATCGCGACGGGCTACGGCGTCGAGTCGACCGCCCGCGACGCTTGGGAGCACGGTTACAATCTGACGTTTGCCACCGATGCGATGACCGACATGAACCTCGACGTGCACGATCGCGCGCTGCAGTTCGTCTTCCCCCGCATCGGCGAACTCGGTACGACCGACGAGGTCGCTGCGAAGCTTTAGCGCGCTGCCCGTCCGACAAGAGTCGTCGTTGAGCGTGCGGCGCGAGCGCGATAATGCCGCAAGCATGTACGATGAGTTCGAACGCGTCGCCGACGCATCCGAAGTACCGGCCGGAACGTCCAAAGCGTTTGCCGTCGGACGATTCGAGGTGGCGGTGTTCAACGTCGGCGGAACGTTCTACGGCCTGGAGAATTGCTGCCCGCATCAGGGCGGACCGCTGGCCGACGGCTGGCTGGAGGGCGCGCAGATCACCTGTCCGTGGCACGCGTGGTGCTTCGACGTGCGCGACGGCAAGATGACGCTGGGCGATTTCGCGCGCGTGCCGCGCTTTGCCGTCAAGGAACTCGACGGGGCGATCCTCGTGCGCACCGAACCCGAGCCGTACGTATGAGCGATGTTCACCCAGCGGCCTGGGACGGAGGCGAAGGAACCGCGGGCGGTTCGGATTTCGGCACGGGCCTAGCGGCCCTGGTTGCCGAGCGCGGAAGCGATGCCGCAGCATTGGCCGCCGCGTCGGGCTTGGGCGAGGCGCTCGTCATCGAGGTCTTGGCGGGCCGGCGTCGCGTGGGCGTCAGCGTCCTGGCCGCGTTGGCCCACGCGCTGCACGTTCGTCCGATCGAGTTCTTGCAGAGGACGGGCATCTTGGGCTTGAGCGCGTTTGCGGCCGGGCTCGATCCGCTGTATTTTCTGCCCGAAGGCGATATTCGCTATAGCGCGCGGATCTATATGCGCGAGATCAACCCGCGTCACGCCGTGCCGGAGGTCGATATGACCCGCCGCAATCCGATTCTCAAGGCCCTGGCCGATGACACCGTCCTCGACCCGCTCGGTCGCTTGGAAATCGAGCTGGCCTACCTGCTGCGCGCCGCCGTCCAGCAAACCGGTGGGAGCCTCTAGCCGCCGGGGCGAATCGGCGCCGGATGCAAGTCGAAGGAAAACGTATTGCCGCGCTCGTGGGCGACGGCTTTGAAGAACTCGATCTCACCGAGCCGCGGCGCGCCCTAGAAGAGGCCGGCGCCGTGGTCACCATCGTCGGGGTCGACGAGCGCGCCAGGACGCGCATCCGCGGCAAGCGCGGCCTGGACGACGGCGCGGCCGCCAAGGCAGAAGAACTCGTGGCCGATTGCACCGCCGAAGATTTCGACGGCCTGCTGGTGCCCGGCGGTACCTCGCCCGATCGCATTCGCACCGACAAAGAAGTGCAGCGCTTCGTCGGCGAGTTCGATGCGGCCAAGAAGCCGATGTTCAGCGTCGGACACGGCGGCCAGGTCTTCATCTCGGCGCGCCTGGTGCGCGGCCGTCAACTGACCGGCTCGCATTCGATCGCCGACGACATTCGCAACGCCGGCGGTCTGTACCGCGACCAACCCACCGTGCAAGATTCCAACTGGGTCTCCACCCGCGGCGGCGAGGATATCCCCCTCTTCAACCGCGCGATGATCGAGAAACTCGCCAACACCGGAGTCGCCCCGGTAGCATAGTCGACTTTTCCCTATCGCCCTGCCGTCGGCGGGCGTATGATGAACTTATGACTCACCACACTAGTCCCTGTGATGATCTTGAAACCCCCGAAGAGATCACGCGGCGAACGTTCATGGCCAATGCCACGGTCACGTTGAGCGGAATTGTTGGGTTAGGTCTGGCGATTCCGATTCTGGGCGCGCTGATCCCGAAGACCGGCACCGGAGCCATGCGGTGGACGTCGTTGGACGAAGCCGGATGGCAACAGTTGCAGGCGTCGACCGCGACGCCGGTTCAGATCGGCTTCGTATTGGACGGCAAGGATGCGTACTTGCCCGAGCAGCGCACGCCCGAGATGGTCTGGGGCATTAAAGTCGATCCTGCGAAGTTTAAAGCGGTGCGACCGGACATTTATGACAACGCGAAGGGCACCGTGCCATATTCCGCGGTCAGCATGGGGTTCGCCATCTTCAGCCCGATCTGTCCGCATCTCGGATGCCGCTACGATTACCAGCCGACGTTGAGCAAGTTCGTGTGCAAGTGCCACGGCTCGACCTACAGCAACGATGGCGCGCACCTCGGTGGTCCCGCAACGCGCGGCCTCGATCCGCTCCCCCTGCGCGAAAGGAACGGCGCGGCACAAATCACGTGGATTCGCTACGCTCCAACCATCCCCGACCGCATCCTCGTTTCGTATATCAACTGACGATGCGGTAAGGGTCCCGCCTGGCGCCTCCGCGGGTACTGCTTGCTCGTGTGCGGGGACAGCGGGGATTCACGCTGATCGAGATGGTCGTCGTGGCGGCGATCCTCGCGCTGTTGGCGACCGTCGCGGTCATCTCGCTCGCACAGCGTCCCGGCGCGTTAGAATCTGCGGTGAATGGTTTCGACGCGTCGCTAGCTGCCGCGCGAGCGATCGCCGCTAGCAGCGGGAACGGCGCGACGCTGGTTTTTGCCGCGCGCACGCCGGCGTCGTTGCCAGGGTATACCCTGACGGTGTACCGCGGCCGTCCGAACCGCGAGCGATGCGGTAGCGGCGACGACGGTGATGCCGATCGTCAGCGATGCGGACGTGACCGAAGCGTCGTTGGGAGCGCCGACGTTTTCGATATTCTTGTCGAGCGCGGGGCACGCCAGCGGACAGCGCGGGTATCCGACGTTCGACCGTAAGGGCGTGATTCGGCGACGCCGTCGACGTTATGACGGGGCACGCGCAGATGTTCGGCGGCGTCGGGCCGCCGGAACCTCCGCCGCCGCAAGCGGACAGCGCGAAGCCACACGTTACCAGGCCAACCGACGCAAGCACCCGAGCGAGCATACAAACCCCCACACCCGTTACTTCCCGGTAAGGTCTTCTTGCGGCCGGGTCGTTATCCCCTAGGGATGGGGTCGTAGCGCGCGAGGGCTTCGCCGTATTGGCGCAGGGCAAGGAAGCCGACCAGGGCGCAGAAGAGCAGCTCGACCGTAACGCCTAGCGCATCGGGATAGTGCCCCAAACCGCGCGGGATCGGACCCAACGTGTCGACGTACACCGCGAGCACGTAGGCGATCGTGGTCGTCATCAGCGCGAGCAGAACGTAGAATAAGCGCGTGGGCCCGCGACGCAGCGTGGCGGAGAGCGCGACCAGCGTCGACGCCTCGACCGCCGCCAGCGCGAGGATAAAGAACGTCGGCGGCGCCGCGAAGCCGCTGGCCAGCTGCGCGCCCCAGTAGACCAACGCCGCGATCGTCGCGATGACGATCGGTACGAGCGCGGTGGCGCGCGCGAGTTCGCGGCCATACAGCGGCGCGCTCTGCTCGCACAGTTCGAGCTCGCGCATGCCGGCGCCGCGCTGCATCGAGGCGACGACGATCCCGATCAAGCTGCAGAAGAACATTGGCCCCGTCAGCCACACGGAACGCGTCGTCAAGTCCGCGGCCAGCGGATCGTGGGTCAGGTTGATCCCGTGCGGCTGAATCAAGCCCACGATGAGGCTGGCCACGCAGCACGACAACAGGGTGCGGCGTTGGCTGCGCAAGCGCGCGCGCACGATCGCCCAGGCAGCCGCGCGGCGCTTCACGCGAACGCCCGCGCTTCGCGCGCGACCAGGTGCGTCGAAAAGACCGCACACGCGCCGGCGGCGCTCAAAATCGCCCGAGCGTAGGCGGCCTGCGGTCGATCGAGGACCAAGAGCTTCGGCCGGCCGATCAGCGCGCCGGCCAGCGGATACGAGAACGCTTCGTGCAACCCGTCGAGCCGCTCCAACGCAGCATGCGCGCGCTCCAACGCGACCGCGCGCGGAATGCCCCACAGGGCGGCGCGATACTCGACGTACTCGTCTAACGTTGCGAACTCGCTGGCCACGGCCTCGTGCGGAACGCAGGTCGCCAACTGCTTGCATTGCGTGGGCTGGATGCGCGGGTCGAATTCGCCGATGAACACGGTGCCGCTGGATGCGCGCACGACCCCGCAGGCCATCAGCGCGGCGATCTCGGCCTCGCGGGCGGTCGAAAACGTGCGCGCCAGGCGCTCGCCGTCGAGCAGTTCCAAGGAAATCGGTGCGACCAGCGTTTCGCCGCCGCGCACGAAGGCGGCGTCACGCATGCGCAGGATCACTCGGCGACGACTCGTTCCAATCGCGGATTTGGGCGTTCGGGCCGTCCGACCTTATGACAGTCCTTCCAAGTACCATCGGCCGCGCGCATCGCGACGATGTCGGCGGTGAAATCGAATTTGCCCGAGCCGTTGAAGAACGCGCTGCCGACCGCGTACGCATCGACCGGAACTTTCTCCCGTTCGAAATCGGCGATCTTATCGGAATCGAAGCCGCCGCTGACGACGATCTTGACGTAATCGAAGCCTTCGGCGTCCAGGGCCCTGCGCACGTTCCACACCAGTTGCGGCACGACGCCGGTCGGTTTGAACGTCCCCATTTGCTGCCAGATCGACCGATCGACCAACGTTCCCGAGGTGTCCAAGCGCACGCCCCACAGCCGCTTGCCCAGCGCGCGCGCGACGGCTAGGCTGGTGTTGACGCAATCGTTTTCGTAGTCGACTAGCGAGATAACGTTGACGTCGGAACCGATCAGGTCCGCGAACTTCTTGGTGGCCAAGACGGTGTCGCCCTCATACGCTGCGATCAGCGCGTGCGGCACGGTGCCCATGCCTTGCGCGCCCCACCATTCCGCATTCGCGTCGGTCGAGAAGCCCAGCGCGCCGGAAATGTAGGCGGCGTACCCGTCGCCGGTTTGCATCAGATGGTGATCGAAGCGCGCCGGAAAGAACAGTACGGTCTTGCCGTTGGCGGCATCCACGATGCGCCGGGCGTTGGTGGCGATGCGCGTGCGCCGCGAGAGCACGCCCAGATAGCACGTCTCCAAATGCGCGAACGATTCGTAATCGCCGTCGATGGTCATCACGGTCTCGTACGACTCGATGCGATCGCCGTCGTGCAGGGCGCGCACGTCCAGCGCCGGCCACCCGTCTTCCCACGCACCATCGGGGCGTGAGTTTCCGCTGCACAGCTGGAGGATCGCCAGCGCCTCGTCGATGCCGCACAGCACGGCCGGATTGCGCGCGAACACCTGCATGCGAACGGTCGGATGGTGATCGTCGCGCTCGAGGATGGTGCGGGCGCGATTGAAGTACGTATCCGAATAGTAGCCGGCGCGCATTTTTTCCACCGGCAGGTTGAAGATCGAGGGGGAGAGCCTTTGTTTGTCCACGTCGCTGGAAAACATCGTGCCGCCGCGAAGTAAATCCTGTGCCATCCAATGCCGAGGTCGCGAAAAAGCTCCTGGAAATCCGCACCCTGATGGAGCTCGCGGGGGAATCGTTCTACAAATATGCCGCCTTCGAGAAGGCCGCGGCGGCCATCGAGAACGCCTCTCCGGTGACCGATCTGATCGCCGCCGGGGAGCTCTTGAGCGTGCCCGGGGTCGGTAAATCGATCGGCGCGGCCATCGAGGAGCTGGTCGCCCGCGGCTCGGCCCAGGTCCTCGACGACCTCTACGCGCGCTATCCGCCCTCGATCCTGGAGGTGTTGGCCGTCGACGGCATCGGCACCAAAACCGCCGGTGCGCTCTTCGAGCAGTACGGCATCGCGTCGTTGGCCGACCTTGAGGAGGCCATCGCGCAAGGGGTCTTCGAGGGCGCGCCACGCATGGGCCCCAAGACGCTCGAGAAATGGAAGCGTGGCATCCTAGCGCGCAAGGGACGCGCGCGGCGCACGCCGCTGGCGCGCGCGCTGGCCTTGGCGCGCGAGGCGATGGCCTACATCCAGACGGGGCCGCCGGTCGGGCGGTTGGCCTACGCCGGAAGCACGCGGCGCTGCGAGGTGACCGTCGGCGACGTCGATCTGGTCTGCACCTCCGAGCAAGCGCAAACCGTGACCGCGCACTTCGCGCGGTGGGAACGCGCGGCGGCGGTGCTGGCCGAGGGGCCCACCAAGTGCTCGATCTGGCTGGAGAACGGCTTGCAGATCGATTTACGCGTGTTGCCCGAACGCGTCTACGGCAACTTGCTGCAGCACTTCACCGGCAGCCGCGAACACAATATCAAGCTGCGCGAATACGCGGTGCGCCGCAACCTGCGCGTCAGCGAGAACGGCATCCTGAACCTGGAGACCGGCGACGTCATCTCGTGCGAGGAAGAGGATGCCGTCTACGAAGCGTTGGGCATGAAGCCGATCCCTCCCGAGTTGCGTCAGGGCGGGAGCGAGATCGAATTGGCGATCGCGCGGACGATTCCGCAGTTGGTCGACGCCGCCGACCTGCGCGGCGATTTCCACATGCACACGACCTGGAGCGACGGCGACGCGCCGCTCGAAGCGATGATCGCGGCCGCCGCGGCGCGCGGCTATGCGTATCACGCGATCAGCGATCATTCGCAGGGACGCGGGGAAACCTTCGGCATGAAGCCCGAGCGGCTGCGCGAACAGCGCGCGCAGATTGCCGCTTTGGGCGCCCGCTACGGCATCCGCACGCTCTGTTGCAGCGAAGTGGACATTCTACCGGACGGTGCGATCGATTATCCCGATGACGTGTTGGCCGAACTCGATTTCGTCATCGGGTCGGTGCACTCGGCGATGAATATCTCGCGCGATACGATGACGCAGCGCCTGATCCGCGCGTGTGAAAATCCGTACGTGAACCTGATCGGTCATCCGACCGGCCGGCGCTTAGAAGAGTTTGCCGGCTACGAATTCGACTACGACGCCGTCTTCGCCGCGGCCGCGCGCACCGGAACCGCGCTGGAGATCGACGGCCAAGCGGTGCGCTTGGACCTGCCGTCGCCGCTGGCGGCGCGCGCGAAAAGCTTCGGCGTTACCTTCGCGCTGGACAGCGACGCGCACCGGCCGTCGGATCTGACCGACATCGAGTTAGCCGTCGGGCAGGCGCGCCGTGCGGGATTAACGCCGCACGACGTCCTGAACTGCCACCCGCTTGAGGGCGTGCTGGCGTTCGTCGCCGCAAAGCGCAACCAGATCGCGTGACCGCGCGCCACGCCGGCACGCCGGGCTCGCCCGTCATCGTGTTCGTCCACGGCGTCGGCTCGACGGCGGCCATTTGGGACTATCAACTGCGGACCTTGAGCGACGACGTGCTTGCCGCTGCCGATGAATCTCGCATCGAGCGTTTCCATTTCGTCGGCTGCAGTTTGGGCGGCGTCGTCGGCTTCGAACTCTGGAAGCGCGCGCCGCAGCGGATTCGATCGCTGACCTTCGTCGGCAGTTTCGCCGCCTATCCGGATGCGCAGGCGTACGCCGACAGCGTGAAAGCCGCCGCGCGCGCGGCCGGCACGATGGAAAACTTCGCGCGCGAGCGCGCCGCGAAGCTGGGGCTTTCGCTCGGGCCGCGAACGGATGAAACGATCGCGCAGATGGCGTGCAAATCCGTCGACGACTACGTCGCCTCGACGCAAGCGACGTGGACGGGCGACTATCGGTCGTTGCTGGCGACGATCGACATTCCGACGCTGGTGCTGGTCGGCGAACGCGACGCGGTCGCGCCGTTACCGCTGGCGCGCGAGATTGCCGATGGCATTCCCGGCGCGCGCTTGGAAGTGATTGCCGGCGCCGGCCACGTCACCAACGCGGACGAGCCCGACGGTTTCGACGCAGCGTTGCGCCGCTTTCTCGCGACGGTTACGTAACGCGTTCGAACGTCGCGGCGACGAACGTCAGCAACAGGATCGCCAGGAAGAGTGCGGCGCGCGCGCCCGGCGGAAGCGGAGCGGTCAGCAGCGCGGCGACGATCGCGCAGAACAAACCGATCGGTGCCGCGATCGAACCCCCGGTGATAAACTCGTAGACTTCGCGCAGGGCTTTCACGCGCGCGCCCGCCGCAGACGCATCGGGACGAACAGCAGCACCGCGAGGATCGCATACGCGGCGATCAACCAGAAGAGCGTCGCATCGCCGGCCCACCACGACAGGCCCAAGCCTTCGCCGGTCCAGAACGTGCCAAGCGAGAGCAGCATCAGGCCGACGACGGTTTTCATCGCGTTCTCGGGGACGCGCGAGAGCGGTGCGCGCAGGGCAAGCGCTAAGCCCAACACGACGATTGCCGCTGCCAACGCGCCGCCGACCGAGTAGGCGATCTCGCGCGGCCGCGTCGCGGCGAACGTCACCACGATGACCGCGACCTCGAGCCCTTCGATGAGCACGCCTTGAAACGAGGTGGCGAAGCCGACGCGGCGGTCGCGCGTCGCCAGCGCCGCCGATTCCCGCGCGAAGATGGCGCCTTCGTCGTGCATGGCCTTGCGGCCGGCCGCCCGCCAGATGGCTTTGCGTAACCAGGCGATGCCGAACAGCACGAGCAGGGGGCCGACCACGACCTCCAGGCGAGCGACCGCCGCATGCGTGGCCAGCAGCGGGCCGAACAGCGCGACGATGGCCACCAACGCGGCGAGCGCCCACGCGGCGCCGCTCAACGCGGTGCGCCAGCCCTGGGTGAAGCCGACGGCCATCACGATCGTCGCCGCCTCGACCATCTCTACGGCCGATGCGAGGAACGTCGTTCCGGCCAATACCCATCCGTTCACGACCCCTCCATTCGGCGCGCAGGATGAAAACCGTTTGGCGGGTATGCTCGAAACGTGGAACTTGCATCGACGACCGTCTACGCCGGGGGCGGCTTCCGCCGCTACGATGAGGCCAAGGTGGGCCTGCTCACGCACGGCTTGCAATACGGCACCGGCTGTTTCGAAGGCATCCGCGGCTTTTGGGATCCGCGGCGCGAGGAGCTCTCGCTGCTGCTGTTGCGCGATCACTACGATCGGCTGGCGCAGTCGGCAAAAATTTTGCTCATGGAACTGCCGCACACGACCGACGAGCTGATCGACATCACGGTCGACCTCGTGCGTCGCAACGATTTTCGGACGGACATCTACATTCGCCCGTGCCTGTTCAAGGCCGCCGAAGACGTGGGCGTTCGCCTGCACAACGTGCCCGACGCGTTTGCGATCGTTCCGATCCCGTTTACGAATTATTTGGATACGAGCAAAGGGCTTCACGTCTGCGTCAGCTCGTGGCGCCGCGCCGACGATACGATGGCGCCGCCGCGCGCGAAGATCACCGGCCTCTACGTCAACTCCGCGCTGGCCAAGACCGAGGCCGTCACCAACGGCTACGACGAAGCGATCCTGCTCTCGCACGATGGACACGTCGCCGAAGGGTCGGCCGAGAACGTCTTCATCGTGCGCCGCGGCGTTTTGTATACGCCCGATCCGTCGCAGAACGTGCTCGAAGGCTGCACGCGTCGCGCGGTCATGGAAATCGCGAAGGCCGAGTTGGGCATCGACATCGTCGAACGCTCGATCGACCGCGGCGAACTCTATTGCGCCGAGGAAGCCTTCTTCAGCGGCACCGCCGCCGGCGTCGCCTACATCGCCACCATCGATCGCCGCCTCGTGGGCAACGGCGAAATGGGTCCAGTTGCCAAACGCATCGCCGAGATCTACAACCGCATCACCCGCAACGAAGAGTCCCGCTACGCCGATTGGCTCACGCCCGTCTACGCAAAACACCCACCCCTACGCGCCTAGGACTTGGCGATTAGTTGGTGCCGGTCCACCAATTAGCGAGCGCGTCGGGGTTGCTCGCGGTCGGCGCTTGCGGCGAGAACGCGGTGTCGATGCCGGCGGCTAGGCGCCAGGCTGCGAACTTGTTGATGCCGCGGTAGGTCAGGCGCGAGATGTCGCGGATCGCGGAGCGGCCGTCGTCGAGCAACGGGAGATCGGTAGTCATCACCGCGATGACGTACGGCGAGCGCTGGTTGTACACGATCCCGACGTCGTTGAGCGTATCGTGGAGCGTCCCGGTTTTGTGCGCGATCTCCGTGGCCGGCGGCAGCGGTGCGGGAATCAGCGAGTTGTGTTCTTGCCCTTCCAGAATCGAAATCATTTCGCGCGACGACCACTGGTCGATCAAGCGTTCGCGCGCCATGCGCGAGAGCAGCGACGCCATGTCGCCCGGCGAAGAACGCAGTTGATAACGAATCGCCGAATACTCGGTACGGATGTCGTCGGTCAGTTGCGTATGTCGCAGGCCAAGTGAATACATCGTCCGGTTGATGTTCCGACGGCCGACCAAGCGGATCAACATGTTCGTGGCGGTGTTATCGCTGATGTCGATCATCTTGCCCAGCAGCGTCGACACGGCATACGATCCGCCCGAGCTCGCGTCGCAAAGTTCGCCCGAACCCCAGTCCTTGTCCGATCCTAGCAACGTCACGCGCCGGTTCAGATCGAAACGCCCCGCGGCCAATTGCCTGAAGACCTCGACCATGACGGGAATCTTGATGGTGGACGCCGCGGGCATCGACATGCCCGCTTCGTAACCGGCCGAATAACCGCTCGTTAGGTCGACGACGTCGAAGGCCACCATACCGTGGGCTTGCCGCGCGAACGCACGCAGGTTCGTCGAGAAATCCGTCCACGGGTGCGGCACGAACGCTTGGGCCGGCGTCGCGAACGCGATCGCGAGCATCGCAGCCAGAACGCCCGAGCACAGTCGTTTCATTGAATTATGCATCGGCTTGGTCACCGGAAAACGTTAGGAGCATCCCTTTAGTAGGGAACCCCATCCGACGCCGGCGCGCGCACGCGGCCCGTGATGCCGGCCAGTGCCACCAGCGCGGCGAGATACGGCAACGCGGTCATCGCATCGGACGGAATCCAGCCGACCTTGCCCTGCAAGACAAACTGCAGCGCTTCGAAGAAGCCGAAGAAGATCGCCGCGCCCGTTGCGCCCAGCGGCGTCCAGCGGCCGAAGATGACGGCGGCTAGCGCGATGAATCCGCGGCCCGCGGTCATTTGGTCGGAATACAGATTGAGTTCGCCGATCGAGAGAAACGCGCCGCCCAATCCAGCCAACGCGCCGCTGATCGTGACGGCCACGATGCGCAGTTTGAGCGGATCGAGCCCGGCCGATTTCACCGCATGGGGATTTTCGCCGCAAGCCTGCACGCGCAGCCCCCAGGGCGTGCAGTAGATCAGCCAATGCAAGCCGATCGCGCAGACGCCGGCGAACACCATCAACATCCAATACCAGGGACCCAATGCGTGGACTTCCGGGGAAGCCCCGGGCTGATTGAACAGCAGCACCAGGCCGTAGGCCGCACCGCCGGCGCACAACAGATTGATGCCGGTGCCCGCAACGATTTGATCGACTTTGAATTTGGTGGCGGCGTATCCTAAGATCCAGCCGAAGAGCGCGCCGAACGCGACGCCGACGATTAAGCCGATGATCGGACTGCCGGTCGCATTGCTGGCCACGACCGCGCTGAACGCTCCGGCGGCCATCATGCCTTCCAAGCCGATGTTGACGACGCCCGAGCGTTCGGAAATCACGCCTCCCAACGCGGCGAACACGATCGGCGTGGCCTTGATCAGCGTCAGCGAGACGAGCGTGACGATCAGCGCAATCATACCGGCACGGGCTCCTTGCGGGTCGAAACGTAACGGCGAGCGGCCAAGACCAAGATGATCAAACCCTCGATGACGTGGATGGCGTCCTTGGGCACGTTGGCTTGGGCTTGCAGCGCCAATCCCCCGGCTTCGAGTATGCCGAAGCCGAACGCGGCGACGCAGACCCATAGCGGATTCAAATCGCCGACCAGCGCGACCGCGATCGCGGTAAAACCGTAGCCGGGTGACAGCTCGGTATTGAAGCGATGCAGCTCCCCGGTAACGATCGCTCCGCCGCCCAAGCCCGCGATCGCGCCCGAGATCGCCAGCGACATCCACGTCAATCGCCGCAGATCGACCTTGTTGCGGCGGGCGGCTTCGGGGGCTTCGCCGATCGCGCGCACTTCGTAGCCGAAGACCGTGCGCGAGAAAACGAACTGCAGGATCAGCGCCACGGCCAAGGCGATGAGCAGCGCGATCGACAAGCGTGTGTCGCCCAAATGGGGAAGCCACGTGTTGGGGTGCAGGGGCGCGGTTTCGGCGCCGGTTGCCAGCGGGCTCTTGAGCGGTCCGGAAACCAGA
Organism: Vulcanimicrobiaceae bacterium; assembly: GCA_036510515.1. GTDB lineage: Bacteria > Vulcanimicrobiota > Vulcanimicrobiia > Vulcanimicrobiales > Vulcanimicrobiaceae > JALYSX01. Next base: position 18,068 of record DATCDS010000047.1, read on the forward strand.
TAGTTCGCCAGCGACGCGGCGACGAAGTTGAGCATCAAAGTTGAAATGATTTCGTTGGCGCCGAAGCGCGCTTTCATCCAGCCGGCGATGCCGCCCCAAATCCCGCCCCCGACCATCGATGCGATCAAAACGATCGGAATCGCGACGATCGCCGGAAGGAACAGGTGTGCGCCGATGGCGCCGGCGAGCAATCCGCCGATAAGGAGTTGTCCCTCGGCGCCGATGTTAAACAGGCCCGCGCGGAACGCCAGGCTGATGCCCAACGCCGGCAAGAGCAAGTAGGTCGTTTGCGTGAGCGTTTCGGCAATCTGGCTCGGCCCGCCGAGCGCGCCGCCGAATAGTGCGGCAAAGCCGTCGATCGGCGAAGCCCCGGCCACGATCATCGCCAGCGCGGTCAGGACCAGTGCGATGAGCATCGCACCCAACGGCCCCGAGAGTAGCCAGCGCGCACGCTTCATGCCGCCGCCCCCGCCATCAGGCGGCCGATCACGCCGCGATCGACGTCGGCGCGATCGAACGTGCCGACGACCGCGCCGCGATACATGACCATCACGCGATCGGCCAGCGTAAGAATCTCGTCGAGCTCGAACGAGATCAGCAAGATCGCCGCACCGGCGTTGCGCGCTTGCATCAAGCGCGATTGCACCAGCGCCGCGGCGCCGACGTCGATGCCGCGCGTGGGATTGTAGGCGATCACCAAGCTCGGATCGTCGATCAGCGCGCGTCCGACCACGACCTTTTGCTGATTCCCTCCGGACAACGTCCGAATCGGAACATCGAGCGAGGAGGCGCGCACGTCGAAGCGCTCCTTAATCGTCTCGGCATCGCGGCGCGCGCGCGATCGGTCCAGCAGCAAGCCCTTTTGGATACCGGGATCGTGCTGACGCCCGAAGACGACGTTGTCGATGATCGACCACGACATCACCAGCGCTTCCTTGTGACGATCTTGGGGAACGATGCCCAGCGAACCGCGACGATCGATCGTTCCCGCGTAGGGAACCATGCCGGCGATCGCATCGGCGAGCGCGGTCTGACCGTTGCCTTCAACGCCGGCGATGCCGACGATCTCGCCGGAGCGCACGTCGAACGACAGCGCGTTGAGGCTACCGCCGCCGGTGCCGACGCGCACGTCGCGAACGCTCAAGCAGGGCGAAAGGGTTGTGGGTTCGCGTTGCGCGACCGCCGGCAGCTCTCCGCCGACCATCGCCTTGGCAATCTCGTCGACGGTCGTCGACCCGGTCTCCATGGCCGCGACGATCTTTCCATGACGCATCACGCTGACGCGGGTGGAGAAGGCGATCACTTCTTGCAGTTTGTGGGTGACGATCAGAACGGCCGTGCCGCGTTTGGCCAACGCTTCGATCGTTGCGAAGAATCCGCCGATCTCCGCGGGCGCGAGCGCTGCGGTGGGCTCGTCGAGCAGCAAGACCGAGGGTTCGCGCTCCAACTCGCGCATCAGTTCGACGCGTTGCTGAACCCCGATCGGCAAATCACCGACGTAAGCGTCGGGATCGATCTCCAGCGCGTTCTGTTCGGCCAGATCCAGGACGCGCTTGCGCGCTGCGGCGACATCGATCTGCAGACCCTTACGCGGCTCGCGGCCCAGCATGATATTTTGCCAGACTTTCAAGCGCCCGACCAGTTCGAAATGCTGGTGAACCAAGCCGACCGTGCCGGCGGCTTGGATCGTGCCCGCGTCGGCGCGGACCTCGCCGAACGCAATGTTCGCTAAGGTCGACTTCCCCGCGCCGTTCTCACCGACGAGCGCGTGGATCTCGCCTGAAAACAGTTCCAGATCCACGTTATCGACGGCAACGACGCCGGGATACGACTTGCGTATCCCTCGTAGTTGAAGTGCGGGGCCCAACGGTGGCCCGCGGTTAGATTTTCACCGGCTGGAACGTCGCGAGCGCTTCGCGCGTTGCCGGCACGACGATCTTTCCGTCGATGATCGCCTGTCGAAGTGCGTTGACGCGCGCAATGTTCGCAGCGCCGATCTTGTCTTTGGTGTATTGGAAGTCGGTCAGGCCGATCGCGTTATCTTTGAGGCCGAGCACCACGTGGCGACCCTTGGGGAGCTTGTGCTCTTTGATATCCATCGCAATGTCGTAGACGGCGACGTCCACGTGCTTGACCATCGATGTCAAGATGATGCCGGGTGCGAGCGAATCCTGGTTGGCGTCGACGCCGATGATGTACGAACCCGGCCGCGCGGTGGCGGCGTCGATCGCGCCCAAGCCGGCTTTGCCCGCCGCTGCGTAAACGATGTCGGCGCCCGACTGATACAGCACGTTGGCGAGTTCTTTACCGGCCGCAACGTCGTCGAACGAGTTCGCGTACTTCACGTCGACTTCGGTTTTGGGATCGATCTCGTGCGCGCCGGCGACGTAGCCTGCCTCGAACTTGCGCAGCAACGGAATGTCTTGGCCGCCGATGAACGCGATGTGATGGGTCTTGCTCACCAACGCCGCCAGCGCGCCGGCCAAAAACGAGCCGTCCTCTTCTTGGAACGTGACCGAGATGACGTTGGGATCGGGAACGACCGCGTCGATGATCGCGTAGTTTTGCGTGGGGTTTTGCTTTGCGACCTGGTCGAGGTCCTTGCTCATCAGAAAACCGATCGCGTAGATCATGTCGTATTTCTGAATCGAGAGCGCGTTGAGATTCGGCTGGTAGTCCGCGGCCGATCGCGACTGCAGTACCTGGATGTACGCGTCGAGGTCCGCTTGGGCTTTCAACAACCCCGTGTGCGCCGAATCGTTGAACGATTTGTCGCCCAGGCCGCCGACGTCGGTGACCATGCCGAGCTTGAGCTGACCGGGACGGGGGCCCTCGTGGTGGCCGCACGCCGAAAGTGCAAATGCGGCGACAGCCAGGAGTGCGACAAGCGCCTTCTGTTTCATTGGCGCAGACTACGCACTAACGGAGCCCGAAGCCTCCGTCGAGAAGCCGCCCACTATGCAAGCACCCGATCTCCGCCTGGGACCGCCGCGACGCTGGAACGTCGAAATCGACGGAGTTCGCTGGTTGCCCCGCTTGCTGGATAAGACCCGGGCGGCGCTGGGCGGCAGTCTGGGCACCTACCTCTACGGTCAAAGCCCGATCGACCGGGCGTTGCTGGGCGCGCTGGGCGTTCGCTACCGCGATTTTACCGAGATCGTCCGCGGGGCCGCGTCGGACGACGAGGTCGTGGCGGCGCTGCGCGCGCGCGATCCGCAGGGGCTCGAACGGGCGCGGGCCTGGAGCGCGGGCCTGCCGGATCGAAGCCGGATCTTCTTGCTGCTCGTCGATGTCGACGACGGCTACCTGCCGGGCCTGCGTTGGCTCAAAGTTCCCGTTAATGTGGCCACCGATGCGTTTTGTGTTGCGGTCAAAGCGATCTGGCCGTCACGCGCGACGCAGCCGCGATCGTGAGCGACGCTCCGATGGCCCCAGCGTCGCGCGTCGATATCATCGGCGTGCCGATGGATTTGGGCGCGAGCCGCCGCGGCGTCGACATGGGTCCGTATGCCGTGCGCTACGCCAAACTCCACGAGCGCCTAATGCGTCTGGGCGTCGCACACGTCGAAGATCACGGAAACCTGCCGGTGCCGATCCGCGAGTCGATTGCGCTCGACCAGAGTAACGCCAAATATCTTTCGGTTATCCGTGCGGTCTGCGACGAACTGGCCGAAATGGTCGAGCGCGCGGTTACCGCCGGCGGCTTCCCCGTGATCTTGGGTGGAGACCATTCGATTGCCATGGGAACGCTCGCTGGATTGACGCGCGCTCGCGGTGCGGCGCCGGGCGTCGTTTGGATCGACGCGCACAGCGACATCAACACGCCGGAGTCGTCGTCGTCGGGCAACGTCCACGGTATGCCGCTGTGGTTCGCGCTGCAGAACGGTTTCGCCGATCCACATCGCACCGTGCAGATCGGGTTACGCGACGTCGACGCGGCCGAAAAAGCGACGTTGCGCGAGCAAGGCATCAAGGCATTCTCAATGAGCGACATCGACCGGTTGGGCATGACGCACGTCATGGAAGAAGCGATCGAGATCGCCGGTGCCGGCGACGCTCCGATCCACGCCTCCTTCGATATGGATGCGATCGACCCAAGCGAAGCGCCGGGAACGGGAACGCCGGTCAAAGGCGGCCTGAGCTATCGCGAAGCGCATCTGCTCATGGAGATGCTTGCCGAATCGCGGCAACTCGGCTCGATCGAAATGGTCGAGATCAATCCGATCCTCGACGACCGCAATCAAACCGCGGCGCTCGCGGTGGGATTGATTTGCTCGGGACTGGGGAAATCGATCCTCTAACGACTGCGAGCCTGCTAGAGCGTTATGTCCGTGTCTTTCTGGCATGGGACGCCGCCGCCGCAGTACGCGGGATCCCAGTTCGCCGCCAAGAGCACCGCGCGCACTTGAGATTCGAGTTGCGGATCGAGCGGCGGATGGAAGTTGACGATCTTGGTCTTTCCGTCGTCGCCGACGGTGACCGTTAAGGTCACGTGCACGCCCAGCGCGTGCAGTTGGGCGAGCGATTTCGGATCGATCACCGGGTCGGGCTCGTCGGCGCCGAACGGCATGTAGCCGCCGGCGGCCGGCTTTGAACTGGGCGTGCTTTGCGCTTGCACGGCTGGGACGGGGGCCGGCGAAGACGACGCGAGTCCGGCGTGCGCGTTGCCCCATACCGATGTCTGTGCGGGCGCCGCTGGCGTCACCAGGGCCGAGAGTTCGCGCGGGGCGACCTCGACCGCGTGTGATTTTTGGTGATGGCCGATCCGCTGCGGCGCGAGCGTAACGCCCGCGACGCTGTGCGGCGCGACGGTCGATCGTCGCGGCCGAAGGTCGTGGCGAACGACGTCGATGCGTCGCGCGCGCACGAACGAGACCGTTTGGACGGCGGTTAAGCCGGGGTTTTCGGAGAGCGACGGCATCAGCAACGCGACCAGCGCGTGCAACAGCAGCGAGCTTGCCAGCGCGATTCCCAGGAGTCGCTGTCGCCTGAACATGGTCCGAATACCGTCCTACAGGGGCGGCCGCGATGCCTGCAACCCAAGCGGGGCCGCGGGCGTTGGAAGGGTCCATGAGAGACACGAACATCGTCCTATATCAAGCCGAGTGGTGCCCGTACTGCGCCAAGGTCCGCAGCAAGCTGACCGACCTCCTATTGGACTACAAGAACGTCAACGTTCCCTCCGACCACGCGCAGCGTACGTCCGTCAAGGCCATCTCGGGGCAAACCGGCATCCCGACCATGGTCGACGGCGACGTCGTCATCGCCGACGACGACGACGCCATCAACGCCTACCTACAAAAAACCTACGGCTAGCCGGGTATGCGAGATACACCCGGCCGTTGCGGACATCCGCAGCGACTCCGTACTACGAGTGGACGATGCCGAACCCGAACGTCCAGCCGGTGAGCGCGGATTTGCGATAAAGAACCGTGCGCTTCTTACCGCGGTACGTGTAGGTTTGAACGCCCTCGTGCCCGGCGAGCATTTCGGTCGTGACGCGCTTGAGCTCGGGCGATAACGTTGCCGGATCGACGAAGATGTTGGACGTGTCGCTATGCAGGGCGATGATGCCGTGCGCGTCGACGGCCCAAAAGACCGTGCCGGCGCCGATTCCCGTCTCCTGCGTGAGCAAGACGCTGAGCTGATCGAGGTAAACCGAAGCGCCGATCAAACCGACGAAATGGCCGTTGGAACGAATCGGGACGGCAATCACCGCGATCTCTTTGCCGCTGGAACGGCTCACCACCAAGTCGCCGACGGTGATCAGCCCCGCTTCGGCGCGTTTGAAGTACGGGCGATCCGAGACGAGTGCTTTTTGCGGACCGCGCTCGGTCGTCCAGTACGTGCCCTTTGCGGTCGCGTAGAACGGCGCCGCGAACGTGTCGCTGTGGCCGATCTGCATCAGGAAATTCTCGACCTGCACCCAGTTTCCCGCGCGCGCCTCCGGCGTTGCGGCGACTCCTTCGAGCCGTTCGACCGACGCGTGCAAGTGCAGGTCGCTCAGCGAAATCAGCGACGTAAGCACGAGGTTCCCGTCGACGAAAACCACGGGTTGGGCGGCGCTTCCGATTCCCGCACAGCAGAGAACCGCAGCTAGGATAGCAGCCATAGATCGAATGAGCACTTTCTTGTTTCCTCCGGCGTCGTGTCTTCGAGCGGACGTTCGTCTAGTCCGCTAGCAGTCTGACCGAGCCGCGGGACGAATCCAGCTTGCCGACTTCGGCGCCCCACGCATCCCAGCCGGGGACGACGCTGCGTGCGAACAGCTCGACGCGCGGACGATCGCCGCAGAGCGATTCGATGTGCTCGCGAAAGATCGCGGGCTTCTCGCTATGTTCGCCGCGCGGATGGAGCACGACTTGGGCCTGTGCGAGGTTGCGAATCGGGAACGGGCGTCCGGTGCGCATCGTGGTGGCCGCTAACAGCAGTTCGGTCGTCGGCTTGGTAAACGTGGGCGGAACGCCTTGCCCGGCGATGATCTTCCCGGCGCGGTTGGTCTTCACCCAAACGTAGGCGACGCCGCGGTAGTGCAGGCCCCACCGAGCGATCAGGTCGATGGCGAAGTTCAAGCGCGGGCAGGTCGCCCAGACGAATGCGACCGCGCGTTTGTTCAAGAGCGCGCGAACGTCTAGCGCGGCGAGGTCGTCGGGCGACATCAGCGGATAGTGTTTGGCGGCCGCGGCGTCCTTGATCGCGCTTCCGTAGTAAAACCAGGGCGGATCGATGTACGCGATGTCGTAGCGCCGGTTGGGCAGCGCGGCGAGCCGCGCGTGCGGCGTGGCGGCACTGCGGCGCTCCAGACGCTTGATCTGCGCGAGCTGTTTGGACGAGACGGCGGCCATCAGCGCATCATTGGCAGCGCGGTCCAGAGTATCCCTGCGACCAGCGCGCCGCCGAGCGTTGCCAGCGCGTTGACCGCGTCGTTGCCGAGCCAGGCAAAGCCGCGGCGCAGCACGGTCGGCGTTCCGCAGACGTGCGGATCGATTTCGCAGGCGCGCTCGCACTGCGGACACCAACGAAGGGCTTGAATCCCCGCGCCGGCCAGCGAATCGATCAGCGCGCCGGCGCATCCGCCCAGGGCGACCGGAAGAATTCCTGCGATGCCGACCGCCGCGGCAACGGCGCCGACGACGCACGCGCCCGCAACGGTCGCCAGCGAGCCCTGCCAACTGACGGCGCCGGAAAGTCCGGCCGCGACGGTCTTGCCGGTGAGGATCGAACGCGGAACGCCGCGCGCGAGCGTGCCGATTTCGGTGCCCCACGTGTCGGCCGATGCGGCGGCGAATGCACCGGCGAACGCCGCCCACAGGGGCATGCCAAAACGCAACGACAGCAACGCGCACAGCGCCGCGACGCCGCCGTTGGCCAGCACCTGCCACGCGTCGCGCGGACCGTGTTTGCCGATGTCGACGAGCCTCGTCTTACGCGCGCGGCCGACGATCGACAACAGCGATGACGGAAGAAAGAACGCGAACAGCACCGCAGCCGCGGGCCAATGCCCGATCGCCAGGACGACGACGCCGACGCAGAGCGCCGCCGCCACGCCGCCGCGCGTCAGCGAGATAGATGCTCCTCGACCGCGTCGAGCAACCCGTCCGACGTGTACTCCAGCGCGATCGCGTCGACGTGCAGGCCCGCCTCCCGCGCGGCCTGCGCGGTGATCGGCCCGATGCATGCCACCAGTTTTCCGGCGGTGGCGCCGCGCAACGCGCTTCCCAAGCCCAGGGCGAATCCGACGACGGCCGACGCGCTGGCGAACGTGAGGATGTCGGCGCGGGCGACATCGTGGGCGAGGTCGGGCGATGCGACCGACGTGGTCGTGTAGGCCGCGACGACCTCGTTCGCACGCCCCGCTTGGGTCAGCAGACGCGAAATCGTATCGGGCGCGTCGGCGGCTTGGAAGATCGCGACGCGATCGTTGGGCGCGGTCGCAGCGATCAGTTCGGCGGCCACGGCGTCGCCGACGTATTCGCGCGGCATCAGATCGGCGCGAACGCCGCGCGCTTGCAACGCCGCCGCGGTCCTGGGACCGATGACCGCGACGCGCGCTTTCCCGAACGCGCGCGCGTCGCGCGAGCGCGCGTCGAGTCGATCGAAAACGGCGTCGACGCCGTTGCGCGAGGTGAAGACCACCCAGTCAAACGTGTCGAGGGCCTCGAGCGCGCCGTCGATCGGTGCCGGATCGGCGGGGGCGATCGCGATCGTCGGTGCGAAGATCGGCTGGGCGCCGCGCCGGTATAGCGCTTGGGCGAGGCCGCCGCCTTGATGGACCGGGCGCGTGATCAGCACGCGCTTACCGAAGAGCGGCGTGTTGTCGAACCACGCGAGGCGCTCGCGCAGCGCCACCACCTCGCCGATCACCACGACCGCGGGCGCTTCCAATTTTTCGCGAGCCACGTCGGACGCGATCGTCGCAAGCGTTCCGACGACGGTGCGCTGCGACGGCCGCGTTCCATCTTGGACGACCGCGACCGGCGTTTGCGCGTCGAGTCCGTGCTCGCACAGACGGCGCGCGATCGTCTCTAGATTTGCCATCGCCATCAGCAGGATCAGGGTGCGATGCGGATCGGCGAGTTTGCTCCAATCCAACATCGATTCGGGTTTGGTGGGATCTTCGTGGCCGGTCGCCACGGTGAACGAAGCGTTGCTCTCGCGATGCGTGACGGGAATCCCGGCGTACGCCGGCGCCGCAATCGCCGACGAAATACCCGGAACGATTTCGAACGGAATGCCGGCGTCGCGCAGTGCTTGCGCCTCCTCGCCGCCTCGACCCAAGACGAACGGGTCGCCGCCCTTGAGCCGCGCGACGCGCTTTCCGTCGCGCGCTCGCTCGATCATCAACGCTTCGATTCGATCTTGCGGCATCGTATGGTTGCCGCCCCGCTTACCGACAAAGATCTTCTCGCAAGCGGCCGGCGCGAGCGCGACGACCGCGTCGGCGGCTAACGCGTCGTAGAGCAAGACGTCGGCGTCGCGTAAGGCGCGCGCGGCGTTGAGGGTCAGCAGGCCGGGATCCCCGGGCCCCGCGCCGATCAGGCTAACCGATCCGGTCGTCAACGTCGAGCCCGAGCCCATGCGGCACGAGCGTGGAGACCGCTTCGGCGAGGTTGAGTTCGAAGAGCTCGTCGAGCACGCGTGCGTGCGAAAGTGCTTCGTCGTGATTGCTGACGGCTTTGTCGCGAATCTTGGTGACGACGGAATGCAAGAGCTTGGAGACGACGGTCATCGACATGCCGACGACCAGCAGGCGTTCGCGCTCGGTCAACTCCGGGCAGCGCGAGAGCAACCGCTCGACCTCGGCGGCGCGGATCGCTTCGGCCTTTTGCGTGAGCGAGGCGACGACGGGCACGGCCAGCCGCGAGCGGTACCATTGACTGTAGCGGGCGACGTACTCCGCGATGATCTCTTCGACTTCGGGAATCGCCTCGCGACGCACCTCGAGCTTCTCGTCCACGATACCGCGTAAGCCGTCGACGTCGACCAACGCGACGTTGTCGATCGACGCGATCTCGGGATCGGCATCGCGCGGAACGGCGATATCGACGACGAAGAGCGGGCGGTGCGGCCTGGCCTGCATCGCCGCCGCAACGTTCGTCGGCGTGAGAATGAAATCCGACGCGCCCGTCGACGCGATCGCCACATCTGCCTCCGCGAGCGCGTGCGCCAGCGCGGGCATGCCGGCGGCGCGGCCGAAACCCGCCTCGTCGACGAGTTCTTGCGCGCGCGGCGACGTTCGATTGATCACGATCAAATGTGCGACGCCTTCTTGACGCAAGCGTCGCACAGCGCTGCGCCCCATCTTGCCGGCTCCGATGACCACGACCGTCGTATCCGCAAGGGTTCCCAGCCGTTGTTTGGCCGCGTCGATCGCGGCGGTCGCGATCGAAGTCGATTCGTCGCCGATCCGCGTTTGTGCGCGCGCGCTCTTCCCGGCGTTCAGCGCTTCGCGGAAGAGACGATGCAGCGACGCGCCCAGCGAGCGCGCTTGATGCGCTTGGTGGTAGGCGTCCTTGACTTGTCCGAGGATCTCGGCCTCGCCGATCAGCATCGAGTCCAAACCGGTGCTGACGTGGAACAGATGGTCGACCGCCTGTTTGCCCAGGTGAGTGTAGAGATACGAGTTGAGATCGTAATCGACCGACGCGTGACGAAAGTTTCCCAAGAACGTCTTGAGCTGTTCCACGCCCAGTTCGTAATCGTCGACCTCGGCGTAGATCTCGATCCGTCCGCAGGTCTGCAGCATCGCCGCTTCGCGTACCGATGAGTAGTCGCGCAGGGCCACCAGCGCTTCGCCCATGCGGGCGGCAGGGAATGCGTGGCGTTCGCGCACGTCGACGGGCGCGGTGCGATGCGAAAGCCCCAAGCAGACGACCGGCATTACTGTACCATGTTAGGGCGCGCCCGCGGCCACGCCTAGCGGATTTATCGCAAGGTCGAGCAGGGCCGCGTCGGCGGCCGCGATCGTCTGCTCGATCTCGTGCGTGGTGTGTGCCGTCGAGACGAACCCAGCTTCGAACTGCGCGGGTGCGAAGTACGCCCCGCGATCCAGCATGGCATGAAAATATTTTGCGTAGAAGGCCGTATCCGATTGCATCGCGCCGGCCAGATCGTCGACCGGGCCGGGGGTAAAGAAGGTGCAAAACATCGATCCGGCGTGCGTGCTGTAGTGCGCGATACCGTGTTTGAGGAACACTTCGTGAAGGCCGTCACAGAGCAGTTTTGTCAGCACGTCCAAACGTTCGAACATCGTTGCGTCTTCGCGCACGATCCGCAAGGTCGCGATGCCGGCGGCCATCGCCAGCGGGTTGCCCGAAAGCGTGCCGGCTTGATAGACCGGACCATCGGGGGAGAGCGATGCCATGATCTCTTGTCGTCCGCCGAACGAGCCGACCGGCAGGCCGCCGCCGATGACCTTGCCCAAGGTCGTGAGGTCGGGCACGACGTTCTCGATGGATTGCACGCCGCCGCGCGCCACCCGAAATCCCGTCATCACCTCGTCGAAGATCAACAGCGCACCGTGTTGCGTGCAGAGGGTGCGCAGGGTTTGCAGATAACCCACGCGCGGCAGCACCAACCCCATGTTTCCCGCGTACGGCTCGACGATCACCGCGGCGATCTCGTCGCGATGCGCCTCGAACGCGTCGGCGACGGCTTGCGGATCGTTGAACGGCAGCACGATCGTGTCGCGCGCGGTCCCTTGGGTGATGCCCGGCGAGGTCGGGACGCCGTTGGTCAGCGCGCCCGAACCCGCGGCGATCAGGAACGCATCGGCGTGCCCGTGGTAACAGCCCGCGAACTTCACGATCTTTTCGCGATGGGTGAAGCCGCGCGCGAGCCTGACCGCGCTCATCGTCGCTTCGGTACCGCTGGAGGTGAAGCGAATGCGTTCGATCGACGGCATCATCGCGCGAATCAATTCGGCCAGTTCGCTCTCGGCTTCGGTGGGCGTTCCGAACGACGAACCGCGCAGCGCGGCGTTGGTGATCGCCTTTACGACGGCGGGATGCGCGTGCCCCAGCAGCAGCGGCCCCCACGACATCACGTAGTCGATATATTCGTGATCGTCGAGATCGGTCAAGGTCGCACCCTTGCCGCTCTTCATAAAGACCGGCGAGCCGCCGACGGCTTTAAACGCGCGCACCGGCGAGTTCACGCCGCCGGCGATCGATTCGCGCGCGCGCACGAAGGCGGAAATCGATCGCTCGATCTTCACGGGCTACCGACCTACTCGGGCGGCGTACTCTTTGGCAAAGTACGTGATGATGATGTCCGCGCCGGCGCGCACGAAGCTCGCGAGCGTTTCGTCGATCGCGCGATCGCCGTCGAGCCACCCGTTGGCGATCGCCGCCTTGAGCATCGAGTATTCCCCGCTGACGTTGTAGACCGCGATCGGAACGTCGAACGCATCGCGCGCGGACCGAACGATATCCAGGTACGGCAGTCCGGGCTTGACCATAACGATGTCCGCGCCCTCGTCGATGTCCAGCGAGATCTCGCGCAGCGCCTCGCGGGCGTTGGCGGGGTCCATCTGATACGTCCGTCGATCCCCGAACCGGGGCGCCGAACCGGCGGCTTCGCGAAACGGGCCGTAGAATGCCGACGCGTATTTCACGCTGTAGGCCATGATCGCCAAATTGGAATGACCGTGCGCGTCGAGCGCGCTGCGGAGCGCTTCGACCCGGCCGTCCATCATGTCCGACGGCGCGATGATGTCGACGCCGGCATCGGCATAGGTCAGTGCGGTCTTCACGAGCAACGCGACGCTGGCGTCGTTATCGATGCAGCCGTATTGATCGACGATGCCGCAGTGACCGTGGTCGGTGTATTCGCAGTTGCACAAGTCGGCCACGACGGTCGTGTCGGGAGAAGCGGCTTTGATCGCGCGGATCGCGCGCTGGACGACGCCGTCGGGATCGTAGTTGGAGGTCGCGGCCGCGTCTTTGTGCGCCGGGATGCCGAAGAGCAGCACGCCGCCGATGCCCAAATCCGCCAGCGCGCGCGCTTCGGCGACGGTTTGCTCGACGGTCATTCGCGAGATGCCCGGCATCGACGAAATCGGACCGGCATCGGCGTCGCGTTCGGCGACGAAGAGCGGTTGGATCAGACGGTCGAGGCGAACGTGATGCTCGCGGACGAGGGCTCGGATGCCGTGGCTGCGGCGCAGGCGGCGCGGACGATAGATCACCGCGCCGACCCTTCGAGATAGTCGCAGACCAACCCCACGAGCAGGTCGATCCCGGGCTCGGGCGCCTCGAGCGCAACGTCCAGGCCGGCGGTTTCGGCGGCCTCGCGCGTCTGCGGCCCCATCACCGCGACGGCGGGCCGAATCCCAGATGCAGCGAGATGGGCGAGATAGGGGCCCGCCACGCCGACCGAGCCACTGGAAGCAAAGACCAGCAGATCCGGCGCGGCGCCCGGAAAGGGCGTTTCCGCGCGCAGTTCGTGCACGACCGCACCGGCGTCGCGCAACGCCGCGGCGATGCGGCTGGGGCGGGGAAGCGTGCGCGGAAGCACGATCGCGCGGCCCGACAGGGGTTGAAAATCGGGGCGCGACAACGCCGCGACGATGACGCCCGCGCCCTGCGCGAGCAGGTTGTCGGCGAGTGCCACCCCGAGGCTTCGCGCGCTTTCGAGCGAGTCGACGTCGCCGCCGATCGTCGCGCGCACGACCTTCGAGCCGTCGGTGGTCGCGACGACGCCGCGCACGATCGTGCGTCCGCCCTCCAGGCAGGCGTGGATGCCGATCGGCGCCTGACAGCCACCTTGCAGGGCGGCCAGCGCCGCGCGCTCGCACGCGACGGCTCGCTCGGTCGTTTCATCGTTGATCGCGGCGCGCAGTTCGGCGCCCAAGGCGTCGTCGCCCGCGCGCGTTTCGACCGCCAGCGCGCCCTGCGCGACGGCCGGAACGATCTCGTCGATGGAAAACGGCACGGTGTATGTCGCGCGAACGTTCAACCGCGCCAAGCCCGCGGCGGCCAGGACGATTGCGTCGTATTGCCCGTCGCGCAGCTTTCGCAAGCGCGTATCCACGTTACCGCGCAAGTCGTCGTAGCGAAGGTCGGGGCGCAACGCGGCCAACTGTGCGCGGCGCCGCAAGCTCGACGTCCCGACGGTCGCGCCCGGCGCAAGGGCGGCGAACGTTTCGTAGCGCTCGCTGCAGAAGGCATCGCGCGGATCTTCGCGCGCGGAGATCGCAACGATCGCCATGTCGTCGGGAAGCGCGGTCGGGAGGTCCTTACACGAATGCACGGCATAGTCGGCGTCGCGCGCTTGCAGCGCGCGTTCCAGTTCTTTCACGAAGAGGCTCTGCGCGCCGATGGAAGCTAGCGGCTTATCTTGCACGCGATCGCCGGTCGTGGTGACGGTCAAGATCGTAGTGGCGATTCCACGACGCGCCAAGCGGGCGGCGACCGTGCGCGTTTGCACCAGTGCCAACGCGCTTGCGCGCGACGCGCAGATTGCCGTGCGCGGCGTCGGCGCTTCCTCTTTGCCGCGCAGCCGATCGATCGCGGCCTCGGCTTCGTGCTCGATTTCGACAGGATTCATCGCGCCCAGCGTCTCGACCGGCAGGTCGCACAGCGCGCGCAATACGGGCGCGCGTTCGCCCGCCGGCACGACCGCCAGGACGTACGTGCGTGCGTGTGCGAGCACGCGCGCCGCGCGGCCGTAGACCTCGCCCAAGCGTTCCTTGATGTCGCCGGCGACGCGCTTGGCAAACGCCGGCGACGAGCCGCCCGAATCGACCGCGACCGTGAGGTCGCCCAGGCGCGCGAGCGCGAGCATGGTCGCGTCGCCGCGCTGCGATTGCGTTGCGTCGACGACGATCGCGCCGGCGGCGCGGGCGTCAGCTGCGACGCGCTCGTTGATCGCGTCGTCGCCCGTGGCCACGACGACGACGAACGCATCGGCGATATCGCGCGACTCGTACGCCCGCTCGAGACGGGCGGCATCGTCGGCCAGTAACTCGCGCAGCTCGGGAAGGATCGACGGCGCGACGACTCGTACCGTCGCGCCGGCATCGAGCAGGCTGCGGGTCTTGCGTAACGCGACGGTTCCGCCGCCGACGACCAGCGCGCGGCGTCCGGTCAGGCGGAGCGAGAGAAAGAGAGGCATGGCGGTGCGCAAGACTTCCGCGGCGCCATCGCTAACAACTGCCGGACATGGCGGAACGTCCCGCGCGTGCGGCGATCGTCGGAAGCATCGTCGCGGCGCTCATCACCCTCCCCGGACTGGGCGCCGGCACCCTGTGGGACAATAGCGAGACCGCGTACGGCGAGGTCGCGCGCGAAGTCCTTTCCAGTCACGACTGGCTCGTGATGCATCTTAACGGCGCGGCCTGGTTCGTCCAGCCGCCGCTCTATTTTTGGATCGCGGCGGTTTTCTCGATGCTCCTGAAAATCGGGCCGCTGGCGTTGCGACTGCCGTCGGCGCTGGCGACCATCGCGATGGGCGGCATGACCGCCTACGCGGTCTCGCGCCAAGCCGGAACGCGCGTCGGCATTTTCGCCAGCGTGATCCTTTCAACGTCGCTGATGCAGGCGGTGGTCGGTCGCCTGGCGATCATGGACGCGCTGCTCGACCTCGCCGTCGCGTTAGCGGTGTTCTGGTGGTTCCGCGCCCTGCAGACCGGTCGCGACCGGTACTTCGTCTACGGCTGGGTCGCGGCGGCGTTCGGGTTCCTGGCCAAAGGGCCGGTGGCTCCGGTCGTGGCGTTGCTGGTGATCGGCGTCTATGCGTTGTGGAACCGGCGCTCCGAACCGACGCCGTTGCCCACGTGGCGCGGATGGCTGGTGGGATTGGGCGCGTTTGCCGTGATCGTCGTGCCGTGGTTCGCCGCAATCTACGCCACGCAGGGCGGACACGCGCTGGTCGTCATGATCGGTCACTACACGATCGGACGCTACACGGGCGTCATCGAGAATCAAGCCGGCCCGTGGTGGTACTATTTGCCGGTTGCGATCGTCGGGTTCTTTCCCTGGATCGCGTTCTTGCCGGTTGCGTTGTGGTGGGCGATCCGCGGCCTGAGACTCGCGACGCCGACGCCCGAGATCGCGCGGTTGGTTCGATTGGCGATCGTTTGGACCGTCGTTCCGCTGCTGTTCTTTAGTTTTGCCAAGACGAAGTTGCCCAACTACATCGCGCTGGAACTTCCGGCACTGGCGCTGGCGGTGGGACTGTATTTCGATCACGTCGCGCGTCGCGGCGTCAACCGCGCCGCAGTGATCTCGGCGGCGTCGGTACCAATCTTCATCGGTTTGGTCGCGGTCGCCATCGGGATATTCGTGCGAGACAACAAGTTCGCGTCGGCGGAATCGGCGCTGCTGCCCGTGCTCGTCGGGCTGGGTGCGACGATCTTCACCGGCGCGATCGTCAGCGCGCTCTTGCTGGCGCGGGACCGCTTTGCGGCGATTGCGCCGTACGGGCTGGGTGTGGCGATGTTCGTAGCGATCGACGTGCTGGCGCTGGTGGGGTTGCCCAAGGCCGAAGCGTTCAAACCGATTCCATCGCTGGCCGCCGCGATCGACGCGCAGCGCCGCCCCGGCGACATCGTTGCGATCCAAAGCACGTCGGGCAGCAATTCGCTGCTGTTTTATACGGCGCCCAAGGTGTACGTACTGGCCGCACCCGACGTCACGCAAAGCCGCGGCGAGATGTTGGCACGCAACGTCATCTGCTCGGCCGCCCGCGTCTTCGTCGTCGCGCCGGCCAAACGCCCTCCCGTCGATCCGACCTACGGCCGCACGCGACGCGTTGTCGCCCGTTCGGGCCGCGACCTCGCGTTTCTCTACACGGGCCCGCGCTGCGGGGCGCGCTAGGGTTTGTAGGCGTCGACCTGCGCTTTGGTTACGGGGCCGGCTTTGTTGCCCAGCGATCCGCGGATGTAGGTGATGACGTTCGCGACGTCGCCGTTGGAGAGCGTTCCCTTCCAACTGGGCATCATGCCGTTGTAGGTCGCACCGTTGACGGTGATCGCTCCGTGCAAACCGTCGAGCACGATGCCGATCACTTTGTTGGGATCGCCGGTGACGACGGGATTGTTGGCCAGGGGTGGAAACGCGCCGGGCGTCCCTTGCCCCAGCGCGCCGTGACATGACGAACAATTGGTCGAGAAGACCGCGGCGCCGGCCGTCGCCGATGCGGCCGCGCCGAGCACGGGGCCGCCGCTCGCGGGCGTCTTCGTCGCGGTTGTTGTTGTTGCCGCCGCCGGCGGCGGCGGAGCCGGTGCGGTTTGTTCTTGAACGACGATCTGGTGTTGACTCCAGAAGGTCAAGGTCAACATGATGATCAGCGAGATTGCGGTCAGCCACAGGATAAACTTGCGCGAGCCGGTCGTACGCGTCGTACTGCGATCGATCCACGGCAGCAGGAACAAAATCAGCGTGGCGATGCCCGGAATGACGATCGCGCCGACGACTTCAAACGCGCCGGGCATCAGGTTGAGCAGGCCAAAGAGATCGAGAAAGTACCAGGCCGGATACGGTATGAACGTGGCATTGGCCGGATCGGCTTTGAGATCGAGGAACGGCGGAAACACGAACGACAGAAAAACAATGATCGCGAAGATGCCGAACGACACGACCGTGTCCATGAATATCTGATCCGGGAAAAACCGCCCCGACTTGAGCGGACGCGGATCCGCGACCGGCGGTCCGGCCGGCCCGTTCCAGCGAAAGATCGCCAAGTGCGCGCCGACCAGCGCGATCAAGGCGGCCGGCATCAGCCATACGTGCAGGCCGAAGAAGCGATTGATCGTCAACGTTCCCAGCGTCGTGCCGTCTTGTGCGAAGTATTGAATCCACTGGCCGATCACGGGCATCTGCAGGGTGAGGTTGATGGCGACTTGCGACGCCGCGTAAGCGTCGAGATCCCACGGCAAGAGGTACCCGGTAAGTCCGAGGACCATCGTAACCAGCAGCAGCAGGACGCCGACGATCCATTGAATTTCGCGCGGCGATTTGTACGCACCGAAGATCACGACTTGGAGCAGATGTAAGAAGACCAGGGCGATCATCGCCGAGGCGCCCCAGTAGTGCATCGAGAGTACGAAATGCTGGAATCCGTTGTGGTAGATCGCCTGGGTCGACTCGTAGGCCGTGTTGGCCGACGGAGCGTAAAAGAACGTCAGGAAGATGCCGGTGACGATCTGCAAGATCATCGCGAACAACGTGGCGCTGCCGAAGACGTACCAATAACTCGCGCCGCCCGGAATATCCTCGGTCAGGAAGTCCTTTGTCATCGAAACGAAACCGGTGCGCCGCTCGATCCAGTTGAGCATAGTGCCTGTACCTATCTCTCTTGCGTCAGTTGATGTAGGAAACGACGATGCGATCGGGGATCGTCGGAGCGTAGCGTATCCACGTTATCTCCGCCTTGCCGTTCTGTTCGCGCAACGGCAGCGGATCGAGGCCGCGCGTGGCGGGCCCGGCGAGATGCTTGCCGTCGTTATCGTACGTCGACCCGTGGCACGGGCACGCAAACATGCCGCGATCGGGCTTGTAATCGTAGCGGCATCCGAGGTGCGGGCAGATCGGGCTAAAAATCGCGAAGCCCATATTGACCGCCGGATAGGGCACGTTGCCCTTGGGGTTCTCGTAGATGTCCGGGCGCGCCGCCTTGAACTTGTCCATCGAGACCTTGACGCCCCACACCGATTCGGGCGATTGCTGCTCCGGCAAATACGCGTCCTTGCCCGTCAGCGTGAAGTTGATTTGGACGGGCGTATTGGTCGAGTCTTGCAACTGCTTGAAGCCGGCAGCGTCCAGCGCCGACCACGTGATGGCGCCGGCGCCCGTCTTGGGAATCAGCGAACCGATAATCGGAATCGCCAGGCCGAGGCCGATGATGCCGCTGAGCGTGATGGTAGCGTTGGCCATGAACGTGCGACGCGTAATCTCTTCGGGCGTCCCCGGGTCGTCGTAGGCGCTGGGTCCGCGATGATCGTTCGACAAAGGCTCTTCTCCGGAAAGGCAAACTGGCCGCCCGAGCTCTGAAATGGGCAATCCTGTCCTTTTGTCCCGATTCTACGGCCCCCCTCCGTACGACGCTCGGACAAACCTCGGACGGGCGGCGGTCCCGAAGCGATATATCCCCGCCATGACACCGCGGGCTGTGCCATGACACTGCGCCGAGCGCCGTGACTACATTTTGTAGGAGTGCAGGCCGGAGATCCAGATGTTGACGCCGAGGTAGCAGAAGACGATCGAGGCGAAGCCCGCGACGCAGATCCAGGAAGTGCGCAAACCCTTCCAGGCCGCGCGGGTGTGCAGATGCATGTAGATCGCATAGACGATCCACGAAAACAGCGCAGCGGTTTCCTTGGGATCCCACTGCCAGTAGGCGCCCCACGATTCGTGCGCCCACATCGCGCCGGTGATAATGCCCAACGTGAGCAGCGGCAGCCCAACCGCGACCGCCCGATAGGTCAGCACGTCGATCTGTCCGAGCGACGGCAACGTTGCCAACCACGACGACATGGGGCTGCCGGCTACGATGGCTTCGCCGGGCTCTGCGGCTACGGTATCGACCGGGACTCCGGCATCTTCAAGCGCGATCCGGGCGATCATATAGGTCGGCGTAACGCGTAGCGCCGCGCCGACGACGTCGGTTCCCATCTGCGATGCCACCTTGCCGCCGGCGACGGCAAGCTCGGCGTAGTATTTTACGAGGTAGAGGATCGAGAAGACGAACGAGACCAGGAACGCGCCGTAGGCCGAGACGACCAGCGGAACGTGGATTTTCGCCCAATAGGATTGCAACGAGGGGACCGCGGGCATCGTGCCTTCGTCCCAGGTGACGCCATAGGCCAGCGCGATCGCCGCGATGGCCAGCACCAAGGCGCCGGCGAACCACAGCTTGTAGCGGAAGGCGAAGACGCTGAAGATCGCCACGCCCATCGCCGCGAACAGCGAGAGCGAGCCGTAGAGGTTGAGCAGCGGCCAGATGTGCGTCGTTTCGTAGCGAGCGATCAGCTGCGCGAACTGCACGATGCAGCCGGCGACGGCCAGCGTGGCGCCGAGGTTGCGCAGCCAGTCTTCACGCGAAAAGAAGTAGACCAGCAGCGACAGCGCGCCGATCACGTACGACGCCAACGCGATGACGATCAGCACCTCGTCTAGTGGCATCTTGTGCGGCATGGTCGTACTCCTTAAGAAAAGCTTCGCAACGCTGCGATCAGATCGTTAAACTGCGTTTCGTACATGTCGTATCCCTTGACCGTCGTCGCGGCGATGCCGACCGTGCTGGTGCCCTCGCCGGCCGGATCGACGCGAACGTAGAGCCGTGCCGGCAAGAAGTAGAACGCGATCACGAGGCCCGCGAGCAGGACGAACGCGCCCGCCCCGACCAGCGGCATCCCCGGGTCGTAGCGGTACTGAAAACCGCTGTACATCACGTATCGTTGCGGCGTGACGCTCCAGCCGCCGCCCAGATCGATCGCGGTCGCGAGCGGAACCAGCACGCTGCCCAGCGGCTGGGCGCCGTCGAATGCGCTCAACACATTCGCGGGATTGTTGACGCGAGGGTCGGGACCCGGCTGGCCGGTGGCTTTATCGACCGTGGGGACGAAGCGGTCGTAACGCACGCTGCGTTGCGAGCCGGGAATCTGCAAGGCGTCGCCTTCCATCAAGACGCGATTGGAGAGCGCGGGATCGATCTTCCCGTCATGCGTCACCTTAAAGCGCATGCCGAAACCGTACGCGGCTTGATAGTAGAGCGTACCGTCGATATCGATGGGGTGGTTCACGCGCACCGTCATCGCTTTGGGAATGCCGTCTTTTCCGGTGACGGTGACGTGCGAGACGTAGTCGATCGGCTGGTAGACGATGCCGCTCTTGGTGGCCACGGGTTGGATCGTATAGCCGAAGCTATTCAAACGCAAGAGCGCGTGCGTTTGCGGAATCTGCGCGGTTTGACCGGTGACGATTGCCGTCTCGCCGGAGAACCCGCGCGCCCAATAGATCGTCGTGCCGATCGCGATGATCACGAAGCCTAAATGTGCGACCAGCACCCCGCGGCGCGCCCAGTTGAACTTGTCGGCAAAGGTCCACTCGACGCCGTCGAAGGCTCGATTGCGTATTCCCCAGCCGCGTCCGACGAAGAATCGTTCGACCGCGGCGCGCACCGACGGCACGTCGCCGGGGACCTCGACCGCGGCGTTGAGCGGAATCTTTTCGATCTTGACCGGATGCAGCGGAGGCAAACGGGCCGGGATCACGCGCTTGAACGTGCAGACCGTCAGCGAAACCAGAATCAGTCCGATGATTCCGACGTACCACGGGCTGTGGTAGATGTTGTCGAAGCCCAACCGCAGGATCGCGCGGGCGATCGGCGCCGCATAGGCCGAAAAGTATACCGTCGGATCCTGGTTTTGCTGGATGATGACGCCGGCGAGCGTGAGCAGGCCCCAGACGACGAACAGCATCACCGCGAACAGCACGTTGCCGAACGTGCTGACGAAATCGCTGTAGAGCGCCCTGACGGCCGTCATCGGTTCATCCTAGGCTTGGGGCTCGCCGCGTTTCCACGACTTTTCGAGGATGATGATGGCCCAAATGGAAATTTCGTAGAGGACGTACATCGGAACGGCCAGCAGGGCCATCGTAATCGGGCTGCCGTCGGGCGCGGCCAGGCCGGCGACCACGACGAACCCGAAGAGCGCGTGGCGTCGATATTTCTTGAGCATCGGCGCGTTGACGACGCCGACGCGCGCCAGCGCGACCATCACGATGGGCAGCTGAAAGATCACCGCGAACAGCGCGAACAGAATTAAGACGAAGCTGAGCGTTTGGGCGATGCCGAACGTCGGGATGGCGACGCCTTGGGTGATGTTGATGAGCGCCCACACCACGCGCGGGACCACCACGAAGTGTGCGAACGCTAGCCCGCAGAACGACAGGAATATCGACGGAACGATGAACGCATAGACCAAACGGCGCGTGCGCGGATGGAACGCCGGAACCACGAACATCCAAAGTTGAAACAGCAGGACCGGCAACCCCAAGACGATGCCGCCCACGAACGAGAGCTTGACCTCGGTGAGGATGACGTCGGCAGGTCCGAACGCATGCAGTTCGACGCCGCGAAAATACGTCGCAACGATCCAGCGAATACCGAACTGCGCCGGCCAGAACAGCAGGACCGCAATCCCGGCCACCGTGCCCAGCGCAATCAGGAGGCGGTTTCGAAGTTCGCGGAGATGCTCGGTGAACGGCATCTCCTTTTGATCCCACCGATCGGCTAACAATCTAATGAGGAGGCCTCAAGAACTCCGAGTACCCGATCCCGGCGTGGGAGGCGGGATCGATTGACCGGAGATCGCGCCGGCTTCGGTATTGTTGGCGACGTCGGATTGTCGCGATTGCGCGGCCAGACGCGCGTCCTCGCGCGCCTTGATTTCGGCGGCGTCGGCCTCGGCCTGACCGGCGAGGAACTCTTTCTTGGCTTGGCCCGCGCTGCGCGCGAGTTTGGGCAGGCGGTCTGCGCCGAACAGCAGGACGGCCAGGCCGGCGATGATGAGCAAGATGATCGGCGTGTCGAGTGCGAATAGTGGATGAAGGGTCATGAGCGTGGGATCTCCTCGTCGTCGATGAGTGCGTCGGCCAGACGTTCCAGTTCGGCCTTGGCGCCCGATGCTCCCAGGCGCGCCAGCGCGGTCTTGGCCCGGCCGACGAATTGCGCGATCTCGCGGCGCGTGCCCGAGAGCCCGCCGTGCCGAGCGATTCCCTCGAGGATTGCGGGGATGGCACCGTCGTCGCCTCCATCGTAACACCGTGCGACGAGCTCGCGGAAGGCGGCGTCACCGTCGCGCAAGGCGAGAATTAATGGAATCGTCATCTTGCGCTCGGCCAGATCGTTGCCGACGGGTTTCCCGAGCGTCTGCTGGTCGGCGGTCACGTCGAGCAGATCGTCGTTCATTTGAAACGCGATGCCATAGCAATCGCCGAAGACGCGCAGCGCGTCGATGGCCTCCGGGCCGCCGCCGCCCATGATTGCCCCGCACTGCGCCGATGCGACGAACAGCGAGGCGGTCTTCTTGCGCGCGACCTCAAGATAGGCGTTCGTGCCGACGTCGAGTTTTCCCAAGGCGCGCAACTGCAGCACTTCGCCATCGCAGATGTCCGCCAAAGTGGCCGAAAGAATGTGCGGAACCGGCGGCGGATAGTTGGCGGTGACGTTCTTGAAGATCCACGCGAACAGGTAGTCCCCGGCTAAGACGCTGATGCGGTTGCCGTAGTCGATCGCCGTCGCGTTGACGCCGCGCCGCATGTCGGCACGATCGACGACGTCGTCGTGAATCAGCGTCGCGACGTGGATCAACTCCATGTAGGCGCCCAACTGCAGATGATCGAGCGGCTGCCCGCCGCACGTGGCGGCGGCCAGCAGCGTGATGCGCGGTCGAAGCCGCTTGCCGCCCGCGGCCAACAGGCGTTTGATCGCCTCGGTGATGACCGGGTTGTCGGTCGAAAACGATTCGCGGAAGAACTGCTCGACCAGCGAGTCGAGCCGTTTCTCGTCGGCGATCATGCGGCGGTTCCGTAGTGGATGGCGACCGATCCGCCCATCACCGCGACGAAGCCGCAGTCGACGAAGCCGGCGCCCTCGAAGCGCGCGCGCAGCGCCGGCGCGTCGGGGTGATGCGTCAGCGATTGCGGGAGATAGGTGTACGCCTGACGCGAGCCGCCGATCGCCCCGCCGATCAAGGGCACGATCTTGTAAAAGTAGAGGTCGAAGCAGCGCTTCCACAGGGCGTTGGGCGCTTTAGACATATCGAGGTTGACGAATCGCGCGCCCGGTACGAGCACGCGCCGAATCTCGCGCAAAACTTCGTCGAGATCGACGACGTTGCGCAGCGCAAACCCCATGGTCGCGCCGTCGAAGCTGCGGTCGGCAAAAGGCAGCGCCATCGCATCGCCTTCGACGAAGGTCGCGCTTCCGCGCGCTTCGCGCGGGGCGCGCGCCCGCGCTCCGTCGAGCATCGGCGCGCAGAAATCCACGCCCGTCACGCGCAGCGTCGGATCGGTGCGCAGCAAGTGAAAGACCACGTCGCCGGTGCCGCAGCACAGGTCCAGCACGCGGCCGCCGCGCGGAGCGTTCAAGATCGCGATCGCGCGCTTGCGCCAGCCTTCGTCCATGCCGGCACTGATCACGCGGTTGGCCGCGTCGTAGCGCGGCGCGATCCGAGCGAACATCTCGCGGACGAAGGCGCCTTTGTCGTGCTGCGGCGGACCGGGAGTATCGGAGATCATGGGTGGGCGCCATGCTTTCTCTCCGGCAGCCTCGCGGGCCCCTTGTCGTGCGGCCCTCCGGCGGGATGGAAACCGTCATGATCGCGCTGTCTTGCGTGCCACAGGTCGAACGCGCCCTGCGCGCCGGCCACGAAATCGTCGTGGGCGCCTACCTCTTGCACCCGGGCGGCCTGATGACCGCGCTCGAGGACGCGGCGCGACGGGGCGCCCACATCGTCGTTCGGGCCGAATCATCGCCCTATCGCGACGCGGGTGCCGGCCGGGCCAACGCGTCGGCCGTCGCACGCCTGCGGTCGCTGGGGGCCGACGCTGCCCTCGTCGACGGTTTGCACTGTAAGGGCGCGGCGTAGGCGTCGCGGTTCGCGCTTGCACGTCGACCGAAAAGTTCGCCGTCGCGGGAACGCACGCGTGGATCGGTTCGGCAAACGGAACCTACGGTCGCCCCGACCAACGCGATTGGGGTTTGCGCACGGACGCGCCGCGCGTCATCGCACACTTGCGCTCCGCATTCGAAGACCGCTGGGAGCACGCTACGACAATTTGAAGAGCGCGCGAGTGGTGGCGTTGGTGCGCGTCAAGACGTCGTCGAGCGGAACGTCGAGCACGTCGGCCAGTCGCGCGGCGGTCGCGCCGATGAAGGCCGGCTCGTTGCGTTTGCCGCGGTGCGGAATCGGCGCGAGGTAGGGACAATCGGTCTCCAAGATCAACGGGCCGAGCCCGACCGCGCGAACCGCCTCGCGCAGCGCATCGGCCGTCTTGAACGTGAGCACTCCGCCGATCCCCAAGCGCAGACCGAATTCCTCGACGTAGGTCTTGGCCTGGGTCGCATCGCCCGTGAAGCAATGGATCACCCCGCGCATGCCCGGCGCGAACTCTTCACGCAAGATCGCGATGAAATCGTCGTAGGCATCGCGATGGTGAAAGATCACCGTCAGATCGCGCTTGCGAGCGTAGCGAATCTGCGCTCGCAGCGCTCGCGCCTGCGCGTCGCGCGGGCTGTGATCGTAGTAATAGTCTAATCCCGTCTCGCCGATCGCGACGACGCACTCTTCGAGCAGCGCATCGAACGCCGCATCGAGATCCGCCGGTACGTCCTTGGCTTCGTGGGGATGGATTCCAACGGATGCCTTCAACCCATACCGCTTCGCCGTCGCAATCGCGCGCGCGCTGTCCGCCACATCGCACCCAACCGTAACGATCTGCGCGACGCCCGCGTCCCGCGCTCGCGCCACGACCTCGTCCCGGTCCCCATCGAATTGCCGATCGTGCACGTGCGCGTGCGTATCGATCATCGTGCCAGCCGCCATGACACAGACACTGACACCACTCGCTTCGCTTGCCACGACACCACTTGCTATGCGGGCGTTTCGGCGGGCGGCAACTCGATGCGGGGGAAGAGGGCTTGGGCGGGGGCGGTGATGGTGCCGGCGCCGATGCCGCCCCAGACGAGCGAGAGGTCCCAATCGGCGCCGATGTCGCCCGGCTCGCCCAGCTGGCGCCACATTTCGGCGGAGCGTTCGGGCATGAACGGGTGCAGCATCGCGGCTAGCCACCGCAAACCTTCGCACAGATCGTAGAGCAGGGCGTCCAGTTCGGCGCTCCTGCCTTCTTTAAAGAGGGTCCACGGCTTGCGTTCGTCGATGGCGCGGTTGAGCGCGGTGACCAGTTGCCAGATCTGTTCGAGCGCGTCCCGGAAATCCAACGCGAGAATCTTGGCGCGAACGCGCTGCGGCAAATCGGTAAACCGTGGCCCGAACTCGCTGGCCTCGTCGGCCTCGGGTACGACCCCGTTACGATATTTCGCAAGCATCGCCAGCGACCGGCGCAGCAGGTTGCCCAGATCGTTGCCCAGATCGTTGTTGTGGCGCTGTACGATCTTCTCTTCCGAATACGAGAAGTCGCTGCCGAAGGGCGCTTCGCGCAGCAAGAAATAGCGTAGGGAATCCGCGCCGAACGTTTCTGCCAGCGCGATCGGGTCGACCGCGTTACCCAGCGATTTGCCGATCTTTTGTCCGTCGAGCGTGATCCAGCCGTGCGCGTAGACCTGCTGCGGTGCGACTTCGCCCAGCGCCCACAGAATTGCCGGCCAGATGATCGTGTGGAAGCGCGCGATCTCCTTGCCGACCAACTGCACGGACGCCGGCCAGTACTTCTCGAACGTCGCGCGATCCGTCGCCCAGCCGATTGCGGTAATGTAGTTCAGCAGGGCGTCGAACCAGACGTAGATCACGCCGCTACCGTCGGGGACGGGGATGCCCCATTCGAGGCTGGTGCGTGAGATCGACAGATCTTCGAACCCCTCTTCGAGCAAGGACATCATCTCGTTGTAGACCGAGCGCGGGCGTACGAAGTCGGGGTTAGCGCGAAAATATTCGATCAGGCGCGCGTTATATTTGGAGAGACGGAAGAACCAGTCGTCTTCGGAAAGCCACTGAACCTCGCGATGGCAGGTCGGACATTTTCCATCGACGAGTTTGGATTCCAGCCAAAAGCTCTCGTCGTAGACGCAATACCAGCCCTCGTATTTGCCAAGGTAGACGTCGTCGCTTTCGCGCAGGCGTTCGAAGATTGCCGCGACGGCGCTCTCGTGTCGCGGCTGCGTCGTGCGAATGAAATCGTCGTACCGGACGTTGTAGAGCTTGAAGAGCGACTGCCAGCGAGGGACCAATTCGTCGCACCAGGCTTGCGGCGTTTTGCCGGCCTGCGCGGCGGCTTCGGCGACCTTTTGCCCGTGTTCGTCGGTTCCGGTAAGGAAGAACGCATCGCCCTGCGTGCGCGCCATACGCGCGAGCACGTCGGCCGCCGCCGTCGTATAGACGTGGCCGATATGCGGATTACCGCTGATATAGTAGATGGGCGTGGTAACGTAGTAGGCGCGCTTTGACATGAGCCTGTGTAGTATCGCGCCGAGCGGTCAGGCTCCCTTTGCGGGGCGCTTTCTGACCGTCGCGCGCGCATAGAGATCGCGTCGGGCCCCAAACCCGCGCTCGACGAGCGCTCTTGCGACGGCCGAGACCGGCATCCCCTGCGCGAGGAGCGCGTCGATTGCGGCATCGATCGCATCCTCGTCGGGCAGCGCCCGCTCGCCGGCGGGCGCTCCCGCCAGCACCAGGACGATCTCGCCGCGCACCGGTTCTTCCAGCGCCGCGTTCACCTGCTGCGGCGACCCGAGAATTTGCTGTTCGTGCAGTTTGGTGTATTCGCGCAGCAAGAAAACGCGCGCGTCGGGCGCGACCTCAGCGAGGTCGCGCAGGGTCGCGCGGACGCGCTGGGGCGATTCGTACCAGATGCTAGTGACGTGCGTAGCCATCGCCGCGAGCAAGGCGGCGCGGCGCGCGCGCGACGCGCGCGGGGGAAAGCCCTCGAACGCGAATCGGCGCAGCTCGAAGCCGGACAAAAGCGCGGCGCCCAATGCGGCGCTCGGGCCGGGTAGCGCTTCGACCGCGATGCCCGCAGCGCGTGCGGCAGCGGCTAGTTCGGCGCCGGGATCGGAGATGCCGGGCATGCCCGCGTCGGTCGTGACCGCAACGAGTTGCGTGCGCGCGCGTTCGAGGATGCCGGCGGTCGAACTCGCGACGTTGTGGTCGTGATGCGACCAGATCTCTTTGCCCGGCAGGTTTAGAGCGCTCAGCAGTTTACGAGCGACGCGCGTATCTTCGGCGACGAGCAGGTCGCAGTCGCGCAGCACGTCGAGCGCGCGCAGGGTGATGTCGCGCAGATTACCCAGCGGGGTCGGAACGAAGACGAGCGGCACTACGTCACTAGGAACGCAGAACTTGCCAGATCTGCCCCAGCGACGGCGCGCGTCCGTAGAGCAGCATCCCGACGCGATAGAGCTTCCCGGCCATCCATGCGATGCCCCACAGCGCGACCGCATTGATGATAAGCGACGTTCCGATTTGCCAAAGCGGCACGTCGCTGACCGCGATGCGCGCGAACATCACGAACGGCGCTAACAGGGGGACGAACGATGTCGCGACCACCCAGGAGACGTCCGGGGCGTCGAGTGCGGCGATCGAGATGACGAACCCCGCCATCACGGGAACGATCAGCGGCAGGGAGATGCTTCCGAGATCTTCCGTCCGATTGATGAGCGAGCCGACGCCCGCAAACAGCGTCGCCAATTGCAAGAATCCCAAGAAGAAGAACAAGACGAAGCACACGATCTCCAAGGTCGTGACGCTTCCGGTCAGCGATCCCAGCCCGCTCGATGCATGGCCCGAAGCCGCAGCCGTTACCGTGGTCGCGGCATGGCTTCCTAAATACGCTGCCTCGGCCACCCAAATGACCATCTGCATTAAGCCCAGCGTCGCAGCCGCGGCGATCTTCCCGTACAGCAGCGGAATGGGCGACACGGAGGCGACCAGCAGTTCCGCGATTCGGCTCGTTTTCTCTTCGGCCACCGCGCTCATGACCAGTTGACTGTTAATCAGGATCAATAGATAGAGAAAGAACAGGAGCGCGCTTGCGACGCCGTGCGCGGCGGTGGCCTGCGCGGCGCTGCCGAACTTCGCCGCCACGCTCTTGATCGTAATCGGCGCGTCGAGCAGCGATTGGATGCGCGCTTGGCTCATCGAACTAGCCAGCTCCAAACTGAGCGGGATGAGATCGGTCTTTACGCGGTCGCTCGGCACGTTAGCCGGGTCCTTGGTATAGACCGTCAGCTTCAGACCGCGCGGACCTTGAGCGACCTGGAGCCACGAGGCAGCGTGATACCGGTCCAGCCCTGCCGACGTCGGCGCGGTGCTCTGCTCGACGGTGGCGGCAACCACGAAGTCGTCTTGTGCGAGCAGTTTCTTGGCCGGTGCGGTTAGGGCCGGCGCACCCGCCAGAACGATCGTTTTTTGGCTCGCGCCCGCCGCATGTTGAACCCATCCCGGCAACTCCGAAAAAACGAAGATGCCCACGAGGCCCAGGATTAGACCGATTTGAAACGGCCGCGACTTGATGCGTCGCGCGATCTCGGTGGAGTAGACGACGACGAAATCGTTTAGCGTCGTGTTCATGCTACCGCTCGCCCCGCTTCGTGGATGTAGATATCGTGCAGCGACGGTTCGATCGCTTCGAACGACGTAATCGCTTCGGTTCCGACGATCGCGCGGAGCACGGCGGCGAAGTCGGTCGACGACGGGACCGCGTAGTCGAGTTTGCCGTCGTTGTCGGCGACGAAGGTCGCGCCGGGAACGCGATCGACGATCGCGCGGACCGCGGGCGTCGCCGGTGCGACGCGCAGGACGCGGGTCGGCCACGACGCGCGCAGTTCGGCCAGCGATCCCGAGACGCGGTTTTCACCGCCGTTGATGATGCAGAAGCGGCTGCAAAGTTCTTCCATCTGCCACATCTGATGCGACGACAGGATCAGCGAAGTCCCTTTGGCTTTGAGTTCGGAGAGTACCCCAAGCAGCATCTCGGCGTTGACCGGGTCGAGTCCAGTAAACGGCTCATCGAGAATCAGCAATTCCGGGTCGTGGACGGCGGCGCTGGCGACCTGCACTTTCTGCTGGTTGCCCTTGGAGAGTTCCGAGCACGGGCGGTCGGCGTATTGCTCGATGCCCAAACGCTCGATCCACGCATCGGTGCGCTTGCCGATTTCGGGCTCGACCAAGCCGTGCAGGCGGCCGAAGAACGCGATCTGGTCGCGCACGCGCATCTTTCCGTAGAGTCCGCGCTCTTCGGGCAGATAGCCGCAGCGCCGGCGCATCGAGGAATCGACGGGCTTGCCGTTCCAGGTGAGGCTGCCGCCGTCGGGCACCAAAATGCCCAAGATCATGCGCATGATCGTGGTCTTGCCGGCGCCGTTGGGGCCGATCAAGCCGAACGTGACGCCGTCGTCGACGTGAAACGACACGTCTTTGACGGCGCGGACTTTTCCGAACTCTTTGCGGACGTGGGAAACGTCGAGCATCTTACTCCTCGGTACGTAGCACGGGTACGCGCGTTTCGCGCGGCAGAAGCCACATGGCAATTCCGGCCACGATGAAGCCAACGTAGTATGAAAGATCGCCGTATTGCGGAAACGCTTTGGCGAAGGGTCCAACGTAGAGGGCCTGATTCCAGAACGGGCCCGACGCGATCAAACCGAGCACCCACGCGATCGTGCCGTTGCGCCAGAGCGGAACGTTCTGCGGATCCGCGGCGGCTTTTCCGCGGCGCATCGCATCGACCAGCACCACCGCCGCCCAGGGCGACGCCCAATACGATAGCAGCAGCAAGAAGTTCGTGTAGCCGGCCTCGGTATTCTGCGCACTGCTGCCGAACGCCGCGATCGCCGCGCCCAGAACTCCGACGCCGGCGGCCACGATCGAGCGCGGCAGCTTCACGCTAAAGGCCACCAGCGCGGCCAACGCCCCGGAGTAAAGATTCATGCAGTTCGCGGTGAGTGTTCCCAGGACGATCGCCAGCAGGACGAGCTTGGCGACGAGCCCGTTGCCCAGCAGGGTTGCGATCGCGTCGGTCGGCACCGCGGTCGTGGCCAACGTGGGAACGGCTACCACGATGGCCGCGCCGAGAATCTCCAACGCGATGCACGGAAACGCGCATCCCAGAAACGAGTAGAAGAACACTTTGCGCGGATCGCTCTTCTCGGGCAGATAGCGCGAGTAATCCGAAGCTGCCGGCACCCAGCCCGTCGCGTACGAAAACGCCAACGCGGTGGCAAAGATGAACCCGGCCAAGGCGCCGCCGGCGGCGCTGGGGGCGTGCGCGTTAAACGGTGCGGCCCAATTCAAGTGCGCGAACGTCGCGTTCGAGAGTAAGATGAAGCCGGCCGCCAGCAACACGACGCACGCCTTCTCAAAGAGATGAATCATGTTGTACCCGTACACGGCCAACACGACTTGAAGGAGCAGCATGATCAGCAAGCACGCAAAGTACGGCAGCCCCGTGATCGTTTGAAGCGCGTACGAGCCTAAGATCGTATTGATCGCAAACCAGCCGACGCCGGCCAAGAACGAGAGCGTGGCGGGCGCGAGGTTGCCGTATCGCCCGAACGCCAGTCGTCCGGCGACCATCTGCGGAACGCCGTAACGCGGCCCGAAGAGCGCGAGCACGCCCAGCAATCCAAAGCCGAGTACGTTGCCGATAACGATCCCGACGACCGCGCCGCGCATATCCGTACCGAAAAGACCGACGATGAAAACGCCGACCATCAAGGTTGCAATTTCGGCGTTTGCGGAAAACCAGACGCCGAACAGATCGCGCGGGCGTCCGTGGCGCTGCGCGTGCGTGACCGTTTCGATGCCGGTCGGTTCGATCTCCAGAATCTGATCGCGGTAGACCGGCTCGGTCATCAGGCGGCGCGACCCGCCAAATCCAACTCCGTCGTGGTGGCCAAGATGGCGCCGCGCGCGCGCATCTCTTCGAGTGCGGCCGCGCCGTCGCCGGGACGCGCGTCGACCGCGGCGATCCCATCGAGTAAGACGATGACTTGGAATCCGGCATCGATCGCGGCGAGCACGGTTTCCTTCACACAGTAGTCGGTGGCCAGCCCGCAGACGAAGAGCCGCTTCGCTCCGCAGGCGCGCAGGCGTTGGGCGAGGTCGGTGTGTTCGAAGCCGGAGTATCCCGGGGCGTCCGGCGTGACGCCGGTATCGATAACCGCGTCGATGCGCGGGACGTCGAGCTGCTGAGCAAACTGGGCGCCCGGGCTGCCGGCGACGCAGTGTACCGGCCACGGGCCGCCCTGCGCGACGAAGGAATCGTGATCGTCCGGGTGCCAGTCTCGGGTCGCGAAAACGTGCCTGAAATGCGGGGCGATGCGATTGATCGGCGGGAAAATGCGCAAGCCGTCGGCGACGGCCAGCGCTCCGCCGGGCAAGAAATCATTTTGGGGGTCGACGAGGATCAAGGCGTCGGTCGCTTCAATGCCATACATGGTTGGGTTCGGCTCCGTAGGGGATGGGTTGCTCCCGAATGTATTGGCGACCCACCGCAGACGGGCCCCCCGCTACATTGCTTCGCGGTGGAGGTTCTTTCATGACCATACTCGGCCTGATGAGCGGGATGGGCGTTTCGTTCATCCTCTTTGTGATCTTGTGCGGCTTGGCGTTTCTGGCATTCGTGATCTGGATGCAGTGGCAGGTGCTGGAGAAGGCCGGTTTCAGCGGCGCGCTCGCGCTGCTGCTGCTGCTGGGCGTCGGGCTCGGCTATTTCATCATCCAAATCATCATGACGTTTAGCCGTTGGTCCATCGAGGACCAAATGGACGCCTTGAGGGCCGGCGCCCCGCCACAGCCGCTCGGCGGACCACCGATGACTACGAGCGTGTAAGGCCGCCGATCCAGCGCTCGACGTCGTCGGCGCGCGAGGGCAGAATTGCCGACAAGTTTTCACAACCGTCGGCCGTGACGATGACGTCGTCTTCGATGCGGACACCGATGCCCCGGAAGCGCTCGGGCACGGTCGCGTCGTCGGGCTGGAAGTACAATCCCGGCTCGACGGTAAGCGCCATCCCCGCCTCGAGCGTTCCGTAGCGGTAGTTTTCGGTGCGCGCTTTGGCGCAGTCGTGCACGTCGATGCCCAGCATGTGGCTGACATTGTGCAGGCTGTAGCGACGATAGAACTGATTGTCGGGATCGAGCACTTCGTCGAGCGACTGCTTGAGAATTCCCAGCTCGATCAGTCCCTGGCCTAGGACGCGCATGGCGCGCCGGTTAGGTTCCAAGAAGTCGTTGCCCGGTCGCACGGCATCGATGCCGGCGCGTTGGCTCTCCCACACGATGTCGTACACCGCGCGTTGCTCGGGCGAAAACGTTCCGCCGATCGGCAGCGTGCGCGTGACGTCGGCGGTGTAGAGAGAATCGCATTCGACGCCGGCGTCGAGCAGCAGCAGCGCGCCCTTCTCGAGGCGTCCGTGATTGTGCGTCCAGTGCAGCGTGCAAGCGTGATCGCCGGCCGCGGCGATGGTCAGGTAGCCGACGTCGTTGGCTTCGATCCGCGCGCGACGCCAGAACGCGGCTTCGATTTCGCGTTCGCTGCGGGCGCCGGGCAAGAGTCGCACGACGTCTTCGAAACCGCGCTTGGTGATTTCAACGGCCTTACGCAACTCGGCGATTTCGTAGTCGTCTTTGATCAGGCGCATCTCGGAAAGGAACGTCGCCAACTCGGAGTCGGTATCCAGATGCCGTACCGGCGCGCCGCTGTTCGGAAGTTGGGAGAGGTACGCATCGAGCGCGGAGCGCGGCGCGCACGCGTCGACGCCGTAGTACGTGCGGCTCTCGTCAACGCCGCGATGGCGCCCGACCCACAGTTCGCCGTGCTCGCGGTTGGTGAAAAACTCGGCGGTGCCGCGATTGTGCGCGGGGACGAAGAGTCGCGTGCGGTGGCCGCCCGCGTCGGGTTCCAAGACCAGCAGACCGCCCGGCTCGCCGCCGCCCATCAGGTATGCAAAATCGCTGCTCGGGCGATAGCGAAACTGTGTATCGTTGGCGCGCGTCTGATGCGTGCCCGCCGAAATCAGCAAAAATTGCCCGGGAAAGGCGCGCGAGAGCGCCGCGCGCCGCGCCTGCAAACGCTGGGCTTGCGGGTGGGCGTTCGCGATCGGCGCCGACTCGATCCAGCCCGTCGACATGAACTCGACCAGGGCTGGGGGGGAGTCGCTATCGTGCCCGGCTTTGGCCGGATCGGCCGTTTCGCGTTCCTGTATATCCATTTAGGGCAGTTTTGCCAGGAACTGCGCGATGGCCTCGTCGAGTGCTTGCGGCTGATCGTACATCGCGAAGTGCCGCGAATGGTCGATCGTTACGACGGTCGCATTGGGTGCGCCCTTGACGATGCCGGCGTAGAAGTCGCGCTTGGCCGCAGGTGTCGGCAAGTACTTGCCCTCGAGCGTTGCGTCGTAGGGAGCGATCAGCAGGATCGGGACGTCGGCTAAATGCAACTGCGGACGCAGATCCAACGTGAGATCCTCATAAAACCATCTGGCAGTCGCCCCGGGGTCGCTGCGGGCCGCCAGCGGCGCGACCGCGTCGATGTCGCTCTGCGCGGTGATCATGTAGGGCAGCGAGGTCGTGCGTTCGGTTGCGGCAAACTGTGCCGGCGTCATTTTCTGCATCGCGGCGGAAGCGCCGGCGGCCATCGTCTTGACCTGATCCGGGGTCATCATCACGTCGGTGGGATAGATCGGTAATCCGTCGAGCGCGATCACGCCGCGCAAGCGTTCGGGATGCTGCGTCGCGAGCATGAAGCCCATCGTTCCCCCGAGGCTATGTCCGATGACGACCGGCTTGTCGATACGTTTCTGTTCGAGCAGTTTCCAAAAGTCCGCGGTCGTCGTTTGAAAGAGCGGGCCCGCGATCGGGGCTTGCCCGTCGAAGCCGGGCAGCGTTAGCGCGTAGATCGTGTAGTTTGGCGCGTAGTGCGCGATCTCGCCGCTCCACTCCCACGGCCCGCAGGTCAAGCCGGGAATGAAGATCAGCGTTTGCGCGCCGCTTCCGTATTGCGTGACGTGTAGGGAACCGACGTTAAAGGTCGCCGTAGGCGCCGGTGCCGGCGGCGGTATCGATGCGGCGACGGGGGCGGCGAGCGCCAGCGCGATGGCGACCGTGGCGACGGCGCGGGTCGTTCGTGCGAGGATCATTCGTGCTCCTTGCCGACGACGTCGGCGGATTCCGCGTCGAAGATTTCTTCGACGCTCTTGCCAAAAAGGTTGGAGAGTTTGAACGCGAGCGGGAGGCTGGGCGCGTATTTTCCCGCCTCGAGAGAAACGACGGTTTGCCGCGCGATGCCGGCGCGATCGGCGAGCTCTGCTTGCGACCAGTCGTTTTCAGCACGCAGAACGCGCAAGCGATTCTTCATCGATACTTGCGCGCGACGAAGCACTTGGCGACGCCCCAGATGAGCATCACCGCGAGGAAGGTCCAGAGCGCGCTGACGCGCGGCAGACCGATGCCCTCGAGGAAGTAGTACGTGATCGCCAGCAGCGCGGTCAGTCCGGCCGCGATCGCCAGGCACTCGATATTGATCTGCCGCTCGAGCTCGTCGGTCGTCGCAAAGAATCGCACGATCGCTGCGAAGACCAGCACGAGCGGAATGACCGGGATCAGCGCGACCGCCGCCTCGATCCCGCCCGTAAGGTCGTAGTGTTTGATCGCCGCGATCGACCCGAAGAGCATGATCACGTATGCCGCCATGGCAAACCCGAACTGCCAATAATACCGATAGGTCGCCAGCGTCGTGGGGTTTTCCATACGTTTCATACGACATAATGTACGCTATAGCGTACTAAATGTCAACTACCTTGGACTTTACGTACTTGGCGCAAAAGGGGTGGGGAGAGGCCAAGGACCCCCAGCCCACTTGAAAAGCCCTGGCAAGGGGCCATCCCGAACTAGAATGAAGCATAGTGTGACAAAGCGCGAAAAAGGGGCGCAGCCGCACGAAAAACAGGCGTATACACCACAAAAGGGTGGGGTTTAAAGGGTATACCGATAGGTATTAGATAGGCCGCAGTTTAACGAGTCCTGGCAGCTTAACTCGAACATAGTTTCGAAGGAATCGATGGGTTCGATGTCGAGGATCGAACGAATTTTTACGTAGGAAAAGTCAAATCGCGCCGTCGCTAAGAGGTGGCTAGACCTCAAGAACGCCGACGCGATAGGACTCCGGGCTCGATGGCCTGGTAGTGGTTACGGAGTCAGGGCCAGCCCACCGGTGAAGCGGGACCTGCCCCGATTGAGAACCAGAGGACCGCGAACGGCCCAACGTGTTCTATCCTCGTTAGGGGACACAAAGGCGATTCGCGGATGATTTTGACTCACCCTTGTGTGTGAATTCAGGTGGAACCTGTGGATCGCCCCGCCGACAACAAGCCCCTATCCCCATTTGAGCGATTCGTTCGAGCGATAGCGGGTGTCCCCAAAGAGGAGATGCGCCAAGCGGAACAGGCGGAGAAGCAGCAGCGCAAGCGCGCACCGAAAAAGGCCGCCGAATAGGTTGCGTCGCGTCGGCTACGAGGGACATCCCCGGCCCTAAATGATCCCTTTTGCGGCTTACGCAACGTCTGCTCCGGCCATTCTCAAGCAAATGACACTAATATGGTTCTTCCCGAGTAGTGAGGGACATAAAGACCATATGATTGCCGATATTGTTAGATGAGCCACATTCATGACCCACGAAAGGGACCCGGGAATGGCTAGACCCGACCTCCCATCGGCTGTAATGCTGCTTGCCCAAGGCATCCAAATGACCCCAGATGGTGGTCTTAATATCCTTGGTATTAGACCAAGTGTAGCGACCTGGGTATTCCCCCAGCCGTTGCCACCTCTGGTATTGGTTACACTTCTCTCTGGTGGCCAGCCTGGGAGAATCTACTCGACTAAATATCGGGCCTACGGCGTCGACGGAAAAATGCGCGTGGAAAGCAACGGACAAGACGTTCCGTTTACGACGCAAATCAAGAACGCTAACGTCTGCTGGAACCTGCATCAGATCACTGCGGACCCGATCATGACAGAGGCCGGAACGTATCAGTTCGGATTTGTCATCGACGGCGAAGAGCTCACGAGGGTTTCGCTTGAGGTCCAGGACGTTCCCCAGCCGCCCGGAGCACGCCCACCGGGCGCCTAACAAGAGTAATAAGGAGAAAAGGCTGATGACATACACCGTGATTCCAGCAACGGTCGAAACAACGTATGCGATGGAATCATCTTACTTTCTGACGAGTTCGTTCGAGACCGGAACGCAACTCTATGACGACCTGGAGCCTTTCGTTAGAAATGCCCAGTCTCTCTTGGACGACGAATCGATCTAAGCATTGAATCGCTTCGATGTGCGCGTCGCTACGGCTTTAGGCAAGGACCGACCGGTCTTGCTCATATCGCACGACGAAGCATGTGTCGGTCAAGAGACGGTCGTCGCCGTCCCGATCCGAACGAAACCACCGCCGTTCCCTTGTCACGGATTGCTCGATATACTGGCACTAAACGACAGGCACGATCTTACTGGCTACGTCCGTTTTGACTTACCTCTATACTACAGACGCTTGGACATCGGGCGGCTAATTCATCGATTTACAAACGCGGATGATATTAGGCGACTTGAGGCAGCCCTTAAAGACGCCTTCCAAATCCCCTAAGCCGCCTTTGCGATCAGCGCCTTATACGTCAAGCGTTTTCCGTCCGCACCCTTGAGGGCTTCCGCAAAGCGGGGGCCGTCTTTATTTTCGCGCTCGTTGAAGCGAAAGATTTGCTCGTCTGGGTAAGCGTTGAGGTGCTTCGGACGCGGGCAGACATACGTTCCGCCGAGCGTCCGTTTGAGAACGCTCCAGAAGTTTTCGATGTTGTTCGTGTGGATATGTTGGTCGCAAACGTACTCTTGGGCGTGATTGATGATGAAGTGCGCGTAACTGCGGCGCAGATCGCGATAGGACATGAGCGAATCGGTATACATTGTCGTTCCGGGAGCGACGTTCTCATGGATT
Organism: Vulcanimicrobiaceae bacterium; assembly: GCA_036510515.1. Lineage (GTDB taxonomy): Bacteria > Vulcanimicrobiota > Vulcanimicrobiia > Vulcanimicrobiales > Vulcanimicrobiaceae > JALYSX01. Next base: position 55,232 of record DATCDS010000047.1, read on the forward strand.
CTCGGCAACAGCGTTTCGCGCTTGGTATCAGGGACGACGAAGGCGCGAACCTTGCCGCCACGCTCGCGCATCCCCATGACGATGGTCTTATTGAACGCGGGGCCGCGTGACTTGAGGTGGCCGATACCGTTGCGGTGGATGCCCTTCACCTTGCCGCCGACGTACGTTTCGTCGGCTTCGACCGCGCCCGACAACTTCTC
>DATCDS010000048.1:0-2099 GCA_036510515.1 Vulcanimicrobiaceae bacterium
GGCGTTGCGAACCGAGCGATCTACAGCGGGGCGGAGGTCTCGGTGAACGGCCAAGTGCGTCGCGGCCTGCGAGCCAATTTGTCGTACGCGACGACGTTTGCCCGAGCATTTGGAAGCGATCCGCTGCTGTTTGGCCCGCGCTCCACCGTTATCGCCGGGCGGCAACTGCCAAACGTTCCCAGGCACGCGGCGAACCTTTCGTTCAACGCCGCGCTCGGTAGCCGGCTGGCCGCGCTCGTCCAAACCTCATACTGGTCTGGAAACAATAGCTACAATCTGCCGGCGTACGTGACGTTCGATGCGGGGATCCTGGCCCAGGCCCCACGGGGGCTCCTCTCCGTAACGATAACGAATATCGGCAACGCGCACGCCGGACCGTTTGCGACCGTGCAAGGCGCCGTTCCGCTGACGATGTTGGACGGCTCGTTCCCGACGATCGCGCAGCCGCTCGCGCCGCGAACGCTGCGCGTCGGCTATCGGTTCCACATCGGTTTGCCAGAGCGGCAACCGACCTTCGCCGTCCCCAGCGATCAATACCAGCGCCCGGGCGTGTCGTTCTCGTTTATGACGAGGGCAGCGTTCGAGGCTGGGATTCCCAAGGATCCGTTTGCGATCGATCGGCAGTCGGTATCGTGCGGCCCCAAGGACGTCACCTCGGCGCAACGGGTTCTCTCGGATTGGCGTGCCTACGCGCAAAGCGCCGAGCGGGCTCGCACGAATGGCGCCTATCCAGACTATCTGCCGCCGTTTCTCGATGACGCCATCGTGTTCACGTATAAGAAGAACGGTAACTCGTACGTCATCTTGCCGGCACCGGCTGCGGGAGCGATGTCGGATTTCTTCAGGCAGTTTCGTCCGATCGAAGCCTGCGCGGTCGTGCACGGTGGAGACGACGCTGAGATCGCGAACCGGCATCTTTTTGAGTATCCGCCCGGAACGTCCATGGACAGCCCCGATTTTCTCATCCGGTATCTGCCGATGTACGCGCCCGAGGTTGGGCTCTATCAAACGAACGACTTTGTCTTCGGCTCTTCCGCGAGCGATGCGTCCGCCCTGGCCCAACCAGAGAACGTCGGTTTCACGGGGGAAGAAGCCGCTGCTCCCAAGGGGCAGCCGTTTGCTTTGAATTCGTGGGCGCACTGTTCTCCGGAACTGCAATCTCCCGCGCAAGAGATCTTGGATGCGATCAAAGACTACGCGCACGCCTATTTCGATCTGCACGAGCACCCGAAAGGCCCGGACGGCCTGCGAATTGTTCCGCACGTCGAGGCCTCCGGTAAAGCGTGGCTAGAGATTCAGGCTGAAGACCTGGACTCGTTGCCCCCGCTGTCGCAATGCATGTATCTCCACACCTACATGGAGGCGGCCGCCGAGCGCAAGGGTCTGGACGGCGTACGCGCGCCCGAACTCAACTACGCACCGGAACTAGGCTTGTATCAAGTGTTCTAAAACGCGGTCACCGACGCGTCATCGATGAGGTGCCCCTATCGTCGGCTTGGACTGTGCGGGAAGCTCGCGTGAAAGACGGGCTCGCGCGGCTCCTTTGGGCGCCCGAGATGCAGCGGAGCGGTTCGAAATGCGATCGCCCGTGCGATGTCGTAGCCGGTGGGATGCAGATGGATCGACTCGAGACGAAACGAGTCGAGGCCGTCGGTCGCGTACATCTGCGACGCCCGGCCTACGAGGTGGGCGATCAGCCGCTCGAAGCTCGTATCGCGATGGGCCGCATTGCCGAATACTGCCTCGATCATCTCGGAGATAGCTTCGTCATTCAGCGGGCACGCGCGCTCGGCGCGTTTGGTGCCGTGGGCGATCGCAATCGATCTGGTACCGCTTCCGTCCACGAATCCGTAGATGTCGGCAATCTGGCCTCCGGCGACTCTCCCGACGGGCGCCTTAATGCCATACCGATTCAGCAATCCGAACAACTCGGTCGGCGCAACTAGCGTGGACATACTCTAAGGCAACTCTGATTTATTAGCGTGTGCGTGGTACAATTTATTCCATGAGCACGCCGAAAGAGATGACCTTGGCCGCAACAGGCTTCGAGCGCTATTCGAAGTTGACGAAGCGCGAGAAGTTCTTACGCGAGATGGACC
>DATCDS010000049.1:0-25474 GCA_036510515.1 Vulcanimicrobiaceae bacterium
GGCTGTATCCCGCGTCGAGGGCTTGGGAGTAGATCGCACGCAGCGTCGCTTCCCGGCTCGGGAGCGCCGGCGCTGACAACGCAAGGGTAGCAAGCAGCCCGGCGAGGGCGGCGGAGCGTGCGATCGTTTTCAAAATGCGCTTTCCTGGGGATGAACGAAAAGACTCTTACCGCGGATGATACTGTAGTAGGAGATACACCGGGTCTTACGGAGTTTCCATCATTCCAGCCGCTCGAATCGCAAGTGTCGCGCTGATCGCAGCTTTTGTTGCTCTCACTGGCCGGGCGTTGGCCGATCAGCAGTACACCGTCAGCGGTGTCGATGCATTTACCGTCGGAAGCCAGCCGGCGGCCACGGTCTCGTATTCGGGGGCCGAACGGCTGCACGTCGACAAACGCTCGACCGGCATGCGCTTCGAGGCCGAAGTGCGCTACACGCGATCCGACGACGTTCCACGCGCCTCCGCGCGTGGACGCTTCGTTCAGTATCTGGTCCCCAGCGGGACGTTCGAGGATCGCATCGACGACGACCCGGACTTCTTGACCATTCTCAATCAGCCGTTTGCCGTGTGGCTGGATGCCGCCACCCTGCGCGACCTGCGCGGGCTCCACGGCAGCGTCCCGTTCCGGGCGGCCTCGCCGGTTTCGCCCGACGCGCTGGTCGGAACGATGCGGCGCGGCCCGACCGGCTCGGTCGACGGAATTCCGGCTGTCGGCGTCCGTTTTGCGGCCAGCGGTCCGATGCACGGCGACTTGCCCGGACATCCAGGTGCCGCAATCCATGGGACCGTCCGCATGGAGGGCACGGCCTACTACGCGCTGGGCAACTGCCTCCTGATCGCGTTGGACGCGCGGCTCGCGATTTCGGGGACCCTTTACGAGACCAAGAACGCTATGCCCGTGCGCATCGTCTACAGCCGGACGATCCGTGCCGCCGACGGCGTCGCACCCTGGGCCGAAGCTAGTCGCTAGAAAGCGAACGATCCGACCAGCTGCACTTCGAGGGGATGGGCGAACGGCGTTTCCTCAAGATGCGTCAGCGGCGTGAACGCCAGGTGGTTTTGGTGGCAGTCGATCAGCATCTCGATCCCGCGTTTGACGCACCCGGCTTCCTCCACGTACTTGCGCAGCTTCTTGGTGAAGTAGGAATGCGGGTCGCGCAGCACTTTGGCGTAATACGGATCGTCGGTTAATCCGACGGTGCTGACGCCGGCCTGCGGCACCAGCCAGACGAAGCACGGATCTTCATTTTTTCGGTAGCCAATGACCACCAGAGGAACGGCACGCGACGAATCCAACGCCGGCAAGAAACTGCACATGGTGTATGCGTCGAACGTTATCTGCTTGTCGTCCATCGATTGCTGCATCTGCGCTCTCCAAAAAAGCGAAAAACCGCTCGACCGCGTCTCGCGATTCGAACGGTTCCTACGACGTTGGGCACTTCACGCGCCATGCCTAGAGTTTCCCCGTCGGCCGCGGGGGGCCTTGTCGATCTTTGAGGAGTTTGGCGAGCCGAGCGTGAAACCACGGGCGGGTATGGGGGTGTTTCGAGACGCAGATATATGAGCGCTCTCGCACCACTCCTCCAGGGAGTATTCGTGCCGCCGTCGGCCCCGCCGGTCAAGGCTAAATCCCCGGCCCCGCGCGGTGCCGCGCCGGGCGTGGGGTCTTTCGATACCATCGTCGATGACTATCAGCGCCGGCTCTATGGTTTCGCTTTGCGCATGACCGGCAACCGCGAGGACGCCGAGGAGATCGTGCAGGACGCCTTCGTGCGCGCCTACCGAGCGCTCGGCAAAATGTTACCCGAACAGCGAGCGGAGTTGCGCTTGCAGCCCTGGCTGTATACGATCACCCTCAACGTCACGCGCAATCGGCTGCGCAGCCGCAAGCCGACCAACGTCGCGCTCGACGCGCTGGCCGATCCCGATGCGCTGCTGCGCGAATCGACCGACGCGCCGCTTCGCCCCGAAACGATCGTCGAACAAAACGCCGAGGTCGCGCTGGTCGAGCGAGCGCTGTTGCAACTCCCGATGCACCTGCGCGCCGCCGCGACCCTGCGCTTCATCGAAGGACGCAGCCATCCAGAGATCGCCGAAATTCTCAATCAGCCCATCGGGACGGTCAAATCGCACGTCCATCGAGCGGTTCGCATCCTGCGCCGCATTTTGGGACCTCAGGTCGGACGATTTGTCGTCGAAGGAGATACCGCACATGCGCTGTCGTGAAGTCGAGATACTCTGGGACGATATTCGCGGAAGCTGCACCAAGTCGATGCGCGAAGCGGTGATGGCGCACTTGAACACCTGCCCTCCGTGCCAGGAGCTCTTCTCGCAATACGAGGGCGTCGCGTATTGTCTGTCGTGTCTTCCGCAGCCCGAACCATCGTGTGATTTGGCTCAACGCGTCATCGCCCATCTGGCCGCCCTGCGCGGACCCGACGCGACCCCGCTGGTGCTCGCCGCGCTGGTGACGCCGGTTGGCCGGCTCTACGTCGGCTTCAAAGGCGAGCGCATCGCGTTTGTCGGCATCGATACCGGCGAACCGCTCGAGGATTTGCGCTCCCGGCTCGAACGCCGGCTGCATCGACCGGTCGTCGCCGGCGACCCGCCCGGTTGGTTGATCCGCACGATCGATCGCTACTTCACCACCTGGCGCGTCGACGAGGGCCAGGTCGATCTTTCGGACCTTACGCCGTTCGCGCAGGCCGCGCTGCGAGCTGCCGCCCGGATTCCACCCGGCGAAGTACGCTCGTATGCGTGGGTCGCGATGCAGATCGGGAAACCCAAGGCAGCTCGCGCGGTCGGCCAAGTGATGGCGCGCAATCCCCTGCCGTTGCTCTTCCCGTGCCACCGGGTAGTCGACGCTTCCGGCGACCTCCACAATTACGGATACGGCCTGGAGATGAAGGCGCGCCTGCTGCAGATGGAAGGCTACAGAGCGCCGCGATAACAGGGAACGCAAAGACCGCCGCCAACCTAAGAGAAGGTGGCAAAAAGTGTCCTCGTCCTCGGGTTCGAGCCGTTCGGCGGTCACGATATCAATCCGAGTGAACTCATCGTACGGAGCATGGAAGGACGGCGTATCGCCGGCCTTCCAATTTCTGCACACGTACTGCCGGTGGAAACGCGCTCGCTCCGCGGCCGACTCGATGCGATCGTCGAGGCCGAGCAGCCCGTCGCCATCCTGGCCTTGGGACAAGCCGGAGGCCGCGCGTCGATCGGGCTCGAGCGCATCGCCGTGAACGTGCTGGACTTCTCCTCGCCCGACAACGCGGGCGAGACGCGCAACCGACAACCGATCTCCGCAACCGGACCCGCCGCGCGCTTTGCGAGCCTGCCCTTCGACGCGATCATGGAAAGCTGGCGCGAACGCAATATCCCGGCGGATCTTTCAACCGATGCGGGCAGGTTTCTCTGCAACCAAGTGCTCTACGAGTTGCTGGCGATCACGCAGGACGTCGATCCGCCGGTCCCCGTTGGGTTCATCCATCTGCCATATCTTCCCGAGCAGGCCGCCGTCGCCGGCTCCCAAGTACATCCGTCGATGCGCCTGGAGACCATGCAGCAAGCTTTCGACCTACTCGTAGAGATCGTCGTCGCCCGGACCGGCATCGCACGATGCAGCTCCCCGGCGGCGTAAGGAAGGACCCATCCTGAGCGACCCACGCATTTCTGCCATTCCGGACAGCCACGGGCACGCCAAAGGCGAACATCGCCCGTTTGCCGAGGAGCGTCCGATCGCGTATTCGGCGCGCATGCTGTTCCTTTGGTTCTACCACGCTTGCCACCGCGGTTCGCCGCGGTTCATGATGGTCTCCGATCATATCAATTACCTGACGTTCGAAGACCCGGGTGCCGTCAACACCGTCCGCCGCGCGCTCAAACTCGCCGAAGCCGGCGACTTGCACGGCGCCGCCGAAGTGGCCGGCGTCGACGTCGCGCACGCGGCCATCGTCTCCGAAGGCATGCGGCGCGGTATGCGCTTTGCCATCGGCGCGGAGCTGGACAGCGATCCGCGCTCGCGTCCCGACGCGCAGAACATCGTTGAAGCGATGCGTCCCGACGGCATGATTCGTTCGGTGCATTTCCTCACGATCGAACACCCCGAGAAAGGCTCCGATTTCGCGTGGCCGTTCGACAACCCGGAGTTCGTCTCGCTGTTCGACGTCGTCGGCGTCGAAAAGACCTGGGAGATGTACGTCGATCGCCTCGTCGAGGACGTCGAAAAGCTCCCCGGACACATCGTCGGTCACTTCTACGTGCCCGCGACGTTCGGGCATTGGCCCGACACCAAGAAACTCGCCGGCTACGAGGATCGTCTGCTCGATGCGTGTTCGGTTCGAGGCATGGCCGTCGAAATCAACACGCGCTACTTGTACCGCGAGAATACCGACGAACAGCGCAAGAAAATGAGCGACGCTTACGCCCGCCTGATGCGCAAGGCGAAAGCCAAGCACGTCGGCATCGCGATCGGCTCGGACGCACATAGCCCGCGCGATCAGGGCGGCGGCTTCGACGTCGTGCTCAAGATGCTCGACGACGCCGGCATCAACGAAATCGTCTTCCCGGTGGGCGGGCGATTGGCGCGCGTCGCGCTGCGCGCCACCAAAGAACATCTCGAACGCCAGGCGCAGACGCACCAACCCGTGCGTCCCGGCAGCAGCATCAGCGGCTTCAGCCGCGCGGAACTGGGACTGCCGGCGCAGGCCGACGCGCCATCGGGACGTTCGACGGGAGCCAAGCGGCGCACGACCGGACCCGCACGAACGACCAAATCGCCCAAAGCGCCCAAAGCGCCCAAGGCGCCCAAGGCGCCCAAACCGCCCAAACCGCCCAAACCCGAAAGGCCGCCCAAGCCCGCGAAGATCGCCAAGCCGGTGAAGGCCGCCGCACCGGCCAAACTTGCAAAGGCTCCCAAGAAAGCGGTCGCGGCCGCCCCGAAGAATGCGGTCGCAGCCAAGAAGATCGTGCCCGTCAAGAAGACCGCGACGCCCGCCAAGAAACGAGCGGCGGTCAAGAACGTCGCGCCGGCCAAGAAGGCGGCTCCGGCCAAAAAAGGCGCGCCGACCAAGAAAGCCACGCCGGCCAAGAAAGCCGCACCAGCCAAGAAAATCGCACCGATGAAAAAAACTGCACCGGCCAAGAAAATCACCGTCGTTAAGAAGATCGCGGCGGTCAAGAAGGCCGCGCCCGCCAAGAAGGCCGCAGCCAAAAAACCCGCCGGCAAGAAGCCGGCGGCCAAGAGTAAGCCGTCCAAAAAGCCCGCGGTCAAGAAAAAGTCGGCGACCAAGCGTCGTTAACGACCCCAGACAAGGAGCGTTGCCGTGGTCGAGATCTCGCGCATTCGCAACATCGCTTTCGTGGGCTCCCACCATTCGGGAAAAACCACGCTGGTCGAAGCCATCCTGGCCCACTGCGGCGCGATCGGGCGCCGCGGATCGATCGCTGAGGGTACGACGGTCACCGATCACGAGCCCGAATGCATCGACCACGCGCAATCCACGACCGTCGGCTTCGCGCACGCGACGGCCGACGGCATCGACATGACGATCGTCGATTGCCCCGGATTCGTCGATTTCTTCGAAGAGACCAAGCTCGCGCTGTCGGGCGTCGATGCGGCGATCGTCGTGTTGGAAGCCGACCCCACGCGCGTCGTGCAAACGCAAAGCTTGCTGGAGTTCTTGGAATCGCGACGCCTGCCGCACATCTTCGTCCTCAACAAGATGGACCGGCCCGGCGCGGACTTTGCAGCGACCCTGGCCGCGCTGCAGCAAGCCTACGGACGCCACGTCGTTGCCGAGCAATGGCCGCTGGGCGAGGCCGAAAATTTTAGTGGATACGTCGATCTGGCAACCCGCACGGCGCACGCGTTCGACGGCACCGGCGAGCGCGAGGAGGCCGTTCCCGAGCGGCTCGCGCAGCGCGTTAGGGACGCGCACGACACCTTGCTCGAAGCGATGGCGGACTTCGACGACCGCTTGATGGAAGAACTGCTCGAAGGCCAGGATCCGCCGCTCGACGAGGTAGAGCGCGATCTTTGCAGCGAGTGCGCGCACGATCAAATCGTTCCGGTCGTCGTCGCCGCGGCCGCCAGCGGTGCCGGCGTCGCAGCGCTCGTGCGCGCGATGGAACGCTGGCTGCCTTCTCCCGCCGATGCGACCGTTACCGACGCCGAGGGAACGCCGATATCACCCGATCCCAACGGACCGGTGGTCGCACACGTCATCAAGACCGTCATCCATCCGCAGTCCGGCAAATTTTCGGTCGTGCGCGTGCTGTCGGGAACGCTCAAGGGAGATGCGACCCTGAGCGATGCGGCGCGCGGCGGCGAAAAAGTGCGCGCCGGCGGCCTCTATCGCTTTCAAGGCAAGAAACAAGAGCCGCTGACGTCGGCCGGCCCCGGGTCGATCGTCGCGATCGGTCGTCTGGAAACCGTGCCGACCGGAGCGACGTTGACGTCTGACGGGAAGCGCGTCCTGCTCGCGCGCGTCCCGCAGAGCGAGCCGGTCTTCGCGATCGCGGTGCGTCCCAAAGAACGCATCGACGAGGCCAAGATCTCCGCGATGCTGGCGCGGATCGTCGACGAGGATCCGTCGCTGCAGCTCGCTCGCGCCGACGGCACGCACGAGTTGCTGCTGCTGGGCTCGGGCGAACAGCACGTCTCGATCGCACTGGAACGCTTGTCGCGCAAGTATAAGGTCGACGTGGAGTCCCATCCTCCGACGATTCCGTATCAGGAAACGATTTCGAACGGAACGGAAATTCATTCGCGTTACAAACATCAGACCGGCGGCCACGGCCAGTTCGCCGACGTCAAGCTTCGGCTGGAACCCAAGGAGCGCGGACACGGCGTTACCTTCGAAGAAAAAATCGTCGGCGGCGTGGTGCCCCGACAGTTTTTTCCGGCGGTGGAAAAGGGCGTCCGCGAGGCGCTCATGCATGGCAGCGTCGGCGGATATCCCGTCATCGACGTGCACGTCGCGCTGGTCGATGGCGCGTTTCACGACGTCGACTCAAGCGAGCAGTCGTTTAAAACCGCGGCCGGCATGGCCATTCGCGAAGCGCTCCCGAAATGTTCGCCCACGGTCCTCGAGCCGATAGTGCGCGTCAACGTGACGGTCCCCACCCGGCATACCTCTACGGCGATCGCGCAGCTGACCGCCAAGCGCGGCCAGATTTTGGGCATGAACCCCACCGAGAAGCCGGGCTACGATGTCGTCGAAGCCGACGTGCCGCAAGTGGAGCTCTCGCGCTACATCACCGAACTGCGGACGGGGACCCAAGGCCTAGGCACCTACTCGTGGCGCCACGAACGACACGACCCTGTTCCGGGCAATCGCGTGCCCGCCAAGACTTGAACGCCCGGAGGACGATCGACTCGTGAAACGGATCCTTGCCACGTTGGCGCTCGCGGCGCTTGCGACCGGCTGTGCCAAAGTCGCCACCCAGAACGCCGGCGGCGAACACTCCTGGACCCGTCCGGGCATCTTGCGCATCGCCCTCCAGCAAGACCTCAAGAACCTCAACCCGCTGCTCAACTCCAACACCAGCGACGGCTTCGTGGCCCGCCTGATGTTCGAACCGTTGATCAGTGCCGACGACAAAGGCAATCCCGTACCGATTTTGGCGACCGTCGTGCCCGATGCCGACAACGGCGGAATTAGTAAGGACGGCCTGACGATCACGTACCATCTGCGCAAAGATGCGTTTTGGACCGACGGCGTTCCGGTCACGTCCAAGGACGTCAAGTGGTCGTGGCAAGCGATCGTCAACAAGAATAACAACGTCGCTTCGACCAACGGCTACGACATCATCGCGGGCATCGATACTCCCGACGCCTACACCGTCGTTGTCCACCTCAAGACGAAAGTTTCGCCGTTCGTCAACACGTTCTTTGCCGAGAGCGACCAGCCGTATCCGGTCGCGCCGGCGCACGTGCTCTCCAAATACCCGAACATCAATCAAATTCCGTTCAACACCGCTCCGACCGTAAGCGACGGCCCCTTCAAGTTCGTGAGATGGGACCGCGGCGACCACATCACGCTGACGCGTAACGACAAGTTCTTCCTCGGGCTGCCCAAGCTCAAGGAGATCGTTCTGCACATTATCCCCGACGAAAACACGTCGGTCAACGAACTGAAGACGCACGACATCGATTGGATTTACCAGGCTTCGATCGACAACTACCCGGCGCTCGAAGGCATTCCCGGCACGCGCATCTACTGGATGGACGTCAACGGCTACGAAAGCATCCAGATCAACACCGCCCACCTGCCCGACCCGCGCGTGCGCCAAGCCATCGCCCTGGCGCTCGACAAGCCCGAGCTGGTCGATAAGTTGACGTTCGGACAGGAAAAGATGGCGACCGAGGACATTCCGGACTGGTTGTGGGCGCACGACGCGTCGATCCCGCCGTCGACGTACGACTTGACGAAAGCCAAGGCCCTTCTCGCGCAAGCCGGCTGGACGCCCGGACCAAGCGGGATTGTGCAAAAGAACGGGCAGCCGCTCGCGCTGGTGCTGGTCTCCAACAACAGCAACGTGACGCGCCGCAAGGCCGCCGTGCAAATTCAGGAAAACCTCAAGCTGGCCGGCATCGGCGTGCAGATCAAGTTCTTTCCCGGGAACCAGCTGTTTGCACCCGCCGGCGAGGGGGGAATCCTCCAGCTTGGCCGGTTCGACTTGAGCCTGGCCGGCTGGTACGCGGGCGTCGATCCCGACAATTCCTCGCAGTTCCTGTGCGACAAGATTCCGCCCGGCGGCTACAACTACACGCGATACTGCAACCCCGAAATGGAAGCCGCGCAGAAGATGGCGCTGGAAAACTACGACCTTCCGACGCGCAAGATCGCCTACGCGAAGATTCAAGAGCTGCTCGCGCGCGACACGCCGGAGATCTTCACGTGGTACGAGCGCCAGATGCAGCCAATCTCCGTCGACTTCAAGGGCTTCGACCCCAATCCGGTCGAGGAAGCCTGGAACGCGTGGCAGTGGAGTATCTAGGGGATCCCGACCGGCCGGTGGCGCCGCAACAGGAACTCAATTGGCTGCGCAAGACGATCGTCGAGCGCGCGCTCACGCGCGGGGAATACCTGCTCTCGGGCGGCGTACGCAGCGATTATTACATCGACAAGTTTCGCTTGTTCGCCGAGCCGAACACCCTGCGCCGCATCGCGCGCATGTTCACCCAGTTGATCGCCGAGATTCAGCCCGACCTGATCGGCGGCACCGAACTAGGCGGCGTCGTCATCGCGACGGTCGTCTCGCAGCACTGCGGTATCCCGATGATCGCCGTGCGCAAACGGCCCAAGGGCTACGGCGCCTTCGCCAACGATTTCGTGGAAGGTCCCTACGCTAAGGGCGAGCACGTGCTGCTGCTCGAGGACGTGATCACCAACGCGCGCGGCTTGCTCAAAGCCAAGGTCGATTTGGAATCGCTGGGCCTGCGCGTGACGCCGTGCGCGGTCGTCAGCCGCGGTCTCGCGCCGGTGCGCGCGCTGCTGCAGTTCTCCCTCCCGCGCGGCGACGCACCCGACAACTAGGACACGTGACACCGTGCCGCAACCTTCGCCGCCGGGGCCGGGCTCCATTGGTCCAGCCCATCCGCTCGCCGATCGGCTCGTGGCCGCGTACGAACACGCCCCCGGCGCGTGGATTCTCGAACTCGGCGCGGGCAGCGGCCGCAACACCGCCGCCCTGCGCGCGGCCAGGCTGGACGTTTTCTCCCTGACCGATGCGATGCCGGCGCCCGCGCAGACGTTTTCGGCGGCGCTCTCGACCCACGCGCTCTTGCACGGGACCGCCCAGGCGATCGCCGCGCAGCTGGATCTCATCGCCGATGCACTGGTCGCGGGAGGGCGGCTCTACGCGACCTTCGGCTCGACGCGCGACGCGCGCTTTGGCAGCGGGAAGGCATTGGGCGGCGGAACGTTCGCGCCCGCCGACGGCGACGAACGCGGCGTCGCGCACACCTTCTTCACGCAAAGCGAACTCCGAGAACTCCTCGAACGCCGATTCGAGATCGTTTCGCTGGCAGAAGTCGACGTCGACGCGGTTGCCGGAAAATGGGCCCACCCTACCCAGCCTTTACATCACGCCATACACTGGTTCGTCGAAGCCAACGCCCGCTAAGGTGGAACCCGTCCTAGTAGCGCTGCATCGTGGGGTCGATTTTGATCGCCCATTCGTCGAGCCCGCCGCGCAGGCTGCGAACGTTGTCGTAACCGCGCGCGATGAGATTGGCGGCGACGAAGCCCGAACGGCCGCCGGCGTGACAGATCAGCACGACCTCGACGTCGCGCGGGATCGACGTCGGATCGGCAAGGATCGCGCGCATCGGAATGAATTTGGCGTCGGGCAGCGAGCAGATTTCGATCTCGTGCGGTTCGCGAATGTCGACCAGGACGATTCCCTCTCCGGCTTTGCGGCGACGCGCGAGTTCCTCGACCGTGATGTCGTTCACGGGTGTTTGCTGCCGATCAGGTGCTGCATCGGGCTGGAGGCGTCAGCGTAGACCTGCTTGCCCATGCGGCCGGCCAGAAAGGCGTCGCGACCGGCGAGGACCGCGTGACGCATCGCGACGGCCATGCGAACCGGGTCGCGCGCCGCGGCGATGCCGGTATTCATCAGCAGCCCGTCGACTCCTAATTCCATCGCGATCGCGGCGTCGGAAGCGGTGCCCACGCCCGCATCGACGATCACCGGTACGTTCGCGCGCTCCTTGATGATGCGAATCGAATATGGATTGCAGACGCCCAGCCCGCTGCCGATCGGCGCGGCCAGCGGCATGACCGCCGCGCAACCGAGTTCTTCGAGCTGCCTGCAGGCCACCGGATCGTCGCCGATATACGGCAGAACGGTAAAGCCGTCGGCAACCAGCGCCTGGGCGGCGATCAGCGTTTCGCGCGTATCGGGATGAAGCGTTTGCGGATCGCCGATCACTTCGAGCTTGATCAGATCGGTCTCGAGCAGTTCGCGTGCGAGCTGCGCGGTGAGGATCGCATCCTTCGCCGTAAAACAGCCGGCGGTGTTCGGCAAAATCCGCAGGCGCGCGCGATCGATGTAGTCCAACATCGTCTTCCCCGTCGGATCGTCGATGTTGATGCGCCGAATCGCGACGGTCACCATCTCGGCACCGCTGGCTTGGTGACAGGCGCGCATCGCTTCCATCGATGGGTACTTGCCCGTCCCCACGATCAAGCGCGATCGGAATTCGTACTTTCCGATCCTGAGGGTCTCGTCCGACATCGACACGACGTTCCTATCCGCCCGCGACGGCTCTGATGATTTCGATGCGGTCGCCGTCGGCGATGCGCTCGCTGGCGTGCCGGCCGCGCGCGACGACGCGCTCGTTGCGCGCGACGGCGATGCCGATCTCGGGCGCGCCGAGCTCGCGCAGCAGTTGCGCGATCGTCGCCCCGTCGCGCAATTCTCGCTCGTCTCCGTTCACGATCGCTTTCATGGCCCTACGGCTTTTACATGTTCGTGTAGACGGGGCCTTCGCCGCCTTGGGGCGGTACCCAGGTGATGATTTGGTACGGGTCGGCGATGTCGCAGGTCTTGCAGTGCACGCAGTTCGTAAAGTTGATCTGCAAGCGACCCTCGACGCTTCCGCTCCCTTGCTTTTCGAAGAGCGGCTCGTAGACCGCCGCCGGACAAAAATACGCGCATGGGTTGCCGTATTCGACCGTACAGCGGTCGCGGCAAATGTTGGTGTCCGCAACGTGCAGGTGGCAGGGTTGGTCCTCGTCGTGCATCGCGCCGCTGTTGAAGACGTCGGTCACCTTGTCGAAGGTCAGGACGTTATCGGCGATCGCGCGCGGCGTTTCCTTGGGCCTGTAGCCGGCTTTTTCCATGCGTTCGTAGCCGGGTTCCCCGTCGAGCTTGTCTTTGACGCCAAAACCGCGACCGCCGGTAAACGTCGCCAGCCCCGCGTTGAGCAGTCCGGGGATCATCCCGCCGGCGAAGCCCTGGTGGAAGTTGCGCGCGGTGCGCAGTTCGGCGTGCGCCCACGATTGGTTAAAACGGTGCTCGTACGCGCTCAAGGTGACGGCATCGTAGGCATCGGCTTGTAGCGCGTCCCACGCGGTTTCGGCGGCCATCATGCCGGACTTCATGGCCAGATGGATGCCCTTGAGGCGCATGCCGTTGAGGAAACCGCCCGAATCGCCGACGAGCATCAAGCCGTCGGCATACAGACGCGGCATCGCGAACAATCCGCCTTCGGGAATCGCTTTGGCGCCGTAGCGAATCAGCTTGGCACCGTTGAGCATCTTGGCAATGACCGGGTGTTGTTTCATGCGCTGCAGTTCGTTGTGCGGATCGGTCGTTGGATTTTTGTAATCCAATCCGGTGACGTGACCGATGTCCAGAACGTCGCCGCCCATCATGTAGATGAAGCCGCCACCGAAGGTCTCGGGCGGCAGCGGATAGCCCAGCGTATGAATGACCGTGCCCGCCCGCATGCGCCCGGGCGGGAGTTGCCAGAGTTCCTTCACGCCGGCGGCGTAGACTTGCGGCTCGCGCCCGTCGTCTAGACCCAAACGCGGCGTCGCCTGTTTGGTGAGCGTTCCGCGCGGTCCTTCGCCTAGGACCACGATCTTTGCCAGGATGTCGGCGCCGGGTTCGTAGTTTGGTTTGGGATTGCCGTCGCGATCGACGCCCTTATCGCCGGTGCGAACGCCGATGACCCTGTCGCCGTCCCACAGTAACTCTTGTCCGGCAAAGGCGGGGAAGATCTGCACGCCGAGCGCTTCGGCTTTGGCCGCCAGCCAAACCACCAGTTTCTGCAGCGACGCAACGTACTTCCCGTGATTGTTGAGCGGCGGCGGGGTCAGCGGCGCCTTGATCTTGCCGCCTTGGGTGAGGAACCACAGTTCGTCGACGGTCACCGACGATTCGACCGGCGCGTCATCGCGCCAAGCGGGCAGCAGTTCGTCGAGCGCGCGCGGGTCGAGCACGGCGCCCGAAAGCGCGTGGTTGCCGACCTCGGCGCCCTTCTCGATCACCACGATTTCCAGTTCCCGCCCGGCCGCTTTGGACAACTCGGCCAGCCGGTAGGCACCGGCTAGCGAGGCCGGGCCCGCACCCACGAAGAGCACATCGACGTCGAGTTGATCGCGTTGGGTTGGCATTGGTCAGCGCTTCGCCAAAAGGTCGGCGACCGCTCCCGCGACGGCCGTGCGATGCATGGCCACGCGGCTTTCCCACGGCAGGCGCGAGGGCGTCTCGAAGGTCAGCACGCGCCCTGCGGCACCGCGCGCGAGCAGCAAGGCGTACGAAAGGCCGCCCAGCGCCTCCCCTTCGGCGTGCGGATCGGGTCGCGCGATCCCGGGTGCGAAGACGATCGTCCCCGGCTCCGGCGCCCACCCTAGATCGAAACCGCTTCCCAGCGGTTGGATCGGGAAGTCGCCCGCGCGCACGGCGGCGACCGCCGCCGTAGCCAGATCGCCGACCCCATATTCGTAACAATAGAATCCGTCGGCGTCGTCGTCTTCGTGCAAGTCCATCGCGAGTTCGAACTTGCGATCGCGATTGGACATCACGACCGCTTTGGCTTCGGGCGACGATCCGCCGCGCCCGAACGTGCGGTTGAGATCGACGCTGTCAACGCTCGCGCGCGTTCGCGCATCGAATCCGGTCGGATTGGTACACGGCCAGACGCGATACGCACAGCGAGGGTCCAGCGCGTCGCTCTCGACAAGCTCGAGCAAGGCCCACGGTCCGGCCGGCTCGTCCCCGTGAATCCCGGCCGACAGCGTCACCGTCGGCAACGCGGAATCGCCCAACTCGACGCACAACAACGTCCGAGCCGCTCCGACGCAAGCGACCTCCCGCACGCGCAGATCGCCGGGTCCGCCCCGTAACGCTTTCCAACGCATTTCGAGATTTCGGTAGGTAGAGTTCACACTTGAGATTGAACCGTACTCGGCATGAAAATACAAATCGGGGTGATGGGGTCGGCGGGCGGCATCCTGACATCCGAGGAGTTAGACTTGGCCCGACGCATGGGGCGGCGCATCGCGCAGCGCGATTGCACGATCGTAACCGGCGCCTGCCCGGGGTTGCCGCACGCGGCGGTCCTGGGCGCGCACGAGGCCGGCGGGCAAAGTCTGGGCGTTTCGCCGGCGCTCTCGCGCGAAGAGCACGTCAACATCTATGGCTCCCCACTGCAGCCGTATACGACGATGGTCTTTACCGGCTCGGGGCTGATGGGTCGCGAGACGCATAACATCCATTCCTCGGACTTCGTCCTGTTCGTGGGCGGCCGTAGCGGCACGCTCGGCGAGTTCTGCATCGCGTATGACGAAGGCAAACTCATGGGCATCCTCACCAACTCCGGCGGCATCTCCAACGAGTTCGCCAACATCGTGAAGTTGGTGAGAAAAGATACCGGATCGACGCTGCTGAGCAGCGACGTACCCGAAGATCTGGTCGACCGCTGTTTGGATCTCTATCTCAAGGAACCCATTCCTACCTCAACGGTTCACAATCGTCAGGCGGAGTTTACCATTCGCCGGCCGAGGATAACGCAGGAGACCCGTGGCTGAACTCACGTTTATCGGCGCCGCCGGCACCGTCACCGGCAGCAAGCACCTCATCAAAGCGGGCGGCAAGAATCTCTTCGTCGACTGCGGCCTTTTCCAGGGAGTGGTCGACGTGCGCGCGCTCAACGACGCACCGCTGCCGATTGCGCCGCGCGACGTCGCCGCCGTCACGATCACGCACGGGCACATCGACCACTGTGGCTATCTGCCGAAATTCGTTAAGGACGGCTTTTCGGGGCCGGTCTACTGTACGCCGGCGACCGCAGCGCTGATGCAGATCGTACTCAACGACGCCGCGCACCTCCAAGGCATGTTGGCCAAGCGCGGATTCCAGCACGAGCGCCCCCACGGGCCGCCGCCGTACTACGATCAGGACGATGTCGACGCGACGATGAAACTGCTGCACCCGACACCGCTGCACGTCGAATTCGATCTGGCCGGCGTCGCCAAGGCCACCTTTCACAACGCCGCGCACATTCTGGGTTCGGCGTTCGCGATCGTTGAGGTCGACGGCAAACGGGCGCTGTTCTCCGGGGACGTCGGCCGCTACGACCGTCCCCTGCTCTACGATCCCGAAGCCATCGGCGCGGTCGACGTGATGGTCTGCGAATCGACCTACGGCGGCCAAGTGCATCCGCCCCAGCCGCTCGAGGCGCTGCGCGACGCATTACTTGCCGGCGTCGCGCGCGGCGGAGCGATCGTGATCCCGGCATTCGCCGTCGAGCGCACGCAAGATATCTTGCTGGCGATCGGTCAAATTCAAAAGACCGAACCGCGATTGGCCAAGCTGCCGATTCACCTCGACAGTCCCATGGGCGAGAAGGTCGACGATCTGTTCGCCGCGTTCCCCGACGTTCACAAGCCCATTCCGCCCGCCAAGAACGGCGAGGCGTTCGGCTGCACCAACCTGACGATCCACATCACCGCCGAAGACTCCAAGCGCCTCAACGACGTCACAGGCGCGCACGTCATCATTTCGGCCAGCGGCATGGCGGCCGGCGGCCGCGTTCTGCACCACCTGCACAATCATCTCTCGGACCCCAAGGCCACGATCGTCTTCGTCGGCTACCAAGGCGCGGGAACGCTGGGCTTCCTGCTCGTGCACGGCGCGCATACGATCCACATCCTCGGCGATGCGCTGCCGGTCCGCGCGTCCATCGCCACCCTGCAAGGCTACAGCGCGCACGCCGACAAGAACGATTTCACCCGCTGGTTCGCAACCTGCACGACCCAGCCGCGCTTCTACGCGGTACACGGCGAAGTCGAATCCGCCGCGGCGCTGGTCGCGATGGTGCAAAGCGGCCTGCACTGGAAAGCGCAAATAGCCCAACGCGGCACGACGGTAACGATCTAGACGGCGCTAGGCGGTCCAGTCGAGCATGGGCTCCCAGTCGGGTTTGGGGAACGATTCTTTGGCTTTGATCGCTTCGACGTACTTGCGTTTGCCGGCGCGGTTGCCTTTGCCCAGCATGATGCCGCCCACCAAACGGTCGCGCCAGAAGAACAGCGAACGGTACCAGCCTTTCTCGGCATCGATCTTGCGCACGGTTTCGACTTCTGGTTGCAGTTCGGGCGAAAGACCGAACTGCGTGATCGTCTGACCCTTGAAGAGCATCGAGGAATACTCCGGAACGTCGTGGTAGGGCTCGGAGCCGCCCAGCATGTTGAGCGCGGCGACCTTGCCGTGCGCGCCGGCATTGTTCCACGTGCCCATGCGGTAGCGCATCTCCAACGTTGGATCGAAGAAATCGGCGATATCTCCGGCGGCGAAGATGCCCGGGACGTTGGTTTCCAGCCGGTCGTTGCAGAGGATGCCATTCTTGCTGGTCTGCACTTCGGTATCGTCGAGCAGTTCGACGTTCATCGTCAGGCCGAAACCGACGCCGTAGCAATCTGCGGTGATTTCACTGCCGTCCGCGAGCACGACCTTCGCGACGCTGCCGTTCGCTCGCACGAACTCCGCGATCTCGGCGCCGTAGTGCATGTGCACGCCGTCGGCCGTGGCGGCGTCGTGCACGAACTCACCGGCGACATCGTCGAGGATCCGATGCAGGGCGTGCGGGCCGCGCATGATCCAATGCGCCTCGACCTTGCGCGAGGCAAACGCTTCGGCCAGCTCGTAGGCGATGAAGGATCCGCCGATCGCGATGGCGGCCTTACTGCTCTCCAGACGCTCGGAGATCGCGCGCGTCTCATCGAGATATTGAAAATTGTACACGTTGTCGGCGCCGGCCGCGCCGGGAGCGGGCGTCGGGATCGGGCGGCCGCCGGTGGCCACCAGCAGCGCGTCGTACGGGAAGGACGCTCCGCCGGCCACGACGATCTTCTCGGCGGGCACGATCCGCTCCACGCGCGTGCTCAGGCGCAGATCGATGCGATGCTCGTCGTGCCAGGCACGATTGCGAATCATCACCTTCGCTTCGGGAATCTGTTTTCGCAGCATCGGCGGAAGCGAGATGCGATTGTAGAGCGTGTAGGGCTCGTCGCCGAAGAGCACGATCTCGCAGGTGGGATCGTGCTTGCGTAGCTGTTCTGCGGCGGTCGTGCCGGCAAAGCCGTTGCCAACGATCACATAGCGGCGAAAATCGGAGTCTGCCATCAGGGCCTCCGCTTCGCCGCGCGGTCCGACGCTCATGCCGGGCGGCGAAACGTCCGGAGGCGCCGGCGGGTATAGAGAGGGTATGAATGACGACTTTATGGAGCAGATGCTCCGCCAAGCCAAAGACCTGCAGCGCAAGATCGCCGAGGCGGCCTCCAAGACGCACGAGCAGGCCAAACCCTATCTCGACGACGCCCTCGAACAGACCAAGAAAATGAGCGACGAGGTCGCCGACCGCCTGCGCGAGAGTGCGGAGTTGACCAACGCGCAAACCCTTCGCGCGCTCGACGCCATGCGCGACACGCTGAAGACCTCGCAGCCGAAGATCGACTCCTTCATCGAAGCCGCCCGCAAGGCTGCAAACGACGTCGTCTCCTCCTTGGAGACCAAACCCAAAGAGTAGGACCTAGCGCTACGTCCCCAACGCGATGCCGGTCATCATTGCAAAGCCGACGTCGAGCGCCCGTTCGTCGATGTCGTATCGGGCGCTGTGCTGGGGCTCTAGGCCGCGTTCGGGGCCGCGGATGCCGACGATGAAGTAGGCGCCGGGGCGTTGCTCCTGCATGTAAGCCATATCCTCGGCCCACATCACGATGTCGTGCGGGTCGACGACGTTGTCGGGTCCGACGACGCGCGCTCCGGCCGCGCGCACGATATCGTTCATCGCAGCATCGTTAACCGTCGGCGGGTAGCCCCACGCGTAGTCGAACGCGTAGTCCAGGCGCAGCGCCTCGCACAGACCCTTGACCATCCGCTCCATGCGTATTGGAATCGATTCGCGTACCGCGTTGTCGAACGCCCGCACCGTGCCCATCAGCGTCGCGCGGTCCGGAATCACGTTGAACGTGGTTCCCGATTCAATCTTGCCGACCGTGACGACTACCGCGTCCTTGGGCGCGACCTCGCGACTGGCGATCGTCTGCAGCATCGTCACCAGTTGCGCCGCGGCGACGATCGGATCGACCGACGCGTGTGGCATCGCGCCGTGGCCGCCCTTGCCGATCAACGCGATTTCGAAGCGATCCGACGACGCGAAGAACGCGCCGTCGCGCACGCCGATCGTGCCCACGTCCAAACCGCTGTAGAGATGCAGGGCGAACGTGCGGTCGACGTGCGGATTCTCCAGCGCACCTTGGTCGATCATGATCTTCGCGCCCGCCGGCCCTTCTTCGGCCGGTTGAAAGCAGAACACCAGGGTTCCGGCAATCTCGTTACGCCGTTTGGCCAGCGCTTTGGCGGCGCAGAGCAAGATGGCCATGTGGCCGTCGTGCCCGCAAGCGTGCATGACGCCGGGGCTCGCAGAAGCGTATTCTGCCTTGCCCAATTCTAGAATCGGCAACGCGTCCATATCGGCACGCAGCAACGTAACCGGCCCCGGTTTGCCGCCGCGCAGGGTCGCCAGTATCCCGGTGGTCGCCACACCGGTGCGCAGTTCGTCAAAGCCGCATCCACGCAGTTCGTTCTCGATGAACCGCGAGGTTTCGAACTCTTGGAGCGAAAGCTCGGGATGCGCGTGGAAGTGCCGCCGATAGCGGACCAGGTCGTCGTGCGGAACGATCACGGCTGCGATGCTCGATTCATTGGACGGAATAGTCGTATTGATACTCTAGCGCAGCCGCCGCCGGCGCGCACAGGAAGGTCGCCGCCTTGTACTGCCCGCGAAACGCGGCGTCGGCAGCCGACTGATCGATCGGGATGCTGCCGCTGGATTTTTGAATACGTACGTCGGCAACCCTAGCGTCGGTGCCCAGGTCGATGCGCATGTAGACGGGCTTGGCGCTACGGCCCTGCGAGGTATCCCAATAGTCCGTAGTTTCGGGCATGTTGACGACGACCGCCGGCACGTAGGCAGCCCCGCACGGCAACGGCGGGACGTCGCGAACGTAGACGGCGTCGGTCGGGCGGTACCAATCCACGGATCGCGGGGTGGACGAGGTTATCGGCTGGGTCATTTGCGCGCGCGCGTCCGCGTCGAGCGCCTTCACTTCGAGTGGAAGAGACGCGCACGGCGTATGCGTCGAGGCGAGCGGATCGTCCACTTGCGTGACCCACGCGTACCGAACGACCGCCGCAATCGGCAGCGCAAACATCTCGTTCGACGAGTAGAACTCGCCAGCCACGTCGGTCGACGGGGTGAACTTGAGGTCGGAGAACGGTAGCGTGTAGATTTTCGTATCGGTGGCAACTTCCACCGTTCCCCCGATCGTCCAGGCCTGGTCCGCTTGCAGCCCAAAACCATAGAGCCGCGTCGGCGTCCCGTCTCCGGGAGCGTCGCGAGCGACGTCCCAAGGGACGACCTGTGCGACCATCGCGCCGCAATAGACCGGATCGGCCGTTGGGTCGGCCGAGGCGGCCGTCGCCAGCGAGGTCAATGCAAACAGCAGCGCGGTCAGCGCGGCGCCCGGGCGGTCCATCCCCGCATTCTTTCGGGCGGCTGCTCGACGACCCCCGTTGCCCGCTCAAGCGCAGGAGTTCGAGCCCGGCGCGGGCGATAACGCGGCTCGTGGCTTCCTCTCCGCGTCCCCCCGCCGCGAACCCGCCGCCGGCCTTCGAACGCCACGGGCTGAACGACGAACAGCTCGTGCGGATGCTGCACACGATGCTGATGCAGCGCACGCTGGAGAACCGCGGCTTCGCCCTGAATCGCCAAGGAAAAATTCCATTCGCGTCTGCCAGCGAAGGGCACGAAGCCGTCCAGGCCGGCGCGGCGATGGCATTCGTCCGCGGAAGGGACATTCTGGCGCCGTATTATCGCGACTTGGGATTGGCGCTGGGCATCGGTCTCACGCCGCTCGAGGTGATGCTCTCGCTCTTCGCGCGCGTCGACGAACACTCGCAGGGGCGCCAGTTCCCGCACCACTATGCCAGCCGGCGCCTGGGCCTCCATACGATCTCTTCCATCATCGCCGCGCAGTTGCCGCACGCGGTCGGCGCGGCGTACGCGATCAAACTGCGCAAAGAAGCCGGACGCGCGGTGCTGGCGACCTTCGGCGACGGCGCGACCAGCGAGGGCGAGTGGCACGAATCCCTCAACTTCGCCGCCGTGCATCGCCTGCCGATCGTCTTCTTGTGCGAAAACAACGAATGGGCGATCTCGACGCCGTTGGCCCTGCAAATGGGCCAGCCCGACATCGCCAAACGGGCCGATGGCTATGGAATGCCCGGGGTGACCGTCAACGGCATGGACCCCCTGGCCTGCTACGCCGCGGTGCGGCAGGCGCTCGACGGGGCGCGCGAGGGTCGCGGCCCGACCCTGATCGAGGCCAAATGCTACCGGTATCTCTCTCACACTACCGACGACGACGACCGGACCTACCGTTCGCACGCGGAAGTGCAGCGGCGGCGCGCGGACGACCCCGTGCCGCGCTTCGAGGAGCGGCTGCTCGCCTGGGGCGTCATGACGTCGGCCGCGCTGGAGGCGTTGAAGCAATCCATCCTCGCCGAGGCGAACCAAGCCACCGACCAAGCTGAATCCGTGGCATACGCTCCGCCGGCCAGCTTGTACGAAAATGTCTACGCGGACGGCTGGCAGCCGTGGCGCTAGGATCGTAAGGAAACCACAGGATGGCACGAAGCGACACCCAGATGCACCCGCCCCTCGAGCGGCACGGCTTGTCCGACGACCAGTTGCGCGCGATGTTTCGCAATATGGTGCAGCAGCGCCAACTTGACAATCGCGGCTTTCAGCTCAACCGCCAGGGCAAGGTTCCCTTTGCCTTGGGCAGCGAGGGACACGAAGCCATCCAAGCCGGCGCCGCGATGGCTTTTGCGCGCGGCAAAGACATCCTCGCGCCGTACTATCGGGACTTGGGCTTGGCGCTGGGCATCGGCTTGACGCCCTTTGAGATTTTATTGTCGCTCTTCGCGCGCGCCGCGGATCACAACGGCGGCCGCCAGTTCCCCAACCACTACTCGTCCAAGGCTGCCGGCTTGATGTCGTTCTCCTCGATTTTGGCCGCGCACATTCCGCACGCGGTCGGCGCAGCGTTGGCGCTCAAGATTCGCAAGGAGTCCGGTCGCGCCGTGCTGGTCACGTGCGGCGACGGCACGACCTCCGAAGGCGAGTGGCACGAATCGATGAACTTCGCCGCGGTCCACAGGCTGCCGATCGTGATGCTCGTGGAAAACAACGAATGGGCGATCTCGACGCCGCTCTCCCTGCAGATGGGGCAGCCCGAAATTTGGAAGCGCGCCGCGGGCTACGGCATGCCGGGCAAGAGGTTTAACGGCTTCGATCCGATCGAGACCTACCAAGCCGTAGCCGAAGCGATGGAGCGCGCGCGCAACGGCGGCGGCCCGACCCTGCTCGAGGGCACCTGCTACCGCTTCCTCGCGCACTCGACCGACGACAACGACATGACGTATCGCACCAAAGACGACGTGGCCGCACATCGCAAGGACGATCCCGTTCCGCGGTTCGAGAAAATTCTATTGGCCAACGGCGTGATGTCCGACAAGGACATCGCCGCGATGCGCAAAGACGTCTTGCACGAAACCAACGAGGCGACCGATAAAGCCGAAGCGCTGCCGTTCCCCGAGGCTGGTGACCTCTACAAGAATCTCTACGAAGGAGCCTGGCAGCCGTGGCAGTGATGAACAACGTCGAAGCCGTCCGCGCGACGCTCTACGACGCGATGAAGAGCGACGACCGCACGGTCCTCATGGGCGAGGATGTGGGCGCCCGCGGCAACGTCTTTTTAATCAGCAAGGACTTCATCAAGGAGTTCGGTCCGGATCGCGTGATCGACACGCCGATAGCCGAAGCCTCGATCGTCGGGATCGCGGTCGGCATGGCGATGGAAGGCCTGCGCCCGATCGCCGAGATCCAGTTCGCCGACTTCATCTATCCGGCGTTCAACCAAATCGTGGGCGAAGCGGCCAAGACCCGCTATCGCTCCAACGGCGAATACACGTGCCCGTTGGTGATCCGCACCCCCTACGGCGGCGGCGTGCGCGGCGCGCTCTCGCATTCGGTTTCCATCGAAGCGCTGTTCTATCACGTTCCCGGCCTTAAGATCGTCGCGCCGGCATTTCCGTCCGACGTCAAAGGCCTGCTCAACGCCGCGATCGACGATCCCGACCCGGTCCTCTTTCTCGAGCACAAGAAAACGTATCGCCTGATCAAGGGCGAGGTGCCCGAGGGCCACTACACGATTCCGCTTGGAAAAGCCAACGTGCTGAAGGAAGGCTCGCAGTTGACGGTGGTCTCCTACGGCTTGTACGTGCATTGGGCGCTCGATGCGGCCAAGCAACTCGAAGCCGACGGACGCTCGGTCGAAGTGATCGACCTGCGATCGATCCGCCCGATGGATCAGCAAACGATCCTTCGGAGCGTCCGCAAGACGCGCAAGCTGCTGATCGTACACGAGGACAACAAGTTCGGCGGCATCGGCGCGGAGATCAGTGCGATGGTGGCCGAGGAAGCGCTCTTCGATCTCGACGCGCCGATCCGGCGTCTGGCCGCACCCGACGTTCCGGCCATGGGCTATGCCGAGCCCCTCGAGCAGGAGTACATGTCGTCGCCCGCATTGATGGCCGAAGCTATGCGCGAGATGGTGGCATTCTAATGGTTACCACGATCACGATGCCGCAACTGGGCGAGACCGTCACCGAAGGCACCGTCGAGCGCTGGCTGAAAAAGCCCGGCGATGCGGTCGAGAAATACGAAGCGTTCGTCGAGGTTTCGACCGACAAGGTGAACTCCGAAGTGCCCGCGCCGGTAACGGGTATCATTCGCGAGTTGCTCGTGCAAGAAGGTCAGACCGTCGCAACCGGCACGCCGATCGCGGTGATCGATCACGAGGCCGCCGTCGGTCAAAGCGCTTCGGCGCCGCCGTCGACGCTTTCGGAGATGGCGCACAGCGCGAACGCCGAGCCCGTTCCGGGTTTCAACATCCCGCAATCGGCACCCAAGCCCGCAGCGGCTAACGGACGGTCGGAGACCGCGCCGCCCGTGCACGCGAGTTCTGAGGTGTCGCTGCGCGGCGCGTCGCCCGCGGTGCGCCGCCTCGCGCGCGAACATCGGGTCGATGTCGCCGCGATCAAGGGCAGCGGCGCCAACGGCCGAGTGACCGCAGACGACGTACTGGCGGCCGCGAAGAGCGGCACGATCGCTGCGCCGACGGCGACCGCCTCGGCTGCCAAAGGTCCCTCGACCTACGCCAACCCGATTCCCGGCACGACGATCCCACTCAACAGCGCGCGGCGAATCATCGCCGAGCGCATGGTCGAGTCCAAGCACAACGCGCCGCATGCGTGGTCGATGGTCGAAGTCGACGTCACCAACGTGTGGAAGTGGCGTGCCAAGGAAAAGGACCGCTTCGAGCAAGAGACGGGCTACAAGCTCACGCTGCTGCCCTTCTTCATGCGCGCGGTCGTCGAATCGCTGGCCGCCTTCCCGCTGATGAACGCCAAGTTCACCGCCGAAGGCATTCACGTCAACAAAGACGTCAACGTCGGCATCGCGATCGGTTTGGCGACCAACTTGGTCGTGCCGGTGATTCGCAATGCCGATAAGCTCTCGATTCGCGGGCTGGCGATTGCGGCGGGCGATCTCATCGATCGCGCGCGCAAGAACAAACTGACCGCCGACGACGTCCAAGGCGGCACGTTCACCGTCAACAACAACGGTGCGAACGGTTCGTATGCTTCGGCGCCGATCATCAACGCCGGTCAAGCGGGCATCGTTACGATGGAAACCGTCGTCAAGAAGCCGGTCGTCACCGCCGACGACGCGATCGCCATCCGCCACATGATGAACTCGTGCCTCTCGCTCGACCATCGCGTCGTGGACGGCTACGTCGCCAGCGGCTTCCTCGCCGATCTCAAGAAACGTCTCGAGGGCATGACCGCCAGCGGCTCGATCTAATAACCCCCATGCAAATTCGTAAACACTTCCATTTTGAGGCCGCGCACGTGCTTGCGTTTCACCCGGGCAAGTGCGCGCGCATGCACGGACATTCGTACCGTCTCGAAGTGGCCATCTCAGGGCCATTGCACGAAAGCGGGCCGGCGACGGGAATGGTCGAGGACTTCGACACGATCGCGACGATCGTGCGCCGCGAAATTCTAGACGTACTCGATCACATCACGCTCAACGACGAGATCGAGAATCCGACCGCCGAGCACATCGTTCAATGGATTTGGCGGCGTCTTCTCGCGCATTTGCCCGGTCTCGACGAACTGGTCCTGTGGGAAACGCCCACGTCGAGTGCCGTATTGCGCCGCGGCGACGTTGCCGAGTGTGGTCACTAGTGCTCCAACTCGCGGAGATCTTCTATAGCGTCCAAGGCGAGGGCACCTGGACCGGCACGCCCGCCGTGTTCGTGCGCTTGGCCGGATGCAACCTCGCGTGCGATTTCTGCGATACCGACTACTCGCTCAAGTTTTTCGCCGACGTCGACGACGTGGTCGCGCGCGTCCGCGACATCGGCGGAGATTGCCCGATGGTCGTCCTCACCGGCGGCGAGCCGCTGGCCCAAGCCCAGACTCCCGCGCTGATCGCCGCGCTGCGCGCCGACGGCCGGCGCGTGCACATCGAATCCAACGGCACGATCTTTGCCGAGCTGCCCGACGACGTCTGGCTCTGCGTTTCTCCCAAGGAGCGCGTCGACGCACGAATGGCGCGGCGCGCCAACGAGGCCAAGCTGATCGTCGACGAACGCGTTCCCGAAGAACATCTGACGCTGTTCCAAAGCAAGCCGACGATCTTCTTGCAGCCAGAGGGCAACAAGCCCCGCAACGTCAGGTTAGCCGTCGAATACGCCAAGGGGCACCCGGACCGCTTCCGGCTTTCGCTGCAGACCCACAAATATATCGGGGTACGGTAGAGCGGTGATCTTGATCGCCTGCGCGGTCGCCAAAGAACTCGCCTTTCTCGCGCCGCAACCGCACGTCGAGGTCTTGGTGACCGGCGTCGGACCGGTGGAAGCCGCCGCGCAGGTCTCGCGCGCGTTGGCGATGAGCCGCTACGACCTCGTGATCGACGCGGGCGTTGCCGGCGCGCTGCCGGGCTTCGCGCAGATCGGCGACGGCGTCGTGGTTGCCGACGAGATGCTCGAGCTCGATATCGAAGGCGGCCAAGCCATCGCGCTGCCCGACGGCGCGACCGTGCACGATCGCGCGTCGTCCGACCTCGCGCTTACCGACCGGGTCGTCGAGCTCGGGTTTCGGGCCTTGCGCGGCGTCACCGTTTCACGCGTCACCGCGACCGACCAAACGGCCCGGCGGTTGGCCGCGCTGGGGGCGCAGGTCGAATCGATGGAGGGGTTCGCGGTGCTGCGCGCCGCCGAAATCGCCGGCGTGACCGCGATCGAAGTGCGCGGGATC
>DATCDS010000050.1:0-10599 GCA_036510515.1 Vulcanimicrobiaceae bacterium
GGCCGGCTCCGCACAAGAGCTGGTGGACGAGACGTTCGAAAACTACCGGCGTTACGTGAATCCGCCGCTGGCGCGCGTGATGAAGATTTCCGGAAGTCCGATCGAAGTGCGCGCGAGCGGAAGCACGATTTGGGATCAAAACGGCAAAGCGTATCTGGACTTCGCCGGCGGTTACGGCGTCTTCACGTTAGGACACTCGCATCCGCGCGTGATTCAAGCGGTTAGGGCACAAATGGAACTGATGTCGCTCTCGGGCAAGACGATGTTCAACGTGCTGCTCGGCCGCGCGTCCAAACGCTTGGCGGAGTTGACCCCGGGTGATCTGGCGATTTCGTTCTGGTGCAACAGCGGCGCCGAAGCGATCGAAGCGTCGATCAAGCTCGCGCGTTTGGCGACGGGACGCAGCAAGATCGTCGCCACCGGAAATGCCTATCACGGCAAGACGTTCGGAGCGCTGTCGATCAGCGGCCGCGCGACGTTTCAAGATCCGTTCCGCCCGTTGCTGGGCGACGTGCTGCACGTTCCCTACGGCGACGCGGCGATCTTAGACGAAGCGCTCGTCGATGCGGCGGCGTTTGTGGTCGAGCCGGTGCAAGGTGAAGGCGGCGTCAACGTGCCGCCCGAGGGCTATCTGCGCGCGGTACGCGCGGCCTGCGACCGCGCGGGCGCGTTGTTCGTGGCCGACGAGGTGCAAACCGGCTTGGGCCGCTGCGGCTATCGCTTCGGCTGCGATCGCGACGGCGTCGTGCCCGACGTCATGACCCTGGCCAAGGGATTGTCGGGCGGCGTCGTCCCGGTCGGTGCGTGCATCGCGCGCACCGACGTTTGGAACCGCGCGTACGGCAAGCAGCCCTTGCTGCATACGTCGACGTTCGGCGGCAGCGAGATCGCTTGTGCGGCAGCGCTGGCAGCGATGGACGCGCTCGAAGACGAGGGTTTGGTCGAGAACGCGCGCGAGAGGGGCCTCCAACTGCTCGCCGGCGCGCGCGCGGTCGCGACCGAGTTCCCCGACGTCGTTTCCGAGGCGCGCGGCGCCGGCTTGCTCGTCGGCGTCGAGCTGACTAGCGAAGGGTACGGCGGCTGGATCATCCCCGAGATGCTCAAGCACGGCGTGACCGCGGCCTGGACGCTCAACATGCAGAAAGTCATCCGCCTGGAACCGCCGCTCGTGGTTACCGCGGCGGAGGTCGAGCGAGCCCTCGCCGCGTTGCGGGCAGGGGTGGCAACCGCCCGAGAGAACCTCGGGCGGCTGTAGGATGCGCACCATTTGCCATACGTAGAAACCACGATTTCCGTTTGCGCGCCGGCCCGCGCCGTCTACGAACTCGCCAAGGAGCAGGAGCGCTTCCCCGAGTTCATGCCCGACGTGGAGAGCGTGAGCGTGGTCGAACGCCATGCCGACCGCATCCTGACGCGCTGGAAAACCCTGGTCGAGGAGGCGCCCATCGAGTGGATCGAGGAAGACCGCTTCGACGATGTGGCGCTGCGGATCGACTATGCGTTAATCGAAGGGGATTTGGATAAATTCGAAGGTGCGTGGACGTTCGTGGAACGCGACGGGATCACGCAGGTCGTGCTGACCGTCGACTACGACTTCGGGGTCCCCACGCTCGCGGAGTTGATTGGCCCGACGCTGCAGAAGAAGGTTCGCGAGAACAGCGAGATGATGTTAGCCGCACTCAAACGCGAAGCCGAGAAAGCATGACGACGCCCGCGCCGACGCAGGCCAAGAAATTCTGCTTCGTCGTGCACCCGCTCTCGCTCGAAGACGTCGCGCGCTACGAGCCGGGCGCCAACGGCAAGGGCGCGCCGATCATTCGCAAGATCATGTCGTGGATGCCGCCGTGGGCCCCGGTTCACGTGACCGGCGTGCGCACGCCTGCAGGCATTGAGACCGAAGGCTGGTTCGTCTGTGCGCCGTTGCTGCCCGACCAGATGCTCGAGTTTCCACGCGACGAGGTCTACGACCGCATTCTGCGCGCGATCGACATCGGGGTCGAACTGGGGGCCGAGGTCGCGGGCCTGGGTGCGTTTACCGCGGTGGTCGGCGACGGTGGCGTGACGATCAACGAACGCTCGCCGATCCCGGTGACCACGGGCAATTCGCTCACGATCGCTGCGGGCATTCACAGCTTCTTCCGCGCGGCGCGCGAGATGGAGATCGACACGACGCAATCGACCGTCGCGGTGATCGGCGCGACCGGTTCGATCGGCGGCGCGTGCGCGCGCCTGATCGCGCCCAAGATGAAGCACGTGATCCTGGTCGCGCGCAACGAAACGCGCCTGCGCAAGTTTCACGAAGAGTTCGCGTGCGACGTTGACTGCGAGTCGTCGTACACCACGGATATCTCCGCGGCAGTCCGGCGCAGCCAGCTGGTACTGACCGCAACCTCGTCGACACAAGACGTCATTCAACCGCAAGACTTGCAGACCGGCGCGGTCGTCTGCGAGCTCTCCCTGCCGCACGACGTCAGCCGCAACGTCGCATTGCAGCGGCCCGACGTCCTGGTCACCGAGGGCGGCAACATGATCGTTCCGGGCAACCCGCGTTTCGAGCGCGTGCGCGAGCCCGGGAGCGAGTTCGATCTCAATCTGCCGCCGGGGCAGGCCCTCGCGTGTATGAGCGAGACGATGGTGCTCGCATTGGAAGGCCGCTGCGAACCGTTTACGCTGGGCCGCGGCATCGACATCGGCAAGGTTATCGAGATCGACGAAATGGCCCAGCGCTGCGGCTTCACCTTGGCCGGCATGCGCGCGTTCGACGGCGCCATCGGCCCCCACGAAGTCGCCGCCCGCCGCGCCGCCGCCGCCGCCCGCCGCGCGGGCCTCCCTTCCGAGCGCGCCCAAGCGTGAAAAAAATCGTTTCGGTTTCGCTGGGGTCCTCGACGCGCGATCATCGTGCGGTCGTGAACTTGCTCGGCGAAGAGTTCGATATCTCGCGGATCGGGTTGGACGGCAAGCTCGACGCGGCGATCGCGAAGGTCAAGGAGCTCGACGGCACGGTCGATGCGATCGGCTTGGGCGGTATCGACGTCTACTTGTATGCCGGCAGCAAACGCTTCGCGCTGCGCGACGGCGTGCGGCTGCTCGAAGCGGCCAAGATCACGCCGACCGTCGACGGCAGCGGCTTGAAGAACACGCTCGAGCGCGAAGCGATCCGCTTCATGCGCGAAGATCTGGGCGTGAACTTCGCGGGCAAGCACGTGCTGATGGTCAGCGCGCTGGATCGTTTCGGCATGGCGCAAGCGCTGGTCGAAGCCGGCGCCGACGTGCTGTTCGGCGATTTCATCTTCGCGCTGGATCTGGACAAGCCGGTGCGCGGCCTGCACGAGTTCGAAGAACTGGCCGAGAAGTATTTACCCGACGCCTGCAAGCTGCCGTTTCAGTTCTTCTATCCGACCGGCAAGAAGCAAGACAAACCGCCCGAGCCCAAGTACCCGCAATATTACGAAGAAGCCGAGATCGTTGCGGGCGACTTCCATTTCATGCGCCAGTTCATGCCCGATCGCTTAGACGGCAAGACCGTGCTGACCAACACGGTGACGCCGGGAAATCTCGACGAGCTGCGCACGCGCGGCGTCAAGACGCTGATCACGACGACGCCGGATTTCCAAGGCCGCTCGTTCGGCACCAACGTGATCGAAGCCGCGCTACTGGCCATGCTCGGCAAAAAATGGGCCGACGTCACCGCCGCCGACTACGAACGCGTCCTCCACGAACTCCACTTCCAACCCCGCGTCGTCGAACTAAACTAGGCTCCGGGTTCGCCGTGACACCTCGCGGGGCGGGGACTTGCCCGGGTTCGGTGTTCCATGCTAAACTAGTTAAACTAGTACGAAGGTATGTGAATGAAACGGGCTCCCAACGTTCCATCCCCGAGTGTTGGCGATTCGTGGAATCTCCAAGACGCTAAGGCTCGTTTTTCGGAGCTCGTCGACTTGGCACGGATGGGAACCCCTCAAATTATCTTGCGCCGCGGCGTGCCCGCCGCCGCCGTGATCTCGATCGAAGAATTTCAATCGCTAGCTCGGCCCAATTCGCTCGTATCATTTCTGTTGCACGAAACGCCGCGCGGTCCGGCCCTCGATATCGAGCGCTCGCGCGAGGAATACGTCCCGCGCATCGATTTCGACGACGAGCCCGCATGATCGGGTTTCTGCTGGGCACGACCGCGATTTCCGAACTGCGCAAGCCCAAGCCGAATGCTGGTTTCCAAGCATGGCTGGCAGCCCAGGCCGACCATCGTCTGTTCGTCAGCGCGCTCACCATCGGAGAGTTGCGGGTCGGAATCGCGCTCTTGGAGGAAAGCCCGCGCCGCGCAGAGTTGGATCGCTGGCTTTCTCACGGGATCGTGCCGCGATTCGGCTCGCGCATTTTGCCCTTCGACACGCACGCAGCCATCGTATGGGGCGAAGCAGTCGCACGTGCGCGCCGGCGTACGCTACACTTGCCGTTTGTCGATTCGCAGATTGCAGCGATCGCGCGTGCGAACGGTCTTGCGATCGTGACGCGAAACGAGCGGGACTTTCCCGCAGAGCCCTTCGAAGGCTTATTGGAAGTACTCAACCCGTGGTCGTAGCCTAACGGTCCGGGCTTAGGCTTTCGTTCGGAAGACGACGCTGATTCGTGGGCCGATGGCGTCCGGGGTTTTGGGGATGCCGTGCTCGTAGTGATCTTGGGCGTTTCCCGACATCACGAGCGCGCTGCCGGGTTCGAGCTCGATCGAGATGGCGTGGCGCGGCGGGGCCTTGGGTCGAATTTGCATCGCGCGGACGACGCCGAAACTCACGACCGCAATCGTCGGGTCGGGCGTCAGCAGTTCGTTCTTGTCGGAATGCCATGCGACGCTGTCGCTGCCGTCGCGATAGAGGTTCATCCCGACGCTGTTGAAATCCGCGCCCAACCGCGCGGCGACGCGGACACGGATCGAGCTCAACGGCTCGGGCAGCGCGGCGCCGATGCCGTACCATGCTACCAAGCGCGGCACGTCAACTTCGCGGTCGTACATCCACACGCGCGTCGTATCCCACGCCACGCCGTCGCGCAAGACCGCAAAATACCGCTCGCACTCGTCGGGCGAAAAGAGCGCGGGAACGTAGCGTACTTCCGCGCCGCCGGCCCGAGCGAGGATGCGCTCGGCCGACGGGAAAAATGCTAGCTGATGAGCCACCGTCTCCTACAACCCCGGCATTTGCCGCGGGTGTTGCACCTGTTCGATCTCTCGGTGCTGTCGTCGGCCTCGATGAGCCCGGCCTATTCGATCGCCTCGACGATGGGACCGATGGTGGCCGTGGCCGGAACCGCCTCGCCGCTGGCGCTGATCGTCATCAGCGCGATCATGTTCTGCATGGCCATCGCGTTTGCGGAACTGTCGCGCGTCTGGCCCAACGCCGGCTCGTCGTATTCGTGGATTCGCAACGCGTTCGGAAACGCGGTCGGCGCCTATGGCGCGTGGCTGCTGCTGCTCTCGAACTTCTTCGCGACGATGGCCACGGCGGTGCCGGCCGGTGCGTACACGCTGGCGCTAATCGCGCCGGCCCGCGCCGACGATCCCATCTGGGCCGCGGGCGTCGGCGCGATCTGGATCGTGGCCAGCGCCGTGCTGCTCTATGCCGGGATCCGTCCGACCGCGCTGGTAACGGCGGTCGCGTTGGCCGTCGAGTTGGGCGTGCTCGCGATCAGCGCGCTGGTCGCGTTGTTCGGACCGCACGCGCACGCGGTCGTCGACCAGCCGCACGCGCACTTGCCCGCGATTCCGCTCACGCTCTTCGGCCTGCTTAGCGCGATGACGCTGGCGGTCTGGATGAGCGACGGGTGGGAAGTCTCCTCGTCGGCGGCCGAGGAGGTCGACGGCAGCGCGCGTGCGCCGGGTCGCGGCGGCATCACGGGCTTGCTCGTGACCACCGTCGTGCTGGTCGGGTGCATGCTCGCCTACTTGCGCTTGGGAACGCCGCAAGGCTTTGCGGCCAACCAATCCGATGCGATGGTCTACGTCGGCGACCTTCTGGGCGGGGGCCCGTGGCGGATCGCGATCGTGGTAACGGTGCTCGTCTCGACGTGCTCGGCGCTCTGGACGACGATTCTCTACCTCTCGCGTTCGGTCTACGCGATGGGACGCGACGGTCTGCTGCCCAAGTCGATGGGGCGGCTGGACGGGCGCAGCGAGCCGCTCTGGGCCTTGGGCGTGGTGGCGGCGTTGGTGACGGTCTGCGAGCTTCTGACCGGCTTCTCCAAAACCGCCGCCGCCCAGCTCGGCTTGGTCCTCAACGTCAGCGCGGTCTTCCTTGGGTTGCTGTTCGTGCTCAGCGCTTTGGCCTGCGCCCGGCGATTTTGGAACGTCCCCGAGAAACGGCTGACCGGCGTGATCGTCCCGCTTACCGGCGCGTGTAGCCTGTTGGCGATCCTGGTAGCGACCGTGTGGCTCGAAGATCCGGGCCTTCGCATGTACGCCCTGGGCGGCGCGGTCCTGGGTGTGCCCTTTGCCCTTTGGGGGGCTGCTGCCATCGGCAGGTGCGAGGTTGGGCCCCCCGAACATCCGGCGACGGCGTCGTAGTGGGCGCCTTTACTACTGCGGGGCGTTGTACTTGAACGACAATAAAGAAATCGTCTTGACCCCCGAAGGTTTGACGAAAATTCAAACCGAGGTCGACGAACTAAAAACGGTTCACCGTAAAGAGGTGAACGACCGAATCCGCCAGGCCAAAGAATATGGCGACCTAAGCGAAAACGCGGAGTACGAAGACGCCAAGCAAGAGCAGGCGTTTATCGAAGGGCGCATTCTCAAGCTCGAACAGATGATCCGCAACGCGCGCCTCATCGACGAGTCGGATTACGCTTCCGACGAAGTCCACTTGGGCTCGATCGTCAAGGTCAAAGATCTCAAGACCGGCGAGGGCTACGAGTTCTCGCTGGTCGGATCGGCCGAAGCCGATCCCGGCGGCCATCGCATCAGCAACGAGTCGCCCCTGGGCAGCGCGCTGATCGGCCATAAAAAAGGCGACTCGGTCGACGTTACGACCCCGCGCGGCGTCATGAAGTACAAGGTCGAATCGATCAAATCCAACGGCCTAACCTCCAAAAAAGCCGCCAAGAAAGCCTCGTAGCGCGCGAGCGTCACGTTTGAACGAAGATGTAGGGAAGACCGAAGCGGCACTGGTTGCAGCTCGGCGCGAACATTTGGCGGCGCTGCGTTCGCGCGGTCGCGATCCCTTCGCGCAGACCAAGTTCGCGGTCGACGCGACCTGCGCAGAGTTGGCGGTACGCTACGCATCGCTGGGCTCTCAAGAGAAAGCCCAAGAGCAGGTCTGGCATATAGCCGGGCGCGTGATGTCGGTTCGATCCAAGGGCAAGACGATCTTTGCCGATCTGCGCGACCGCAGCGGCAGTTTCCAGCTATACGTGCGCAAGGACGAGATCGGCGACGAACGTTTCGCCGACTGGGACGACATCGAGCGCGGCGACATCGTAGGGGTTGCCGGCTACGTGTTTCGCTCCAAGATGGGCGAGCTAACGCTACATTTGACGGACTTCACGGTGCTCTCTAAAGCGTTGACGCCGCTGCCCGACAAATGGCACGGCTTGCAAGACATCGAGAAGCGTTATCGTCAGCGTTACGTCGATCTGATCGTCAACCCCGAGGTGCGCGACACGTTCGTGGCTCGCAGCAAGATCGTTGCCGAGATGCGCCGCTTTATCGACTCCCACGGTTTTTACGAGGTCGAGACGCCGACGCTGCTGCACGTCGCCGGCGGTGCCGCGGCCCGTCCGTTCGTCAGCCACGTCAACGCGTTGGACCAAGAGATGCAGTTGCGCATCGCCACCGAGCTGAACCTCAAACGCTTGATCGTCGGCGGTTTAGAACGCGTCTACGAGATCGGGCGCATCTTTCGCAACGAGGGCATCGATACGACGCACAACCCGGAGTTCACGATGCTCGAACTCTACGCGGCCTATTGGGACGTCGGCGACATGCTGGAGTTTAACGAGGCGCTGATCGCGCATCTGGTGGGGAGTGCGACCGGCGGCGCCACGACGCTGGCGCGCGGAGAATCCGAGGAGATCTCGTTCGAGCGTCCGTTCGCGCGGATTTCGTATCTGGACGGCATCGCCAAACACGGCGGCTACGCACGCGAGCGCTTGCTCGATCCAGCCGGCGCCGCATCGATTCTGCGGGAGCTGGGCTTGCCGTCGTCGCCGACGCACGGGCACGCACTGGACAAGATCTTCGAAGCGGTGCTCGAGCCGCACCTAGTCGAGCCGACCTTCGTCACCGACTATCCGGCCATCATCTCGCCGCTGGCCAAGCGCAAGGCCGGCGATCCGGAATTGGTCGACCGCTACGAGTTGTTCTGCGCGAAGATGGAACTGAGCAACGCGTTCACCGAGCTCAACGACCCCGACGATCAGCGCGCGCGTTTTGAATCCCAGGTCGCCGACCGAGCCAGCGGCGACGATGAGGTTCCCCAGCCCGATTGGGACTACGTGCGCGCCCTAGAGTACGGCATGCCGCCCACCGCCGGCATCGGGATCGGCGTCGACCGCCTGGCCATGCTGCTGCTCAACAAGCAATCGGTCCGCGACGTGATCCTCTTCCCGCTCCAACGCCAGCACGGCTGAAACTTCTCGAAAGTAGCCTGGGTTAGACCCCTTGCCACCACGTTTTTGACAAGCAAGGGAGAGTCTCGTGGACCTAACCAAAGAATATCCGCGCAGCGTGCGCGACAAGGTGCTCGGCGTCGTCCAAATCGGCCGGGCGATCGATAAGGGCAAGGCCGTCGCCCACGGCACCGCCGGCGAATACAACTTCGACTGCCCGATGGATAATGCGGTTTTTGAGTTCTTGGGCATCCAGGGACCGGCGCTGCTCGAAGTGATTCGCGGCGCGAAGAACGACGGCGAGATCGAGGCCTATCTCCAGCCGTTCGTCGCCAAGAAGACCCCGGCCGAGATCGAAGCCTGGAATGCGTCCTGGCTGTCGCACGGCCCCAGCGATGAATCCAGAGGCTATTTCGAAAACCTGCGCAACGAGGTCGCGCCGGACCGCACCGACGTCACGACGTGGGTCGACCTGCTCGACCTCGACGAGAAGCGTCCCGTTCCCCAGCGCGTCGCCGCGTAAGCTGACGCCGCAATGAAAACGGGCACCGCACAAACGGTGCCCGTTTCGCGTTGATTGAAAGTAGCGATCGTGGAAGCGTCCGAATCGGCAAACGTCCGTCTGACCGTCGAATACGACGGCACGGCCTTTTGTGGTTTTCAGTTTCAGCCCGCCGCGCGCACCGTTGCGGGTGACCTCGAAGCCGCGCTTTCGCAACTCTTTGAAGAGCCGGTCAAGCTGTCCGCCGCGGGACGCACCGATGCGGGCGTGCACGCCTGCGGGCAAGTCGTCAACTTCACGACGGCGCGCACGCGCTTTCCGTTCGATCGTTTAGCGCTCGCGCTCAACAGCGCGTTGAGAAACGACGTCAGCGTTCGAGAGGTCGCGATCGTCGACGCCGGCTTCTCCGCTCGCTTTTCGGCGACGGAGCGCAGCTACGTCTATGCGATCTTCAATCGGCCGCAAGCCTCGGCGCTGCTCGCGCGCTATGCCGCGCACGTCTGGACGCCGATCGATTTGGATCGTTTCGCCGACGCTTCGCGCGCGTTGATCGGGAAGCACGACTTCCGTGCGTTCTGCGCGACCTTGCCCGACAACGGCATTACGGTGCGAACGATCCACGCGTTGACCGTCAGGCAGCGCGGTCACCTGATTCGCGTGCAGATCACCGGCGACGGGTTCTTGCACAAGATGGTGCGCACGATCGTGGGAACGCTAATCGAGTGCGGCACCGGACGCCGCGATCCCGAGTCGATGCGCGCCATCCTGGCCGCGCGCGATCGCCAGACCGCCGGTCCCACCGCCGTGCCCCACGGTCTCTATCTCGCCGGCGTCCTCTACCGCGACGGCTACGACTCCTACTGCGAACCGCCGATCTTTCAAACCTAACGCCGGCCCAGCGAGACGAGTTCTTCGAGTAGGCGGGAGAGCTGGCGGGTTTGCCCGAGGCTGAGCTTCGATGCGATCTTGGTGGCGGCGTAGGCCGCGGATTCGCCCGACTCGGCCACGATGACGGCGCCGGCCGGGGTCAGGCGCGCGTAGGAGACGCGACCGTCGCGTTCCTCGCGCTCGCGGGCGACCATGCCGATCTTTTCCAAGGGCAGCAAGGCGCGGGTCACTCCGGAAGCCGTTAGGTGCAGCTGGTCGGCTAGATCGACGGGCCGCAGCCGTCCGGTCGGGGATTCCGCCAGGGCTCGCATCAGGGTGAAGTCGCTGTAGCCGATCCCGTTGCCGAGCGACCGCTCGAGATCGCGGGCAACCTGGGCCTGGGTCCGGCCGAGTTGGAGGAGCATCTTGAGAGCATCGTCGTTCATCGGCCGAGTATACTTGACTACTCAAGCAGTTGTCAACGACTCTCGGCCCGCATTTTCGCTTGACGCCGTGCGAATTCGGGTGCTAGGATGCGTTGTCGCGTCCGATTCCGGCGCGACATTGCTTTCCATTTTCAAGGACCGAATAGATGCGAACCTATCAGCAGAAGACGGCGGACACCCAGCACGATT
>DATCDS010000051.1:0-14404 GCA_036510515.1 Vulcanimicrobiaceae bacterium
CTCAAGCTGCGTCGTCAAGGAAGCGGGAGTAGCGAGCCGGTCGATCCCGTAGGCGCGGTGCGGTCGGCGGGCACACCCGATTCGACTAACTGCCGGTAGGCGATCAGGTGGTTGAGGTTGCGCGTGACGTCCTGTTGGAGATCGTAGGTGTCTTCGATGGCTTTGCTGAGGTCTTGCGTGTCGTAGGTGTAGTTGAAACGTTGCAGTCGCTTGACGATCGTCTTGTTGGAAACGTTGAGATCGACGAATGCCTTTTCGATCTGTTGGCCGGTCGTGCTGTAGGTGGGATAATTGGAAATCACGATCTCGCGGTTGAGCTGGCCTTGCGCGATGGCCGCGCGGAGCGCCTGTACGCGAACGCTTGCCGGGTCGTACTTTGCCGCTTCGTCGAGGGTTGCCAGGGCTTCGCTCAGCTCCCCCTTTTCGAACTGCACCTGCGCGTAGGCTGCGGCCGCGGCCACGAAGCCCTGGCGCGCCCGCACGTCGGTGGGATCAACGCGCAACGCTAACTGATACGCGGACTCGGCGTCCTGCACGTTCTGATGCTGCAGCGCCGCGTCGCCCTGGTGCACGCGCGCGTCCACGATCCAACGTTGCACCGGCCCGGCACAACCCGCGAGTACGATCAGCCCTAGTACGGCCCCGCTGCGCCATCTCCGCATGTGACTGTCCCCCTTTCCCCTAACGACCGAGGTTGACCAAGTGCGCCACAAATTTGATGATCTCCGCCGCGGGCCACAGAATTAGCTGGGAAAGCACCCATCCGATAATCGCGGTGAGCGCGAGGTAGAACACCATCGACCGAACGTCTTCATGCGGACGCTCTCCCTTGACCGCCTCGTCGACGATAATCGAAGATGTCGGGTCGACAAAGAACGTAAAAGCGACCGTGCCGATGCCGTTGATGATGCCCGAGATGCCAATGGCCGTGCGTTCCACGTTGATATCCAGGACGCTGGCATAGTACGCCGCAACCAATCCGATGGCATACACGCCCGTGACGACGACATTGAAGATCAATAGACGTCGTGGAATGTTGCGTACTGAGAAGCTGCGCAGCTCGGTTAGCGACGGGATCGAGATATGCCTGAGGATCTCCCCGATAACGCGGAAGTTAAAGAGCCGGATCAGTGAATGCGGCAGGGATTTCGTGCGTTCGAACGATCGCACGCCGCGCACGTACATATAGGTAAACATTGGGAGCAGCAGGCTGCCTAGAATCGTGCCTGCCAATCCGGCCAGAATAATCGCGCGCAGTTGCCATTCGAACGTGTGCTGAATGTGACCAACGACTGCCAGCGCCGCGGGTGACGCCAGCGCGTGCGAATTTTTCGGGAGGGCCGCCTTCACCGCCGCACCCGCACCGTCGGAGAGCGGGCCGAGCATCAACGTGTAGACGAGCGTTGCCAGTCGACTGGCGGTAACGAACAGATTGAAGAGCGAGATCGAGGTGGCGATGCGGCCCGTGCGGACGCCGGCGAGTCGAGCGGCGTACGCGCCGATTTGAATGGCTTGCACCACCACGTTGATGGCGAGCGCGACGACGAGTTGCCACGTCCAAAAGGGGAGCGCGATAGGACTATGCAGCGGGTTTGTTCCCAATAGATGCTTCCTGCACGGGACCCAGCACGCACAGCCCGAGATTGCGTTGGGCAAACATCTCATCGGCAAGCATCTGCACGTCCCCGGCCGTCACCGCGTCGACCGCGGCTTCGATCTCCTCGGCGCTAATCTGCCGGTCGTAGGCAAACTCGTTGCGTCCCAGGCGAATCATTCGGCTCGACGACGACTCCAACGAGAGCGTCAGGCTACCCTTGATATGCTCTTTGGCCAACTGCAGCTCGCTATCGTCGATCGGCGTAGCGCGCAGGAGGTCGAACTGCTCGCCGACGACGTCGATGCAGGACTGCACGTTCTGCGGCGACGTGCCGCAGTAGACCCCGAACAAGCCCGCCCCCCGATAGCCCGCCTGAAACGTGTAGACCGTGTACACCAGGCCCCGCTTCTCGCGAATCTCTTGAAAGAGTCGGCTGGACATCCCGCCGCCCAAGAGGGTGTCGAGCACGGTCAACGCGTAGCGGCGTTCGTCGGTCACGGGCAACCCCGTCGTACCGAGCACGACGTAGGCTTGCTCGCTGTCCTTTTGGCGCAGGAGCGTGCCGACGGTGGTCGGCGGCCGTTCGGGAACCGGCAGGGCACACGATCCCGAAAATCCGTCGAAGCAGCGAGCGGTCAGTTCGACGAACGCGTCGTGGTCGACGTTCCCCGCGGCGGAGACGACGACCGAGTTGGGTGCGTAGTGCGCGGCCATGTGCGCTCGCAGATCGTCGGGCGTCATTGCCATCACCGAATCGGCAAAGCCGATCGTCGGGTCGCCCAGGTTGGCGCCGCTCCACATCGTTTGGATAAACAGGTCGTGAATCAACTCGTCGGGCGAATCCTCGTACATCTTAATTTCTTCGAGCACGACGCGCTGCTCTTTGACCATCTCGGCCGGGTCGAACGTCGCATGCAAGAACATATCCGACAAAACGTCCATCGCGAGCGGAACGTGCCGGTCCATCACCCGCGCGTAGTAGCAGGTCGTTTCTTTGTCGGTGAAGGCATTGAGGTTGCCGCCCACGCCGTCCATCGTCTCGGCGATCTCGCGCGCGCTGCGCCGCGTCGTTCCTTTGAAGAGCATGTGCTCGACGAGATGCGAAATGCCGCGCTGCTCGCGCCGTTCCGCGGCGGATCCGACGTCGGCCCAAACCCCCAGCGCGGCGGAGCGAACCGACGGCATCACCTCGGTGATGACGCGCACGCCGTTTGGCAAGACGGTCTTACGATACATTACCGCGCTACCTTGAGGGCCGACTTCGCCCAGTCCTCGTTCCAAAAGACGTTCCTACCCGAGCGCAGACGCGCGAGCAGGTCCGCCAGGCGTTCTCCGCGCCGGACCGTGAGCGTGAACACCGTTTGACCGCTCGCCTTGGCCAAGTCGCCCGAAACCACGACGCCTTCACGATCGGCAAGCGGGACTTCGACCGCGACGTCGACCTCGTCGACCGGGGCGGACGCAAGTGCCTGCTCGGCCAGAGCCGCGATCTCGACGAGAAATTCCGCGCGGGTAAGCGGCTTGTGAAACTTCACGCCCGAGACGCGCAGTTCGGCAAAGGCGTGGTCGCCGACGCCGTCGGCGGCGATCTTGGTAACCTGCGCCGACCAGCGTGTGCGAAAGACGGCGTCGCCGATTCGGCGAGCGATGTCGAGGCGATTGCCCTCGGCGCGTTCGTCGGCATCGAGCCGAACGACCGTCGGCGACGGTGGCACCGCGCGCGCGGGAACGGTCGTCGCCGCCGCGGCGAATGCGAACGTCAACGCCACGAGCGCGTTAATAAGATTGCGCAAAGTACGCTCGTACGCGGGCCGGCTCGCCGCACGCCACGCAGGTGGAATCCCCGGCTTGCAGCGGACGGGTATTGCGGGTCGTGGCGCCGGTACGCGCCTGGACGTCGGCCTCGCATTCCGAGCGCCCGCACCAGGCGATGTCGATCATCCCGTCGCGGTTCGCGCAGCGCTCGAAGAAGTCGGGGGCTTGGGTGACGTGGAAGGTGTGCTGCGTCAAATGTTCCTCGGCTTTCGCGAGCATCGACGCATGGATCGCATCGAGCGCGTCGGCAATCGCGCCGGCCAGCGCGTCGAATCCCACCGCGACCTTCGCCCCTTCCTCGCCCTTGTTTTTGTCGCGCCGGACCAACATCACGCTGGACGATTCGAGATCCTTGGGACCGATCTCGACGCGCAGCGGTACGCCGCGCATCTCCCATTCGGCGTACTTCCAACCCGGGGACTGGTCGCGGTCGTCGACCTTCACGCGGCGACCTTGGGCGCGCAATTGCGCGGCGAGTTCCTTAGCCTTGACGACCGGACGATCGTCGCCGCCCCGAACGATGGGCACGAAGACCGCTTCCACCGGTGCCAGCTTCGGAGGGATCTGCAGCCCGCGATCGTCGCCGTGAAGCATGATGACCGCACCGAGCATCCGCCACGACATTCCCCACGACGTCGTAAAGACGTGCTTGATCGCTTGATCGGCGTCCGCGAACGTGATGTCGTAGGCCTTCGCAAAGTTCTGTCCCAGATCGT
This sequence comes from Vulcanimicrobiaceae bacterium, assembly GCA_036510515.1. Taxonomy (GTDB): domain Bacteria; phylum Vulcanimicrobiota; class Vulcanimicrobiia; order Vulcanimicrobiales; family Vulcanimicrobiaceae; genus JALYSX01. The sequence continues at coordinate 4,129 of DATCDS010000051.1, forward strand.
GCGAGGTGGCGGATTGCAAAGCCTTACCGTCGGGCATCAACGCTTCGATCGAAAACGTTTCGAGCGCGCCGGGGAAACGCTCGCCCGCGCTCTTGACGCCTTTGTAGACCGGTATCGCCGCAACGTTGCGGGAGAATTCTTCGTACACGTCGAGCATGCGCAGCGCTTCCTCGCGCGCTTGCTCTGCCGTGGCGTGCGCGGTGTGGCCCTCCTGCCACAAAAACTCCATGGTGCGCAAGAACGGACGCGTCGCTTTTTCCCAGCGCACGACGTTGGCCCATTGGTTGATAAGAATTGGGAGGTCTCGATAGGACTCAATCCACTGCGCGTACATGGTCCCGACGATCACTTCGGAGGTCGGGCGAATCGCCAGGCGCTCGGTGAGTTCTTCGGTTCCGCCGTGGGTCACCCAGGCCACTTCGGGCGCAAAGCCCGCGACGTGATCGGCTTCCTTCATCAGAAGCCGTTCGGGAATCAGCAGCGGGAAATACGCATTCTCGTGCCCGGTGGCCTTAAAGCGCGCGTCGAGGTGGTGCTAGAGATTCTCCCACATCCCGTAACCGTGCGGTCGCAGGACGACGCAGCCGCGCACCGGCGAGTACGAAACCAACTCCGCCTTGATGCAAACGGCCGTATACCAAGCCGAGAGGTCCGCCGCTTTGGGCGGAATCTCCTTAACGACGGGGGTGAGCGATTGCGACATGACCCGCCCCGGTTCGCGCGGAGCGCAATCGCGGCCTTCCGTCGAGGCAACCGCCGAGGTTCGGCGAAGCCGACGCTATGCCCAAATTGACCCGTATCTACACGCGCACCGGCGACGACGGAACCACCGGCTTGGTGGGCGGCCAGCGGGTGAAGAAAAATGCCCTACGGATCGAAGCCTACGGCACCGTCGACGAGTGTTCGTCGGCGATCGGCCTGGCACGCGCCGCATTAGGCGCCGCGACGTCGGCGCCTTCGCGCGCCGAACGACTCGATGGGTGGCTGGGATGGACGCAAGACGTGCTGTTTAACGTCGGCAGCGATCTGGCCACACTGGCCAAGGACCGCTGGGAAGGCATGCCGTTGGTAAGCGCCCAGGACGTCGTCGCGCTGGAACGCGCGATCGACGCCGCGCAGAACGACCTGGAACCGCTCGACACGTTCGTCCACCCTGGGGGCGGCCCCGCCGGCGCTTACCTGCACCTCGCGCGCACGGTCTGCCGGCGCGCCGAACGATCGGTCATCACCCTGCGAGAAACCGATGGCGACGTTTCCGAACTCGTGGTCCGCTATCTCAACCGTCTCTCCGACGCGTTGTTCGTGTGGTCGCGCTGGATCAATGCGGCGCAAGGCCATCCCGAACACCGCTGGAATCCGCAGACCCAGGCGCCGGCTATTTCAGCGAAAGACGCCCCGTAAGGAGGCCGTAGCGCAAGAGCGCCGCGACCGTCACCGCGTCGTCGATCTTCCCCGATGCGGCCGCCGCGATCGCTTCGTTTGCCGGCACGCGTACCAACTCGATCTGCTCGACGTTCTCGGGTTCGTCGATGACGTGCTCGATATCCCGCGCCAGGAACAACGTCACCGCCTGCGAGACGATCGAGGGGATTTCCAACAAGCTTCCCAGCGGCTCCCAACGCGTCGCGACGATGCCGAGTTCTTCGCGCAGTTCGCGCTTGGCGCAGTCGAGCGCCGATTCATTTGGCTCTGCGCCGCCGTTGACCAGTTCGACGACGTCGGCTTGGGCTCCAAAACGCGCCTGGCGCGCGAAGAGCAAATCGCCGCCGTCGTCGACTAACACCGCGCAGGCCGATGGCGTAACGACCAGCAGATGCTCGCCAGGCGCGCCGTCGGGGCGTTCGATGTGATGGACCTCGACGCCGATCCACCGATTTCGGTAGATTTCGCGCGCGGAAATGCGCCGGTAAGCCATGCCGCGACCTTCGGGGGGACGGGGGACCTCGGCCTGCGAAGGCCCCGCCATGTCGTTTGCAAGCAGGCTCTTTGCTACCAGTTCTGTCGAGAAACTGCGCGCGCTCAGTACTGGCAAGACCCTTCGCCGCGCGCTGACGGCCAAGGACCTCATCGCCATCGGGCTAGGTACGATGATCGGCGGAGGCATCTTCACCACGATCGGGACCGGCGTCAAAGGCGCCGGTCCCGCCGTCATCGTCTCCTATTTGCTGGCCGGCGTCACGTCGTTTTTTGCAGCGTTGTGCTACGCGGAGTTGGGAGCGATGGTGCCCGTCGCGGGCAGCGCGTACACGTACGCGTACGCGACGATGGGCAAACTCTTCGCGTGGATCATCGGCTTCGCGCTCATCTTCGAGTACGGCATCAGCGCCGCGCCGGTCGCCCAGCAATTTTCGGCGGCCTTTCAAGACGTCTTCCATTCGATTGGTTGGAGCTTACCGGCCTGGGCGCAGACGTCGAATCTCGTACTGCACGGTCCCTGGTGGTTGCCGCAATCCTACGACTTGCTGCATTCGCAGTGCGATCTGGTCGGAGCGATCTTCGTACTCGGCCTGAGCGCCTTGCTCGCCGTCGGCATCCGCGAGTCGGCAACGACCAATAACGTCTTCGTCGTCTTGAAGATCGGCGCGCTGATCGTCTTCGTCATTGCCGGCCTGTTCTTGTTCCACTTGAGCAACCTGCAGGATATCCACGGCCATTGGGACCTCAATCCGTTCGGCTGGGGAAAGCTCACGCCGTTCGGCGGGGAAGCCGACTACAACTCGACCACCGCGCAACCGTTGGGAATCATCGCGATCTCGGCCTACGTCTTCTTCAGTTACATCGGCTTCGACACCGCGACGACCACTGCTGAGGAGTGCAAGAACCCCCAGCGCGACGTGCCGATGGGCGTTCTCGGGGCGCTGGCAATCGGAACGGTCATCTATTGTGCGACCGCCATCGTCCTGGTCGGAGCCGTGCACTGGTCGAACGTGCCCATCAAGAACCCGCTGGTTTACGCGCTCGCGCCGCTGCACATGCCGCTGCTGAATTGGATCATCACCATAGGCGTATTGGCCGGTACGACCAGCGTCGCGCTGAGTTCGCTGCTGGGGCAGACGCGCATCTTCTACGTGATGGCGCGCGACAAGATGCTCCCGCCGGCGGTGGCTAAAGTGAGTCCGCGCTTTCAGACCCCGGTGAACACGACGATCTTTACGGGCGTCGCGGTCGCCCTCCTCACGCTATTCGTGCCCCTGAACGAACTGCTCAATCTGGTCAACATCGGCACGCTGATCGCCTTCACCGTCGTCTGCGCGGGCGTGCTCTACCTGCGCCACCGCAAGCCGAACATCCCGCGCTCGTTCCGCGTCCCATTCGTCCCGCTGTTTCCGATCCTGGGCATCGTCTGCTCGCTCTTCCTGGCAGTCTTCGGCCTATCGAGCACGACCTGGATCTGGTTCGCATCTTGTCTGGTGGTCGGCTTGGTGTTCTTCTTCTGCTACGGCTTCCGCAAATCCAATCCCGACGAGATCGGTCCCGTCGAAGAACCCCCGGGCATTCGCGAAGCGACGTAACGACAACGGCGGCCTATTCGGCCGGCTGTGGGCCCGTGGGCGTGCTGTTGTCGGTGCGTATGTCGATGCGCGACGTGCGGTGGTCGTACCCGACGCGTACGCCGAAGGCGCGGGCGAAGGCGCGCAGGCCGATCATGACGCGACCGCGCACGCGGAACGGCGCGCGTTTGAGCGTCAACGGCATGCCGTTTACGGTAATGCGGCGATTGCCGACCGCGAACTTGAACGATTGGTTTCCGCGCACGACCGTGACCGCCCCGGACTTGCCCTGGCTATAGGTGTCGCCGCCGATCGCCGTCGCGAGCGCGCGCAACGGAACGTAGACCTTCCCTTGGACCGTCGTAATCGGAGCGACGTCGCTGTCCAGGTGCTGCCCGTCGACGCGCATCTCGGCGGGTTTGGAAAACGCGAACAACGCCGACGCGACCAGCGCGATGGCTGCCGTTAGGCCGAGCGTTCTCCAATCCGGAATCCGATAGATCATCGAGCGGCGCCGACCTCGTGAGCGTACTCCGGATACTTCTCGGCAATTACTTTTTCGATTTCCGCGCGGAGGGCGCCCAGCAAATCTGCCTCGGCAAACGTGCCGACCAACTCGCCCGCACGATAAATGGCGCCCTTACCCTTGCCGCCCGCAACGCCGACGTCGGCCATCTTGGATTCGCCGGGGCCGTTGACCACGCAACCCATCACCGCAACTTTTACCGGAGCAGTGTACTCTTTGGCGATCGCTTCGACTTGGCGGCCCAAATCCAAAACGCTGATCTCGGCGCGCCCGCACGACGGACATGCCGTAATCTCAAAGCCCTTTTCGCGCAAGCCGAGCGATTTGAGGATGCCCCAGCAGACCGGGACTTCTTCGACCGGATCGGCTGCTAGGGAAACGCGGATCGTGTCGCCGATTCCTTCGAACAGCAGAATGCCCAAGCCGATCGACGATTTGATCGTACCGTCGCGCAGCAGGCCGGCCTCGGTAATGCCAAGATGCAGCGGATACGGCGTCCCGCGATCGCGTAGCCGCGCGTCCATCAGCCGGTAGGCCTGTACGGTGTTGAGCACGTCGTGGGCTTTGAGCGAGATCACGATGTCCGAGTGCCCTAACTCTTCGAGAATCTCGACGTGGCGCATCGCCGAACCAACCATCGCTTGAGGCGTATGCCCGAGGGTCTTTTCAAGATCCGGTGCCAGCGAACCCATGTTTACGCCGATGCGGATCGGGATGCCGCGTTCCATGGCGGCGCGCACGACCTCGCGCGTCTTGCCGACATCGCGGATGTTGCCGGGATTCAAGCGCAACTTCGCGACGCCGGCTTCGATGGCCGCGAGGGCCATGCGGTGATCGAAATGGATATCCGCGACGATCGGGACCGGCGAGCGCTGCACGATCGCGGGCATCCCGGCGGCGTCGGCGGGATCCTTGACCGTGACGCGCACGATCTCGCAGCCTTCCATTGCCAGCGCATAAATTTGCTCGAGGGTCTTGTCGGCGTCGGCCGTATCGGTCGTCGTCATCGATTGCACCGCGACGGGATGATCGCCGCCGATCCACACGCTCTTGGCGTCAGACTTCCCGGTCTTGTTTTGTAAGAAGACCGGTTTGCTTTCGCGGCGCAGACGAATCAATTGAACGCACCGTGCCCCGCGACGATGCGGGCGATATCGTGGTAGGCGATGACCAGCATCAGCAACAGCAGCGCGGCTAACCCGGCGACGTGCACGAGCGCTTCCTTCTCGGGATCGACCGGTTTGCCGCGTATTAATTCGGCGACGATGAACGCGCCGCGTCCGCCGTCGAGCGCCGGCAGGGGCAGCAGGTTAAAGACGCCCAGGGCAAACGAGATGAGCGCCGCCAGGCGCAGATACGGGCCCCAGCCCAAATCTTGAACGGTAACCGCGGCTTGCCCGATGCCGATCGGCCCGGTGATCTGACCGGCGTAGGTCGAGAATTGCGTGGCGATCAGCTTGAGATTCTGCATTTCCGTCACGACCGTGTCGACGTATTGTTGGCCGCTGCTCACGATGGCGGTCACGAACCCGACGCGAACGTACTTGGCGACGGGATAGAACCCAATGCATCCCGTCGGCGGAGCGTTCTTCTTGGCGCTTGGGTCCGGGGGACATTTGGTCGGCGTGACGGCGACGCCTTTGCGGACGCCGTCCCGTTCGTATTCGAGCTGCAAGCGCTTCCCGAGCGATCCGTGGATCGTGTCGATCATTTGAGTGCCGTTTGCGATCGCGACGCCGTCGATGCCGACAATTCGATCGCCCGTCCGCAAGCCGACGTGCTCGGCCGGCGATCCGGCGGCGATCGATCCGATGATCGCCTCGGGAGGGCTACCCGGCGCGTTGATCCCGAAGGCCAGCGCGCCGAACAAGATGATAACGTAGGCCAGGATGAAGTTGGCGGCCGGGCCGGCCACGACGATCCCCAAGCGGCGCCACGGCGACTTGGATTGAAAGTTCGCCGATCCGGCGGTTCCGCTCTCGCGAAACTCTCGCTGCTGTTCGGCCTCGGAGGTTTTGCCGTCCTCGCCCTCCATCGCGCAGTAGCCGCCGATCGGCAGGGCGCGAAAGGAGTACAGCGTTCCGCTGCGCGGGCTGGTCCACCCGAAGATCTTGGGTCCCATGCCCACGGCGAACTCGTTGACGCGAACGCCGTTGCGGCGCGCGACGATGAAATGCCCGTATTCGTGCAAGACGACCAGGACCGATAGGGTCACCAGGAAGATGACGATCTTTCCAAGTTGTGCTAGCGCGATGAGCCCTAGGAGCATACGACCTCTTCAAGCAGTTCGGCAGCACGGTCCCGCGCGGCCCGGTCCGCCGCGCGAACCGTCTCTAGTGTAACCTGCGCGGCCGCTACGGTCTGCATGACTCGTCCTACCAGCGTCGGGATGCGGGCCAGCGGCAACTTCCCCGCCACGAAGGCCGCTACCGCGACCTCGTTGGCCGCAGACAGGATAGCCGGCATCGTGTCGCCCCGGGCCAGCGCCTGGTAGGCAAGGTCCAGGCACGGAAACCGCTGCCGGTCGGGACGCTCGAAATCGTAATGCAGCGACGCGCCCGTTTGGTTGCCCCCTAGCGCCGAGAATGCGTCGCAACCCGGACCGGGCAAGCGGTTGGGGTAGGCCAACGCGTAACCGATGGGCACGCGCATGTCGGGGGTACAGAGCTGAGCCTTTACGCTGCCGTCGCTAAAGACGACCATCCCGTGGGCGATCGATTGCGGGTGGACGACCACCTCGATACGATCTCCGGGCAGGCCGAACAACCGGCTGGCCTCGATGACCTCCAACCCTTTGTTCATCAGGGTTGCCGAATCGACCGTATTCTTGATGCCCATCGCCCAGGTGGGGTGGGCCAGCGCCTGCTCGAGCGTCGCGGACTCGATCTGCTCGATCGAGCTGGTGCGAAACGGTCCGCCCGAAGCCGTCAGGACGATTGAGGAGACGCGATCGAGCGGCTCGCCGGCCAGGCACTGAAAGATCGCGCTGTGTTCGCTATCGACGGGAATCACGCGCGCGCCGCCCCGTGCCGCCGCGGCCATCACCAACTCGCCGGCCGCAACGATCAACTCTTTGTTGGCCACGGCGAGATCGATACCGCGCTCGACGGCAGCCATCACCGCGTCGAAGGCCACGAACCCATCGGTTGCCGCCAGCACGATATCGGCGCCGGACTCCGCCGCCACGCGCCGCAGGGCGTCGTCGCCATCGGCGGCGACGGTCGCAATCCTCGGCGAAAACGCGGCCGCCTGTTCGGCCAAGAGGTCGCGATTGCGTCCGGCCGCCAAACCGACCACGCGCAGACGATCGGGATGACGTGCGATCACGTCGAGCGCTTGACGCCCGATCGAGCCCGTCGATCCCAAAATCGCAACGCTGCGCATTATTGAACGCTGAGAATTCCCAGCAGGTGCAGCGAGCCGAAGAACGCCATTCCGCCGAACAAATACGAATCGAAACGATCCAACACGCCGCCGTGGCCGACGATAGCGTCGCCCGCATCCTTGACGCCGGCGTCGCGCTTGAGGGCCGATTCGACCAGGTCTCCGGCTTGCGCGGCGACCGACGTTATGGCGCCGGCCAAGGCACCCTGCCACCACGTCAAATGCAGTTCGGGTCGCAGGGCCAGCAGCGCGGCGACCCCGGTGACCAATACCAGCGCGCCGATCGAACCCTCATAGGTCTTTTTTGGCGAAATCGCGGTCATGCTATGACGCCCCAAGAACGTTCCGACGACCATGCCCAAGATGTCGGTAAGGGCGACCAGCACGATGGCGTACAGCGTGAGCGCGAGCCCCGTTTCTGCGACGCTGCGAATGAATACCCAATACGTCAGCAACTTGCCGATGTAGAGCACGGCGAGCAGCGTGTAGGCGGTGCGCGCGAAGTAGCCCTTCTGCTCCCCGTACATTCCCAGCCAAAACGTCGCGATGATGATCCCCGCGAGCAGGACGCCTTCCCACTTGTGCATCTTCCCCAGCACCGCAAGCACGACGTAGGCGGCGACGCCGAGCAGCGCAACGGGGTACTCGAGCTCCTGACCTTTGATCTTGCACAGGCCGTTGAGCTCGTAGATCGCCGCCAACCCGATGCACAGCAGCAGCGCGTAAAACGCGAGCGGAACGAACACGCAGCCTAGCCCGACGGCGGCCAATATCAGCCCGACGACGACGCGCCGCCCGGTAATCGGGTTTTCGTTCACGCGCCGAAGCGCCGTTGCCGGCCGCCATACTCCGCGACCGCCAGCAAAAACTCGTCCTTCCCGAAATCCGGCCAATGCACGTCGCTCATCACCAGTTCGCTATATGCCGCTTGATAAAGCAGAAAGTTCGATAGCCGGTGCTCGCCGCCCGGTCGTATGACGACGTCGGGGTCCGGCAGGCCCGCCGTAAACAGATGACCGCCGATGAGCGTCTCGTCGATCTCCTCGGGTTTGAGCCGTCCCTCGGCGACGTCGCGTGCGATAGCCTGCATCGCGCGTTCGAGTTCGAAGCGGGAGGAGTAGTTCACGGCCAGATTCAGTTGCAAGCCGGTATTGCCGGCGGTCTTATCTTGCAAGCGACCCAACGCGGCGCGCGCGCGCGGCGGGAAGGCTTCCCAGGCGCCCAAGATGTGGACGCGAACGTTGTTGCGTTTGAGCTCGGCCACTTCGGTTCGCGCGAAAAAGACGCACAGTTCGAAGAGCGCCTTGATCTCCAGCGAATCGCGTTGCCAGTTTTCCGTCGAGAAGCCGTAAACGGTCAGATGCTCTACGCCCAGGTCGCTGGCGGCTTGGGTCACCGCACGCAGGGCAAGGATGCCGCGGCGATGCCCTTCAACCGCCGGCAAGCCGCGCTCGCGAGCCCAACGGCGATTGCCGTCCATGATGATCGCGACGTGGCGCGGAACGTCGCTCACGTTCCGAATTTTTCGTAAGACTCGTAGCCGAGCATGAGATGGACGCTCTCGTTCGCGTCGCGCGCATCGCCCGACGCTCGCAAAACGCGCAACCTCCCGCGCCCCAGCCAGCCGCCCAGCGGCGCGAGCACCGTGACCCGCAAGCGACGCCCGCGCAACGCGCGGCGCGCGGCAACGTCGGTCATCAGCACGAGGTCGTCTGGCAACTCCTAGACCTCCATGATTTCTTTTTCTTTGGAGGCGACCAAGGTGTCGATCTCCTTCACGCATCGATCGGTCAGCTTCTGAAGCTGATCCGACATGCGTTTGTTATCGTCCTCGGTGATCTGCCCTTCCTTGAGTTGGTGTTTGATATCGTCGTGGGCTTTATGACGAACGTTTCGCACGGCGATGCGGCCGTCTTCGGCCTTCTTTTTGACGACCTTCACGAGGTCTTTGCGGCGCTCTTCGTTGAGCGAGGGAATCGTCAAACGAATGGCTTGGCCGTCGACGTTGGGCGTCAGACCCAAATCGCTCTTCTCGATGGCCTTGCGTATGTCACCGACGACGCCCTTGTCCCAGGCGGCGATGACCAGGGTGCGCGCGTCGGGCGTGGAGATGCCGGCAACCTGCTTGAGCGGCACGCTCTGACCGTACGCTTCGACCTGCAGGCGATCGAGCAGTGCGGGCGTAGCACGACCGGTGCGAATCGACGAAAACTCGGCCCGACTCGCCTCGATGCACTTGTTCATCTTCTCTTCGACATCTTTAAAGAAACTGTCGCTCATCTTTGTCTAGCTCTTTCGTTCAAGCGTCTTGTCGACGATGGTTCCGATCTTCTCACCCCACACGACTCGTCGAATATTTCCCGGAACGCCCATATCGAAGACGACGATCGGAATGAGGTTGTCCATGCATAGCGCCATTGCGGTCGAGTCCATGACTTCCAACCCGCGCTGGAGCGCGTCCATATAGTCCAAGCGGTCGAAGCGTGTGGCGTTGGGATCCTTCTTGGGATCGGCGGAATAGATGCCGTCGACCTTGGTGGCCTTGAGGATCGCTTCGGCGCCGACTTCGACCGCGCGTAGCGCTGCGGTCGTATCGGTCGTGAAGTACGGATTGCCGGTGCCCGCGGCAAAGATCACCACGCGACCTTTTTCCAAATGGCGGATCGCCCGACGTCGAATGTACGGCTCGGCGATTTGATGCATGGCGATGGCCGTTTGCACCCGCGACGGCACGCCCATCCGTTCCAGGGAATCCTGCAACGCCAAGGCGTTGATCACCGTCGCGAGCATACCCATGTAATCGGCGGTAGCCCGCTCCATGCCGGCTTCCTCATGTACTTTGCCGCGCCAGATGTTGCCGCCGCCCACGACCACC
>DATCDS010000052.1:0-6101 GCA_036510515.1 Vulcanimicrobiaceae bacterium
TCGCCAAGCAATACGACGACGTCGCCTTCCGCGCGTATTGGTGACGTGCCCGCAGCGCGAATCGGTCGAAGATCGTTTCTTCGTTCCGGCGCCGCGACCGCCGCCGCTCTCTGGCTTTCTTCTACCGGAATCGGCGATGGCGAACCGGCCGATTCGCCGCGTGACGTCCTCGACGCACTAGTCGGCACCATCCTCCCCTTCGACGATCCGCACTTACCCACGCTCGCACCTTGGGCGATCGCCGATCGCATCGACCAACTCTTTGGCCTGTTAGCCAGCCCCACATTTATCGCCTCGCTGAGATACTTCAACGCGGCATCGTCAACCGCGTCGTTCGTCGGACTCGACGCCGCCCAACGCCGCATGTATCTCGCGCAGTGGATGCTCGACGCATCGGACGACCGGCGCCGTTTTTACACGTCGATGCGCTCGGTGACGTACTTTGCGTTCTACTCCCTGCCCGAGGGTTGGCCCGCGATCGAATATTCCGGCCCCCTCATACAGCGCAGCGGGGTTCCCAAATGACGGACGTTGCTTGCGACGTGCTCGTGGTCGGAAGCGGCGCCGCCGGTGCGACGCTCGCGGCAACGTTGGTTGAACGGAGCGGTCTTCACGTCGTCCTGGTCGAGAAGGGCGCATACTACGGCGCCGAGTTCTTCAACCAGCGTGAATTGGATATGACCGTACTCCTCGCCGAACGCGGCGGGCGGGCTACCAGCGACGGCGCGATGCCATTCGCCGGCGGAGCCTGCGTAGGTGGCGGAACGACCGTGAACTACGCCCTTTCGTTTGATCCGGTTCGCAGTATGTGGGAGCGCTGGCGGCGCGATTACGGCGTCCGCGGCTTCAGCTTCGATCCCTCGGCCGATGACTACGGTGTCGAAGGGCTTAATCTCGCGACATGCGCGCGGGATGTAAAGGTGCGCTGCAACGTCCACGAGCCGCGCGACGATGAGGTCAACGAGAACAATCGACTCTTTCACGCCGGTTGCTCCAAGCTCGGCATCACCGCGCGCAAATTTCAGCTCAACATGCGCGGCTGCATCGGTTGCGGCTTCTGCGGTCAAGGTTGCGCTTACGATGCAAAGCGCGGAACGATGGTGACATATCTTCAGGACGCGTTTGCAGGCGGCGTGCAACTGATCCATCATTGCAGCATCGACACGCTCGCGTTGGAACCCGGCGCCGATCGGCCGCGCGTCGTCGGGGCGAGTGGAACGATTGCTCCAACCGCGCCGGGCTCGCGGCCCAATACCGTCGCACCGGGGCCGATAACGTTCAAGGCGCGCCTGGTCGTTGTCGCCGCCGGGTCGATCGAGTCGCCCGCGCTCTTACAGCGGTCTCAACATCCCGACCCTCACGATCGCATCGGCCGCGGATTAATCGCGCATCCCAGCTTACCGATCGCAGCGCTCTTCGACCACCCCATTCACGGCGAGCGGGGCATAACTGGCTCGTACTACAGCGATCACTTCTACGATCGCTACGGCTTCGTGCTTGAGTGCCTGTTCGATCACCCGATCGACGCCGCAATTGCAATCCCCGGTTTCGGCGCCGCCCATTACGGGCGGATGCGTAACTTCAGCCGCACGGCGGGCTTGGGCGTTATGCTGGTCGACACGCCGAACGACGAAAACCGCGTGCGCTGGAATCGCGCAACGGGTAAGGCCGATATCTCCTACCGCGTCGTCGCCGAGGACAAACCCCGCCTTCGCGTCGGCGCACAAAAGGCCGTGGAGATCATGTTTGCTGCCGGCGCGCGCGAGGTATTGCTCAGTTCGAACGAGCCGATACTTCCCGGCGAAGAGGTCGCCCGATTCACCAGAGCAACCCAAGCCGACGCGTGCAACCGTTTGCAGTTCGTCCCAAATCAAACCCTGCTCTCGTCGGCGCACTGTCAGGCGACGGTCAAGATGAGCGAGGATCCGAGCAAGGGTGTCGTCGACTCCCGCGGCGAGTCTCACGGCGTTGCGAACCTCATCGTCTGCGACTCCTCCGCGTTTCCAACGTCGTGCGGTGCCAACCCGATGATCTCGATCATGTCGATGGCGCGCTATCAAGGAAAACGCATCGTCGGCGAACGCGGCCGTTATTTTGCGTCGTAATACGGCAGCGAATGTTCCTAGTTAAGCCCTCCATCGAACGCTTGCGCGGTTACGTGGATGCTTTGGAGCGCGGATGGTCGCCCGATACGATTCGACTCGCGAAGGTCACGCGCGAGCAATTAAACGAGATTCGTCAAGACGCCGACGCGTTTGTGGAAGGGCTCGACGATCCCGAAGCCCGCGGCGCCCCCATACCCATGCCCGACGGTTCGTTTGCCCCGCGTTTGCCCGGGATACGCAGGTGGATGTGGGACGGCGAGTTCTCGGGCAGCATCGGCCTGCGCTGGTCGCCGGGGACTCCCGTGCTGCCGCCGACGTGCTTGGGGCATATCGGCTATGCGGTCGTGCCTTGGAAACGCGACCTGGGTTACGCAACGGCCGCACTGGCACAGATCTTGCCGGAAGCGCGCAAGCTCGATCTTCCGTACGTCGAGCTGGTAACCGACGTCGACAACCTTGCATCCCAGCGCGTCATCCTTGCAAATGGCGGTACGCTGGTCGAACCGTTTCAGAAGGGGCGCGCACAGGGCGGCGGCGACGCCCTGCGCTTTCGTATCGAATTATAAGGGTTACGTCCTTGGACTAGCGCGTGATCGCCATGCGGACCAGTTCGCCGACCATGTTCGGGCTGACGTTGGTGCGCGCGATGCGTTGCGCGTCGTCGATCTTGGACAGCATCGCGACGGCAACGGCGGGATCGAGCGCCGGCAAATCGCGCAACCGCTGGTCGAAGTCCACGGCGACCAGTGGAGCGTCGGAGGTCGCACCCAGCGCGACCCAATCGCACGCCAACGCTTTGATGGTTTCGATGCCCTCGTCGAGCGTTTCGCGCGTCGCCCAGTTTTCGGGCGGCGTCGCGCCGCCGACGGCCGCGAAAAACCACTCCGCCACCTGCGCCCGCAGCGATTCTTCACCTCCGCCCAGCGCGGCGGTCGCGCGCGTGACGCTTCCCTGACCGAGCTTGGCTCCCAGCGCGGCGTCGCGCTCGTCGTATCCCATCCGCGCGAGCACGTCGCGGGTTTCCGCAATAGAAAGCGGCGCGAAGCGTACTTCAACCATTCGCGAGCGGATCGTCGGCAACAGCATGCCGGGTGCGGATGTCGTGAGGATCAGCACGACGTTGTCGGGCGGCTCCTCAAAAAATTTGAGCAAGGCGCTAGCTGCGTGATGGGTCGCAAATTCAACATCGCCCAACATCAGCACGCGCATGCCGCCGCTGTAGGATTCCAGGGAAAACTGCCGGACGATGTCGCGCGCGGTCAGACCCTCGCCCTCGTAAAATCCCTGAGCCCCATTGGAATCGCCAATCTTCAGCGTTCCGAGATTCTCCAAGAAATCGGGATGCCGCGTCGCGTCGCCCGCCGAGAACAACCGGCACGACGCGCACGTTGCGTCGTATCCCAGGGCGGCAGTCTTGGGCGCGTCGCAGAGCAGCGACTGCGCGAGCCGACGCGCGAACGTCTTCTTCCCCACGCCGGGCTGACCGCTAAAAAGGTAAGCGTGCGCGATATTCTCGCGCGTCATCCGCTCGAAGAACGTCCGCGGACCGTGCGCGCCGACGACGTCGAACCGCAGATCGCTCACAGCAACGCCATCGCCAAATCGGCTAGCTCGGTGGTCGGCAAGGTCGCATCGAGCACGTGCCAATGCGGATTGCTCGTCGCCAGCTCCAAAAATCCCGCACGCACGCGCTCGTGAAAGTCCGCCGACTCGCCGTCCAACCGATCGAAGCCACCCTTGCGATCGCGAACGCGCTCGTACGCCGCGGCTACCGGCAGATCGAGCAGCAGCACGACGTCGGGCCACAACCCGCCCGTCGCCGCATCGCACAAAGAACGCGTCAGGTCCACGCCCAACCCACGACCGTATCCTTGATACGCCAGGGTAGAATCGGCATACCGATCGCATAGCACCAGCTTGCCCGCCGCCAGCGCCGGCCGCACGACCTCTTCCACGTGCGATGCCCGCGACGCGTTCACCAAGAACGCCTCGGTCAATGGCGAAACCGGCAAGTCCGGCTCTTTCAAGAAAATCCGCCGAATCGCATCGCCAACCGGCGTCCCACCCGGTTCTCGCGTCAACACCACGTCGACCCCGCGCGCCCGCAAGCGTTGCGCCAGCAAAGCCAACAGCGAGCTCTTCCCGCTTCCTTCAATCCCTTCAACGCTAACGAACATCATCGCCACGCTTCGACGCAAGAACAAACCGGCCCGCCACGATGCCGGTTTAAGCGCGCGACGAAGATGGTGCGCCCTAAGCGAGGCCTACCGATTTCCTGCGGAGCCATGGACGGCGGGAGCAGGAAACGGTGGAGTAGGAGCCCCCCATGGACGGGGGGCGACGAACGTCCGAGCGTGGGCGCACCGTCTTCGTCGCGCGCTTAAACCGGCACGATGCAATGCGAGCGCAACCGTCGGAGAGTTCGCTAGCCCGCGGCCTTGAAGATCATGACGCGGCGGTTGGGTTCCAGACCGGTGGAGCGGGATTGGACGCGATATTTTTCGGCGAGCTGATGCTGCATGCGGCGTACGTACGACGTTTGCGGCGTGAGTTCGGCGGCTTGGCTGGTGAGCATCACCTGGTAGATCGCTTCTTCGGCTTCGCGCAAAGCGATCTCTTCGGTGTCGATCGAGCCGAGGTTGAAGAAATCGCGTAAGGCCGACTGTATCTGCGTCGTCGTATTGGTCTTGATCGAATAGATCGGCACGTTGTCCGATGCGATCTGTTTGAGCTTGGTCTGTTGCCTGCGCTCGAGCGTCTTGAGCGTCAGCACGATATCGGCATCGTCCCACGTGCGCGAGATCGAGGCGTTGATGCGCAGGTTGGCGATCGCGCGCTCGATCTTGCTGCGCGAGACGCCGTAGGGGAAGATCGCGACCGGGCGATCGCGTTCGTCGGCGTCGTGTGGATCGTGAAAGTCCATCGCGACGTGCGGCATCGACTCGGCGTCGGCTTCCTGGACGATCGCGACGTCGCCGCTGGCCGTTCGCTGTCGGATCTCGGGCTGGGGCTGGTAGCCTCGCAGGAGCGCGTCGACGACCTCGGCGACGTTCTTGTGAATCGCCAAACGGTCGCGGTCGTGAATTTCAACGACCACGTCGAAGGTCGGGGGCGCCTTGCGCTCCAGCACGGTCTTGCGGGTTCCGCGCCGGCGGGCTTCTTCATCGGAGAGCGTGACCGCGCTGATGCCGCCGACCAAGTCCGATAGCGTCGGGTTCATCAGCAAATTTTCGAGCGTCTGGCCGTGAGCGGTGCCGATCAAGGTTACGCCGCGCTCGGCGATCGTGCGGGCCGCCTCGGCCTCGGCGGCCGTGCCGATCTCGTCGATCACGATCACTTGGGGCATGTGGTTCTCGACGGCTTCGATCATCGTGCCGTGCTGGAGCTCGGGGTCGCGCACCTGCATGCGCCGCGACATCCCGATGCCGGGATGCGGCACGTCGCCGTCGCCGGCAATTTCGTTGGAGGTATCGACGATGACCACGCGCTTGCGGGATTCGGACAAAATGCGCGCGCACTCGCGCAGCATCGTCGTCTTTCCGACGCCGGGCCGGCCGAGCAAGCAAATCGATTGCCCGCTCTGCAGCACGTCCAGAACGATATCGATCGTTCCATAGACCGCGCGCCCCACGCGACAGGTCAAGCCGACGATCTTGCCGGCGCGATTGCGCATCGCCGAAATGCGGTGCAGCGTCTGCTCGATGCCGGCGCGATTATCGTTGCCGAACGAGGAGATGCGCGAACTGACGTGCGCGATGTCTTCGTTGGTAACGCAGACGTCCGACAAATAGATGAAATCGTTTTCGAAACGCGCTTCGGGAGGCCGCCCCAGATCGAGTACGACCTCGATGATCGCCTCGAGGTTGGGCAGTCGAACCAGCGCTTGTCGGATGGGGAGGGGGAAGATATCGAGGAGTTGGGAGAGCTCCCAGCTCGGTGAAATTGACTCGATCTTAGCCGCCAATACGGACCCTCGCTTCCCGTGAGTCGTTTGAG
>DATCDS010000053.1:0-2295 GCA_036510515.1 Vulcanimicrobiaceae bacterium
CGCGTGGGATCGCTCCCATCGCGGCGCGCGAAGAGATTGCCGACGACGTCCTGCGCGATTGAGAATTCGGAGGCACGCGCCCACGACGCGAACAGCGCGCGCGCCTGACGTTCTTGCGAGGATGCCAGCGGACGGTCGATACCGTGCTCGTAGCGGCCGATGCGGCCAAGCTCGTCGAGGCGCTCGACGACGCGATTGCGCTCGCTCATGCCGGCGGGTGGTTGGCGATCCAGTGCCGTGCGATGTCGACGCGACGGCAGATCCACACGTCGTCGTGCGCCAGCACGTGGTCGAGAAAGCGTTCGAGCGCGGCGCTGCGTCCGGGTCGCCCTGCCAAACGCGTGTGCAAACCGATCGACATCATCTTCGGGCGGGTCTTGCCTTCGCGATAGAGGACGTCGAACGCGTCGCGCATGTATTCGAAGTACCCCGACGGCGACGAGAAACCCGGCGCGACCGAAAACTTCATGTCGTTGGCGTCGAGCGTATACGGGATCACGAGGTGATCCTTGCCCTCGACCTTCACCCAATACGGAAGGTCGTCGTTGTACGCGTCTGCGTCGTACAGAAAACCGCCCTCTTCGACCAGTAGCCGTCGCGTGTTAATCGACGGTGCGTAGCGGCAGTACCATCCTAGCGGACGGCGTCCGATCGTGCGCTCGATCGAAGCGATCGCCTCACGCATCTCGGCACGCTCTTCGTCTTCGCTCATGTTCGAAAAGTCTACCCAGCGATTGCCATGCGAGCATACCTCGTGGTTGGAAGCGGCGATCGCGCGCGCGGCTTCGGGATTGCGTTCGAGCGCCAGCGCGGCGCCAAACACGGTCACGTCGATCTTGCGGTCGGCGAAGATGCGCATCAAGCGCCAGAAGCCCGCGCGGCTGCCGTATTCGTAGATCGACTCGACGATGAGATCGCGCTTGCCGGGGCCCAGGGTCGCACCGGGCACCTCGGTTAAATACGTCTCGGAGAACCCGTCACCATCGGGGATCGAATATTCCGAGCCTTCTTCGTAGTTCATGACGATTTGAAGCGCGACGCGCGCGCCGCCGGGCCACTTGGGATCGGGCGGGTACTCGCCGTATCCGGTAAAGTCGCGAGGATGATCGTACACGTGGCGGCTATTCTTCACAAAGGGTGCGCGACCTCGAAGAGCCCGGCCGCGCCCATGCCGCCGGCGACGCACATGCTCACGACGACGTACCGGACGCCGCGGCGTTTGCCCTCGATCAGCGCGTGCGCGGTCATACGCGCCCCGCTCATGCCGTAGGGGTGGCCGATGGAAATCGCGCCGCCATCGACGTTGAACCGATCGTTGGGAAGATCGAGCATGTCGCGGCACAGAACGGTCTGCACGGCAAAGGCTTCGTTGAGTTCCCAAAGACCGATATCGTCGACGGTCAAACGATGTCGCCGCAGCAGCTCGGGAATCGCCAGGACCGGCCCCAGGCCCATCTCCTCGGGCTCGCACCCGGTCACGACCATGCCGCGATAGATTCCCAACGACTCCAAGCCGCGCGAACGCGCGAGATCGGCGTCCATGACAACCAGCGCGGCCGCGCCGTCGGAGAGCTGCGACGAATTGCCCGCGGTGATCGTCGTGTCGGCGATACCGGGGACTGCGCCCGAGAGCGCGGCCAACGCTTCCAACGTCGTCTCGGGCCGATTGCCCTCGTCTTGGGTCAGCTCGACGCGCAGTTCCACAACCGCGCCGGTGCTCGCGTCGGCAACGCGTTTCCACGCCGGCAGCGCGACGATCTCGGCATCGAAGCGTCCGGCTTGCTGCGCTGCCGCCGTCCGCTGCTGACTCTGCAGGGCGTATTCGTCTTGGCGCGCGCGCGAAACGCCGTATTTCTTAGCGAGATAGTCGGCGGTGAAGAGCATCGGCATGTAGACGTCGGGCGCGTGGCGCAGTAGCCATTCCTCGGTGTAATGCGTCATGTTCAGTTCGCTTTGCACGAGGCTGATCGATTCGACGCCTCCGGCGACGACGATCTTCGAACCGTCCACCACGACGCGCTTGGCCGCCGCAGCGATCGCGTCTAGTCCCGATGCGCAGAAGCGGCTGACGGTCTGTCCTGGAACGCTGGAAGGACAACCGGCGCGCAGGGCCGCGGTGCGGCCGACGTTGTTGCCGGTCGCACCTTCGGGCAGCCCGCAACCGATCACCACGTCGTCGACATCGGCGGGATCGACGTTCGCGCGCTCGATGGCGCGCGCGACGGCGTGACCCGCCAGCGTCGCTCCATGCGTTTGGTTGAACGCGCCGCGAAAGGCGCGCCCGATCGGCGTGCG
>DATCDS010000054.1:0-8710 GCA_036510515.1 Vulcanimicrobiaceae bacterium
CCTTAGCGGCCACTCCCTCGCTCAGCTTGATGTCGGTTCCGCGGCCCGCCATGTTGGTGGCGATGGTCACCTGACCGTCTTGCCCGGCGTCCTTGATAATCTCGGCTTCCTGCTCGTGGTACTTGGCGTTGAGGACGTTGCACTCGACGCCGCGCCGACGCAGCATCGCCGCCAGCAGTTCGCTCTTTTCAATCGAACGCGTGCCGACCAGCACCGGACGCCCTTTTGCGTGTTCTGCGATGATTTCATCGACCACGGCTTCGAACTTCGCCTTCTCTGATTTGAAAACGATGTCGGAATTATCCGTGCGAACCATCGGCATGTTGGTCGGGATGACGACCACGTCCAAATTATAGATATCGCGAAACTCGCGCTCTTCAGTTCTGGCCGTTCCGGTCATACCGGAAAGGTGGTCGTACAGGCGAAAGAGATTCTGGAACGTGATCGTGGCCAGGGTCTGATCTTCGCCGCGAACCTTGATGCCTTCTTTAGCCTCGATCGCCTGATGGATGCCGTCGGAGTAACGTCGCCCGTACATCAATCGGCCGGTAAACTCGTCGACGATGATGACTTCGCCGTCTTTGATAATGTACTGCTGGTCGCGATGAAAAAGGTTCCAAGCCTTGAGCGCGGCGTTGAGCTGATGCGCCAACTCGATATTGCGCTGGTCGTACAGGTTCCCGACGCCCAGCATCTTCTCGACCTTCGCCACGCCAGCTTCGGTTATCGGAACGGCGTGCGCCTTTTCGTCGACCGTAAAATCTTCTTCTTTTTTGAGTCGGGGAATGATCTGTGCGAACTTGTCGTAAAGATCGGTCGATTCTTGCGAGGGGCCGCTGATGATCAACGGCGTACGCGCCTCGTCGATGAGGATCGAGTCGACTTCGTCGATCAACGCGAAATAGAGCTCGCGCTGAACCAGATCTTCGACCTGCCACGCCATGTTGTCGCGCAGGTAGTCGAACCCGACCTCGTTGTTCGTGACGTAGGTGATATCGCAGTTGTACGCTTCGCGGCGCTGGGCGGAATCCAGATCGTGCTGGATCACGCCGATGCTCAAGCCCAGGAAGGTGTAGAGCTGGCCCATCCATTCCGCGTCGCGCTTGGCCAGATAGTCGTTGACGGTTACGACGTGGACGCCGCGCCCTTCGAGGGCGCGGGCGACGACGGGAAGCGTTGCGACCAGCGTCTTGCCCTCGCCGGTGCGCATCTCGGCGATGCGTCCTTCGAATAGAATCTGGCCGCCCATGATCTGCACGTCGAAGTGGCGCATTCCCAGCGAGCGCTTTCCGGCCTCACGAACGACCGCAAAGATCTCCGCAAGCATCTCGTCGAGGATCGCACCGTCGGCCAAGCGCGTCCTGAACTCGACGATCTTGGCGCGCAGGCCGTCATCGGAGAGCGCAGGTGTAGCAGACTCCAACGCGTTTACCTGTTCGACGGTCTTGCGCAAGCGAACGATTTCGCGCTCGTTCCCGTCGAACAGGGTTTTCAGAAAGGCCATAAGACTAGGGCAAGAGTCCGATGCCCACGATGCCCACGCTAGCGTTCAACGCCATCGTCGGCGCCACGTTTCCGGTGGCTCCCGAAGCAAACACGAAGATCTTGCCGACGCCCGCGTCGGCCACGTATACCAGTCCCGAGCTATCGACTTTGACGTCGGTGGGGATCTGCAGGAGCGTCAGCGCGCCCGAGATCACGCGGGTGGGAACGGCGTTCCCGTTCGCGTTCGAGGCAAAGACGCGAACGCTCGCGTTGCCCGCATCCGAGACGTAGACCTGGCCGGTCGCGTCGACCGCCACGCCGCTGGGGCTCACCAGGCCCGTGTTCGATCCGGAAATCAACGTCAAGGGTGCGACGTTGCTAAATGCGATGTTCAGCGGCGTCGGCGTCGCCGTCGGCGTTGCCGACGGGTTCGGCGTCGGCGACGGCGTCGGCGACGGCGTGTTCGACGGCACCGGCGATGGTGTCGGGAATGCAAACGCTTCCACGGATGCGCCTTGACGGTTGGCAACGTAGAGCAGCGTCCCCGTAGAATCGTAGGCGATGCCGCTTGGGACGTTTAGATCCGTATTCGAACCCGAGATCACGCGATACGGCAACGTCGGTCCGGAATCGAATGTCGTGAAGAACTGAATCTGGCTCGGCAATCCCGGCGAGGCGGCCGCCGCATAGACGGCAGCTACGGCCACGTTGCCGTTGGCGCCGACCGCGATGCCGCGCGGCTGGCCCATGGCCGTGTAGGTGAATGATTGCAGCGGAAAGACGTTTCCGGTCGCCAGCGCTTTGAAGTTGATGACCTGCGAACTGCCCGTGCCCACGACGTAGTTGGTCGCCCACAGATTGGTGGCCGAGTCGAACGCCAGATATTGCGGGCCGACCATGGTCGTCGTCGCGCCGCCGATCTGATACGACGCAGAAGCGCCGTTGGTTATCGGCGCGGGGTAGATGCTGATAGCGTTGGTTGAAGCGATTGCAGCATAGACCGTGTTCGCGGTAAAATTCGGGCCGATGCCCAGCCCGTTATTGAGTAACGTTGACGAGTCGTTGCTCGAGCATGCCGCAAACGCGGCAGCAAGGCTCAAGCCGACAAGTCCGAGGGTAAGCCTACGCAGCATGTGGTCTCCTGTGATTGGGGTAGCGAGCGTGGTTCCGCGCTAACCCGGCGGATTTCCTGGAATATGTGCGCCCGACCCGCCAGATGAGGTCGGCGGCCTGGTCCCGGCAGCGCCGGACCCCGGCGCCCGATGGAGCGAAAAAACGACCCCGACTGCCACCAACAGGATCAGAAGAACCAAGCTGGCGGCCTGGATTGCCCGACGCCGGACGTAGGTCGGGCGACTGGATTGCGTGTCGATAATAGCGCGGGGCATCGAAGGTCGGCCCTCTAAACTCGGCGTCGCGACGGATGGTTGATTTGGTCGAC
Source organism: Vulcanimicrobiaceae bacterium (assembly GCA_036510515.1). Taxonomy (GTDB): domain Bacteria; phylum Vulcanimicrobiota; class Vulcanimicrobiia; order Vulcanimicrobiales; family Vulcanimicrobiaceae; genus JALYSX01. The sequence goes on from DATCDS010000054.1 coordinate 2,927, forward strand.
GGACGCCGCGCCCAGCAGTTGTCCGACGGTGACGAAACGATATCCAGCACGCAAAAAGTGCGCGACGACGCTAGGCATCGCTTGGATGGTTGCCAACTGCCCGGAGTGCAGCAGCACGATGTCGGGCGCGGACGCATGCGCGTCGAGGTGTTGTGCGATGGCGTCGGGCTCCAGCGTTCGCCAGTCACCCGCGTCGTCGTTCCAAAGGATCACCGAATAGCCCAGTTGCTGGGCTACGCGCACGGTCGCTTCGTTGTAGCGTCCGTGCGGCGGACGCATCATCGTGCGAATCGCCGGGTCGCGAACCAGGCCCCACAGCGCGTCCCGACCTTCCAAAATCTCCGCGCGCACTTGCGCGTCGCTTTCACGATCCAAGTCCGGGTGGGTGAGCGTGTGGTCGGCGATCTCGTTGCCGTCGGCGGCGATGCGGCGGCTGAGTTCGGGCCATTCTTGAGCGTCGCGTCCGATCAGGAAGAACGTCGCCGGCACGCGCAAGGCGTGCAGCTCCTCCAGCAACAACGGCGTGAACACCGGATAAGGACCGTCGTCGAAGGTCAGCGCGATAAGCTTGGGCCGATCGGTACGATTCGCGGCATCGCGCTCGTGCATCAAGCGCTCCCAGCGACCGCGCAGATCGTGCGAAAGGGCTTGATGAGCGTCCATCGTCGGGGTGATGATGGTCGGCTCCAGCGCCCCCGCGTGCACGAAGAGACGCCAACCGATACATCCGACCGCTACGATCGCGATGAGCGCGGCGATCCGTCGCAACCGCGCCTTCAAGGGGTCGCCGCGGCCACAGGCGGCGCCTCGGCCAAGTCCGTCCCGACGACGACGGTTACGTCGCTCTGTTGAGGATGCTTGGCGGCCGTATCGGTATCGATGTCGCGTACCAACGTTGGCTTTTGGCCGACTACCGGAAGCGCCTCAAGCACGCGCGCTCCCGAGAACTCCACCGGGGAGTGCTGGTGAACTTCGGTAACGGCCCGACCGTCGTTGGGCGCGTTGCCGATAGCTCCAATCTTGAAGCCGTCCTTGGCCAGGATCGCGGCGATCCGGTGCGCGGCGCCCTTCACGCCGCTGGCGTTTTGCACCTCAACGCGGACCAGTGACGGATCGATCGCCGCCACCTTGAGCGCTTGGTGCGAAGGTGCGGGCGTTGGCGGTGCGATCAACATCGTTTGCACCAGCCGCGCCGTGGCCGACCTGTCCGCCACGGTCGCGGCGCCGCCGTCGGGCAGCGTGACGTTGTCGGATTTGGGCACCTGCGCGACGTGAATCGAGCCCTGGCCGATGCTCGAGAAGTAGATCGCGAGCGACTTGAGCTCGTCCTGGTTCATGTTCGTCGTCGTGTTCTTCTTCACGATCGAGATCAGTTGGCCGGCGTGTAGCATCGTGTTGAGCTTATCGCTCTTGATCTTGTCCAGCATCGCGCGCACCACTTGACTCTGACGCATCAGGCGGCACGGATCGCCGCACCAATCTTCGCGATAGCGCGAATAGCCCAGCGCCTGCGTGCCGTTGAGATGCTGATAGCCGGGCTTGAGATGGATGTTCAGGTGCCCCCAGGTATCGACGTAGTCCAGCCGATCCTGATTCTTGCATTGATGGTTCTTGACGCACGATGAATCTTCGACGTTCACGTTGACGCCGCCGATCGCCGTAATGATCTGCTGCATCGAGTCGACTCGCAAGATCACGTAGCGATCGAACCCCGGGATGCCCAGAAACTGCGCGATGACCTGTTGGGCTTCTTTAATGCCGCCGTCGGACATCGCTTCGTTGATCTTGGCTTGGCGGCCGCCTGGCATCGTCGCAACCATGTCGCGCGGGACGTCGACTTCGTAGATCTGCTGGTGGTCGAAATCGAGGTTGATCGCCTTGATAACGTCGCTGCGGCCTTGGGTCGAATACTCTTCGTCTTTACTCGTGTAGTCGTAGTCCAGGCCCACGACGAGTACGAGCAGATGATTTTTCCCGAAAACCTCTTGCGGGCTCGGGGTGACCATCTCGGCGAGAACCTGGCCGAGGTTCTTGTGCTGCACGATTGCGAATCCCGCCAGAACGGCGAACAGTCCGACGATCGTGCACGCGACGATCAGCGCGATCCGGCGATCCCATCGCACCTTGCGCTTCATCGGCCGATCGTTGAACTCCGGCGTATCGTGCTTAGGCAAGTCCGGCGAGCTCCTTTACCGCGACGCGCCCGTGAAAATCGAACGGACCGCAGCCGTCGAGCGTGACCGGGACGAAATCGCCGATCGACGCCTCGCCGCCAAAAAAGATTCCGCCGTCGACGCCCGGCGCTTCGCCTTGCGATCGCCCGAACCACAGCTCGCCGCCGCCCAGCGTTTCGTGCAGGGCGTCGCTGCGTCGCAATCTCCGTCGCTCCTCCACCAGCACGTCGACCGTGCGGCCGACGCGCTTGGCGCGCGCGCGTTCCGATGCCGAGCGTTGCGCCTCGCGAAGACGGATCAAGCGCTTGCGCCTTTCACGAACGGGCACCTTGCCAGGAAGCTCCGCGCCCGGCGTACCTTCCTCGGCGCTATATTCAAAGAAGCCCACCCGGTCCAACTCGGCTCGTGCGATCCATTCTTCCAAATACTCCACGTGCTCCTGAGTCTCACCTGGGAATCCTACGATGAACGTCGAGCGCATCGTCACGTCGGGGATTTTTGTGCGGAACTCGTCGAGAATCTCCAGGTAACGCTCGCCGTTGGAGGGGCGGCGCATCGAGCGCAGCACGTCGGGGTGCGCGTGCTGTAGCGGCATATCCATGTACTTGCAAACCTTGGGCAGGGCGGCCATCGCTTCGATCAGCTGCGCGTCGATAGTAGCGGGATAGAGATAGAGCAAGCGAATCCATCGGATGCCGTCGATCTCGTGTAAGCCTTCGAGCAGGCGCGCCAAGCCGCCGTTGCGCGCCCCGCGATCGCGGCCGTACATCGAGGAATCCTGCGCGATCAAAATCAGCTCTTTGGTACCGCCGGCCGCTAGCGCGGCGGCTTCCTTGAGCAACGATTCCTCGCTTCGGCTGCGGAACTTGCCGCGCAGTTGCGGAATGATGCAGAAGGTGCACGGATGATCGCACCCTTCGGCGATCTTCAGATATGCGGTCGCACGCGGCGTGGTGATCAATCGTGGTAGAAAGTCGTGTTCGGGTTCGGCATCGAACGCCAACCGCACCGGGCGCGCGCCCGCGCGCACGTCGTCGAGCATCTCGGCGATCGATGCGTACGAACCGGTCCCGATGACGCCGTCGATCTCGGGAACCAGCGTCACCAGCTGTTCGCCGTATCGTTGGGCCAAACAACCCGCGACGATCAACTGCTGGCCGGCGCGCTTGCGCTGCGCTTGCTCCATGATCGCGTCGGTCGATTCGGCTTTGGCCGGATCGATGAACGCGCAGGTATTGACCACGACCGCATCGGCGCGGTCCGCGTCGGCTTCCAGCGACCAGCCCGCCGCGCCCAATTTGGCGATCATGACCTCGGTGTCGACCAGATTCTTGGCGCACCCCAACGAGCGGAAGTTGACCGACGGCATTAGCGGTAGTTCACAAACTGCAGGGGCAGTTCGAAGTCCATCTTGCGCAGGACGTCCATCACCTGTTGGAGATCGTCCTTGCTCTTGGAAGCCACGCGAATCTGCTCGTCTTGGATCTGCGTCGTCACTTTGAGTTTGAGCGATCTGATCTTCTCGGTGAGCAGTTTGCTTTTGTCTTTGGGCAGCCCGATGCGCAGGGTAACGACCTGGCGCAGGGTGTCGCCCGCCGCCGGTTCCGGCGTGCCGAAATCGAAGGCCTTGATGTCGATGCCGCGCTTGATAGATTTAGCTTGCAGAATGTCGATCACGTTTCGCATCTTCAACGCATCGTCGGAGAGAATCGTGATCTTGGCCCCGTCGCTGTCGATCTTCGTCTTAGAGTTCTTGAAATCGAAACGCCCCTCGATCTCCTTACGCGCTTGATTCAGCGCGTTATCGAGTTCTTGTTGGTCGATCTTCGACACAACATCGAACGAAAATTCACTTGCCACGAATGCTCCTAGTGTGGTGAGTCAGAAGTTCGGTGCAAAGATCGCGAAGAACTTTTGGCCGAATCGAGGAGTGATGAGGGAGGCAGCTAGAGGGTGAACGCGCGCTCGACGACGTCGCCGGACTTCCCGAGCGGCCCGATCGACTTCCCGTCGACGAGTACCCGCACGCCGCCGGCGTTGCCGATGCGTATCAGCGCATGGTTGCCGCGAAACGTACGTTGGGTTCCGGCCGGAAACGTACCCTCAATGGTAACATTGCCGTCAACGGCGACCCTCAGCCACGATGCAGCGCCCAACGAAATCGAAAGCGTGTGGGGGCCGGAGCGGGCTGGGGCCGAGCTCGCCGAGGGTGAGGCCGAGTTCGGGGGCGAGATGGACGGAACGCCAGAGGCCGTAGGCGATGGGGTGGGAGAAGCCGCCGCAAGGGGACGACTCTGGAGCGTCACCTCGTTGTAGACGACAAAGGCGATCAAGGCAACGGCGATCGCCGAGGCGACCCAGATGAGCGCCTGGAGCCCCTTGGGGCTGCGGCGTGGGACCTGGGGCGGATCGGTGGACACGGGCACGATGGCCCCGGCCGTCAGCTCGTTGAAGGCGGCTACGGCCTGCTCGGAATCGAGGGCCAAGAACCGCGCGTACGTCCGCAGGAAGCCGCGGATGTAGACCGGGGCGCCGATCACGGACCAGTTTTCTTCTTCGATCGCGCCCAAATACACCGAGCGGATTCGTATCTGCTCGGCTACCTCGGAGAGCGTGAGGCCCCGTGCCTCCCGCGCAGCGCGAAATCGTTCACCAAGAGCAGGCATTAGGGCTTTTGTTAGCCCCGTTACCCTGTTATCCTGTCCCAGATGACAACGCGCGCGATCGCCGCAATGAGCGGCGGAGTCGATTCGGCGGTAGCGGCAGGCCTTTTGGTCGAGGCCGGCTACGACGTTGTGGGCGTCACGATGCGCATGTATTCGCCAACGCGCGCGCCGCACGCCAAGAGCTGCTGCGGCGTCGACGATTACGACGACGCGCGGCGCAGTGCCGCCATTCTCGGCATTCCGCACTACGTCTTGAATTTCGAGGAGACGTTTCGCCGCAACGTGATCGATCGCTTCGTCGACGAGTACGCGAGCGGGCGGACGCCAAACCCCTGCGTCTCGTGCAACAATTTCGTCAAGCTGGGCACCCTGCGCGAATACGCCGATCGCCTCGGCGCGCGCTACGTCGCCACCGGGCATTACGCTCGGGTCGAGCATCGCGATGACGGCGCGCATCTCTTGCGCAACCGGCACGCCAAAGACCAAGCCTACGCGCTGGCGCAGTTGACCCAAGCGCAGTTGCAGACGCTGCTCCTGCCGCTCGGCGAGTTGGATAAAGCGGCAACGCGCGAGCACGCGCGCAGGCTCGGACTGCCCGTGCACGACAAGACCGAATCGCAGGACATCTGCTTCGTGGAAGGCGGCGACTACCGCGACGTGCTCGATCGCTATCGCGCGCAACGCGAAGAAGTCGGCACCTTCGTCTCCTCCGACGGCACAATCGTCGGCGAACACGACGGCATCGCCAAGTTCACCGTCGGCCAACGTCAGGGATTACCGGCCGGCAACGACGGTCCGCGCTACGTCACGCGCATCGATGCTTCGACCAACACGATCGTGATCGGCCGCGAGGAAGAGCTGCTAGCCGGCGAACTGATCGCCGACGAGGTCAATCTCATTCGCCCCGAACGCTTTTCCGGCCCGGAAGCGCGCGTGCTCGCGCT
>DATCDS010000055.1:0-19282 GCA_036510515.1 Vulcanimicrobiaceae bacterium
GCGATTCGAGCCAAACGCCGACGTCTTCGTGGACGAGGCGCGCGGCCGGGTCGTCGTACATGTGGAGGTCGCCGGTGCCGATCCCGACACGTTGCGCGTGGGGGTGCACGAGCGCAGCCTGGTCATCTCGGGACGGCGTCAGGATGCCGGCCGGACCCTGCGCGGCGCGTTCGTTCAAAAAGAGATCGCCTACGGCGAGTTCGCCAAGCGCGTCTACCTGCCCGTTGCGGTGGAATACGAAGCGATCGTGGCGGAGTATCGAGACGGCCTCCTGATCATCGCGTTGCCGATCGCGGCGACCGAATTCATTCCGACCACCCGTACCGAAATTCACATGATCGTCAAAAGGACACTCGCATAGCTCATGGCCGCGCGCAAAATTTCGCCCATCGTCACCGCCGATTTGATCGGCATTCTGCCGTTGCAGGAAGCCGTGTTGTTTCCCAACACCGTCATACCGCTCGCGGTCGTTAAGAAACCGGGAATCCAACTCGTCGAGGCGGCGTTGCGTGAGGGCAAACCGATCGGCGTCACCGTTCTTAAAGATAAAGAAACCGAGGATCCCGGTCCCGACGACGTCCAGCGCATCGGTACGATCGGGGTCATTCAAAAGATGCTCAAGGTTCCCGATGGAACGCTGCGTTGCATCGTTGCGGGTCAGTCGGTCTTCAAGATCGAGAACTTCACCCAAGAAGACCCGTACATGATCGCCGCGTACACGACGCTCCCCGATATCACGCGCGAGACCGAGGCGCTCACGGCGATGCATCGCAATCTCGGCGGCCTGTTCCAGCGACTGCTCTCCTATCTGCCGCAGGCCCCGCGCGAGATGGAGATGGAAGTCCAGAACATCACCGATCCGAACGTGCTGACGTATTTCGTCGCGTCGACCATGCGCTTGGAGACGGCCGAGCGGCAGAGCATCCTCGAAGAACGCGATACGGCCAAACGTATGCGCAAACTGACGATGCTGCTCACCAAGGAGTTGGAAGTCGTCGAGCTGGGTCATAAGATTCAAAGCGATATCCAGCGCGAGATGGAAAAGAATCAGCGCGAGTTCTATCTGCGCCAGCAACTGCGCGCGATTCAGGAAGAGCTGGGCGAAGTCGACCCGCAGCAGGCCGAGACCAACGAGCTGCGCCAGAAGATCGACGAATCCAAGATGCCCGAAGAGGTCAAGAAGGCCGCGGATCGGGAGCTGGACCGCCTTTCCAAAGTGCCGCAAGCTAGTCCCGAATACAGCGTGATCCGCACGTATCTGGATTGGCTCGTGCAGATGCCGTGGGACGTCGTCAGCGACGATCATATCGAGATTTCCAAAGCGCGGCAGATTCTCGACGAAGATCACTACGATCTCGAAAAAGTCAAAGACCGAATCGTCGAGTATCTAGCCGTCGGCAAGCTCAAGAAAAAACTGACGGGTCCCATCTTGTGCTTCGTGGGGCCGCCCGGCGTGGGCAAGACCTCGCTGGGCCAATCGATCGCGCGCTCGATGGGGCGCAAGTTCGTGCGAGTGTCGGTCGGCGGCGTTCGCGACGAGGCGGAGATCCGCGGTCACAGGCGGACGTACATCGGCGCGATGCCGGGCACGTTCGTACGAGCGCTGCGCGACGCCGGCACGAAGAATCCCGTGATGATGATCGACGAGATCGACAAGGTCGGCGCGGACTTCCGCGGAGATCCGCAATCGGCGCTGCTCGAACTGCTCGATCCCGAGCAGAACAACTCGTTCCGCGACCACTATCTCGACCTGCCGTTCGACATGTCGCAAGTGTTGTTCATCTGCACGGCCAACTCGCTGGACACGATCAGCCCGCCGCTGCGCGACCGCATGGAGATCATCCAGCTCTCGGGCTACACGGAGTTGGAGAAGCTGCAGATTGCCAAGCGTTACCTGGTCAAGAAGCAGCGCTTGGCCAACGGTCTCAAGGAAACACAGATCCAAATCTCCGATCCGGCGATCCGCGCGATCATCGTCGACTACACTCGCGAAGCGGGCGTGCGAAACCTCGAGCGCGAGATCGGCACGGTCTTCCGCAAGGTCGCGCGCAAAATCGCCGAGGCGCCGCGCTACAAGGCGCGCATCAAGCCTGAAAGCTTGCAAGAATATCTCGAACGGCCGCGGTATTTCAACGAAGTGCGCAAGCGCACCGCGTCGCTGGGCGTTGCGACCGGGATGTTCTGGACTCCGGTCGGCGGCGATATCCTGTTCATCGAAACGCAGGGAATGCCAGGTACGGGCAAGCTCGTCCTTACCGGCCAACTCGGCGACGTGATGAAGGAAAGCGCGCAGGCCGCCGTGTCGTTTTTGCGATCGCGATCCTCGGAAATCGGGTTGCCCGAAGACTATTTCGCCAAGCACGATCTGCACATCCACGTTCCGGCCGGCGCCACGCCGAAAGACGGGCCGTCGGCGGGGATCGCGATGGCGACCTCGATCGCGTCGATGCTCACCGGGCTCAAGGTCGACCCGACGATCGCGATGACCGGCGAGATCACGCTGACGGGTCAGGTTTTACCGATCGGCGGGCTGAAAGAAAAGGTGTTGGGCGCCAAACGCGCGGGCATCTCGAAAATTCTGCTGCCCAAACGTAACGAACACGACCTTGACGATATCCCTAAAGAAATTCGCGACACGATGACCTTCGTTCCGGTCGAAGAGCTCTCCGAAGTCTTGCAGCACGCGCTGGGCAAACGCGTCATCACGCCGGTGGCGCTGGGCGAATCGACCAAACGCGGGCCGAGCAACGTCGTCCCGATGCGGCGCAACGGTGCGGTCAAGCGCGCGTCGCGTTCGTCGGGATCGCGCCGTAGGTCGCGCTAGTCGCGCATCGAAGGAAACGCGATGGAGAAGTCGCTGCTGTTCTTGCCGGGCCCGGTCGTCGTTGCCGACGCGGTGCTCAAAGCGATGTCGCGTCCGCTGGAAAACCATCGCGGACCCGAGTTCGCCAAGTTGTTGGCGGGCGTCGCCACGCGCATGCAGCCGGTCTTCGGCACTTCCGGCCCGGTCTTGCTGCTCGGCTGTTCGGGAACCGGCGGCCTGGAAGCGGCCGTCACCAGCCTCTTCTCCCCCGGCGACACATTGCTGGCCTGCCCGATCGGCGTGTTCGGAAAGCGGCTCGCGGCCATCGCACGCGCGTTTGGATGCGACGTCGAGGAGATCGACACGCCGTTGGGTCGGGCGGTCGATCCCGATGCGTTGGCCGCCCGCTTGCAGGCCGACGGCGAGAAGCGCATCAAAGGCGTTCTGCTCACGCACAACGAGACGTCGACCGGCACCGAGTGTGACATGTCGCTCTACGCGCGGGCATTGCGCGCGCACGGCGCGCTGAGCGTCGTCGATTCGGTCAGCGGCTTGGCCGCGAGCGCGTTTGCGATGGACGACTGGGGCTACGACATCGTCGTTACCGCCTCGCAGAAGGCGCTGGCCGCTCCTCCGGGCGTCGCCATGGTCGCGCTGAGCGCGCGCGCCGTCGCGCAGCTCGACGTCGCGCGCGCGCCGCGCTTCTACTTCGATCTCAAGCGCGCGCTGGAGTTTTCGAACAAGGGCCAGACGCCGTGGACGCCGCCGATCTCGATCGTCTACGCGCTCGACGTAGCTCTGTCGCGCTACGAGCGCACCGGCGCGCCGGCGGTGTGGGCGAGGCACACGCTCTACGCGCGCGCGATTCGCGCGGCGTTCGAAGCGCTCGGCTTTACGATCTTTTCGCAACCCGGCGCGCACTCGCGTACGGTCGTCGCGGCGACGCCGCCCGACGTCATCGGTGCCGACGCGCTGCTCGAAGCGCTACGCGTGGATCGCGGCGTCATCCTTTCGGGCGGACAGGTCGAACTGGCCGGCAAGATCGTGCGCATGGGCACCATGGGCGACATCACGCAGACCGACGTGCTGGGCGCGATCGGCGCCATCGAGATGACCCTGCTCGCTGCCGACGTTCCCGTCCACGTGGGCGCCGGCGTCAAAGCGGCCCTGGGCATCTTTCTGAACCGCGAGGCGCCCGTACCGGCATAGGCGGACGGTCGTGAGGGAAAGAACCACGTCGTATGGCAGTAAAATCGATTGCGTTCACGGCCTATCCGGCCAAGGACGCACAAGCGCTTCTGGTTTTCTACCGCGACGCCGTCGGGCTTGTCGTGGGGCGCGCCCATCCCGACCAGGAACACGCCCAGTTCGTCGAATTCGACGCCGGCGCGGATCATTGGTTTAGCATCATTCCCGAAGATTTCGCGGGCAGGCCGGCGGGAAGCGCCAGCGGGGTCGTTTTCGAAGTCGACGACATCGAGAAGGCCTTCGCAGACGTCCGCAAGCATGCAAAGAGCGCCGACGCAGAGATCGCCGACCATCCGTCGTGTCGGATGGTGTCGTTCGAAGACCCCGAAGGCAACAAAGCCTCGCTCCACCAAGCGAAATAGCGAACGGCTTGGCTACGGGTGGTGGCGCCAAAAGAACGGGTTGACGAACGGGCGCGCGAACCATGGGATGGCCTTCTTGACATCGGTATCGATCGCGTCGTTCCACTGCGTCAGCGCGCCGACGGCTTTGGATTGGTGCAGGCCCGCACGGATATCGGGCGTAAGCGCAAAGAATAGCGCGATATAGAGGACGAGCCAGCACAGGATCGCGGCTTTCGCAAAACCCACGACCGCGCCCAGCATCGCATTGCCGATACCCAAGATCGGCAGGTTGGCAATTTTGTCCAACACGAACGAAAGCGCTATCAGGATGACGTAGGTGGCGATGCCGGTCAGAAACATGCCGATCACATGCGCGGAACCGGGACCGACGTGCGACATCCGGTCGATCGCTTTGTCGAGGCTACCGTTATAGAACCACGGGGTCACTAATGCGAAGAACAGCGCGACAGCGCCGGCCAGCTCCTTGACGAAGCCGCGCCGAAACCCCTTGACCGTGATCAAGAGAAAGAGCGCACCGATGATCAGATCGGGCCAAGCCATCTTTCTACACCACCGCCTTTACGCTCTGACCGTCGCGCCGAGACGCTCGCGCAACGCTTCCAGGGCTTTGTCTGCCAACGCGTCGGCCTGCTCGTCGGTAATGGTGGCGTCGCGACGCTGGAGGGTCACTCGTAACGCCAGGCTCTTGCGGCCGTCCGCGACTTGTGGACCGCGATATTCGTCGAAGACGCCGGCTTGCGTACACGACTCGCCGATGGCTTCGCGCGCGACGGACGCAACGCGCTCGGCCTCGACGTCGAGGGCGACGACCAGCGCGAAGTCGCGATAGGTCGACGGAAACTTCGAGGGCGGCCGATAGCGCGGGACCAGGTAGTCCGGCAGGGTGTCCAGATAGACGTGCGCGGCGTACTGGGGAAAAGGTACCCCAAACGATGCTTCCACGCGAGGATCGACTCGTCCGAAGACGGCGACTTCGCGTCCGTCGACGAGCAGGAGCGCGGTCTTTCCCGGATGCCAACCCTTTCGAACGTCGCGCTCGGTCGTCGGCGTGCGTCCGGTCACGACCCGCATCAAGGCGATCGCATCGCCTTTGAGGCGCAAGAAGTTGGCGTCGTTCCACGGCGCTCGGTCGTCGGCCGCGGCCGTGAACCCGAACGTCAGCACGGATTCTTCGGTAACCGAGTCGCTTCCACCGCGGCTAAAGACGTGCCCGATTTCGAACACGCGGGCCGGGCGGCCCGCGCGCGCGAGATATTCGCAGTGCCCCGGCAGCATCCCAAAGCGCAAGTAGCGTTGATCTTCCGATAGCGGATTGCGGACTTCGATCGGACGCACGTCCAATTCGACGCCCGCAGCGCGCATGCGTTCGAACTCGGTCGCCCCGTGCAGCGAGTAGGTCAGAATCTCGTCGTACCCCAGCCCGGTCAACGTCCGCGCGACCTTGCGCTCCAGCGCGAACTCGCGGCTGGAAATCTCGTGCGCGAAAACCGGGGGCGGCTCGGCGACGACGTTGTCGTAGCCGGCCATACGCGCGACCTCTTCGACCAAGTCGATCGGCGCGGTCAAATCTCGCCGCCACGGCGGCGGCGTCACGTCCAGCGTTTGGTCGCCGGCGGGAACCGCCGTGCAACCCAGGGCGGTGAGATAGCGCGCCGCCGTGGCGGCGTCGACGCCGAAGCCCAACGAGCGCTCGACATCGCGTAAGGGAAAGACGATGGGCGCCGGAGCGGCGAGCGGCGCGCCCGCGACCTGTGGTACGTACGCGACGGCGCCCAACTCGACGAGCAGTTGCGCCGCACGCGCGGCGCCGACGTCGGTAAGCGCGGGCGCGAGATTCTTCTCGTGGCGCGTGGAGGCTTCGGTGCGCAAGCCCAAGTCGGCGCTCATGCGCCGCACTCGCGCGCCGTTGAAGTTCGCGCTCTCGAGCACCAGCGCGGTGGTCGAGGCGGCGATCTCGCTGGATCTCCCGCCCTTAAGTCCGGCCAACCCCAGCGCCCCTCGCGCGTCGGCGACGACCAGCGCGCGCGGCGAGAGCTCGTGTTCGACGCCGTCGAGCGTGACGAGCTTTTCACCCGGCGCCGCGTCGCGCACGATCAACCGGCCTTCTGCGATACGCGCCTCGTCGTAGAAGTGCAGCGGCTGGCCGGTTTCGAGCATCACGTAATTGGAGACGTCGACGATGGCGTCGATGGGACGCTGCCCCGCTAGCGCAAGCCGAACGCGCATCCAAGCTGGAGCGACGCGCGTGCCCACGTCGGTAAAGCGCTGCGTAACGAAACGGGTGCAATCGGGGGATTCGATCTCGACCACGATCGGATCGGCGTCCGGGCGCGCGCCGGGGTTGCCGAGCGGCGGCGCGTGCAGTTCGACCGCGAGCGATGCCGCCAGTTCGCGCGCGAGGCCGATCATCGACAGCGCGTCCGGGCGATTGGTCGTGACGTCGACGTCGAGTACCGCGTCGTTCAATCCGAAATGCGCGACGACGTCGGTTCCCGGTGCGAGCGCCGCGTCGAACTGCATGATGCCGTCCTCGAACCACTCCGCGGGCAGTGCCAACTCTTCGGCCGAAATCATCATGCCCTGCGAATCGACCCCGCGCATGTTGCGCGGCTCGATCGTGATATGCGGGAGTTTGGCGCCGATGGTGGCGACCGCGATCGTCTGTCCCGCCGCAACGTTGGTGGCCGCGGTCGCGATCGTGAGCGTCGCCGGCGCGCCGACGTCGATGGTCCCGACCTGCAGACGATCGGCGTTGGGATGTTTTTCGAGCGTGAGGATGCGCCCGACGACCACGCCGCTCAACTGCGGGCGCTCTTCGATGGCGTCGACCGGAAAGCCGATCGCGGCGAAGCGATCCGCGATCGCTTGTGCGTTGCGGGGAAGGTCGACGTAGGCTCGCAGCCAGGCGATCGGTACGCGCATCGGTCCTTTGTATCGTTAGCGGAGTTGGTGTAAGAAGTCGGCGTCGCTGTCCACAAAACGCCGGATATCGTCGATTTCGTAGCGCGTCAGCCCGAGACGCTCGACGCCGAAGCCGAAGGCCCAACCCGAGAGGACCTGCGGATCGTAGCCGACCTCGCGCAAAACGTTGGGATGTACCATCCCGGCACCGCCCAGTTCGATCCAGCCCGATCCGCCGCACATCGAGCAGCTACCGTGGCCCTTGCACTTCGGACAGGTTGTGTCGACTTCCGCGCTAGGCTCGGTGAACGGAAAGAAGGATGGGCGAAAGCGCACCTGTTGCTCGCTCCCAAAGAGCTCGCGGCACATCTGGGCCAGCGTCCATTTGAGATGCCCGAAGTGAATGCCGGGCGCAACGAGCAGTCCCTCGACCTGATGAAATTGAAAGAGGTGGCGCGCGTCGAGCGCGTCGCGCCGATAACACTTGCCGGGCGCGACCATCGCGATTGGGGGCCGATGCGTCTGCATCGTGCGAATCTGCATCGGGGACGTATGCGGCCGCAGCAAGAGCGAGTCCGTGATGAAGAACGAATCGAAACCCTCGCGCGCGGGATGATCGGAGGGAATGTTCAGCGCGTCGAAGTTGTAGTAGTCGGGCTCGATCTCGGGACCCAGCACCACCGCGAAGCCTCGGCGTTGGAAGAAGTCGCAGACGCTCTCGATGATGCGGCGCACGGGATGGATCGTTCCCAAGCACGGTTGGATTGCCGGGAAGGTCACGTCGATGCGTTCGCTCAAGGCGGCGTCGAACGAGCGCATCTGCAGTCGTACTTTTGCCGCGTCGAGCGTTGCCTCGAGGCGCTCGACGACATCGTTGATGGTTTTGCCGGCCGTCGGTCGTTCGTCTGCGGGCAACTGCCCGATGCTGCGTCGCAGCAGCGTGATCTCGCCGCTGCGGCCCAAAAATGCAACGCGCGCCGCGTCGAGCGCGCGCTCGTCCGCCGCATCGCCGACCGAGGTCGAGAACCGCTGGGCTAGATCGTCGAGTTTGTTACCGAGTTCGCTCACGTTTGCCGCCGGAAAAAAGCACGGCGCCCATCAAAAAAAGCGCCCGGGTTCATACTTCCGGGCGCTTTTGGAAAACCTCTCCTTTGGGTCTTGCCGTGTGAAGATCCGAAGGTCGATTAGGGCGTTGGGTGCAGCTGTCGATACGCCAGATAGGCGCTGATCGAGCCCGTGTGGGAAAACAATTTCCAGAAGAGTTCGGAGGTTGCCATGAGCCGCTGGGTCTCCCTTCCTGGTGGCGCTCCCGGGGTCGCCCCTGCGGGAATGACGTGAGTATAGCATGCGACTTTTTCGGAGGGTAGTCTTGACTTTTTTGCCCCCAACCACTGTCTTGACAGGACCTGCCGGAAAGCGTTCCCAAGGGCTTGGTACTCCGCTAGGCGGGCCGGCGACTCCACTCGTAGAGCGCGATCGAACCGGCTACGGCCGCGTTGAGGGATTCTGCGGGCCCGGTCATGGCGATGCCCGCCAGGCGGTCGCAGACGCTCTCCCAGCGCCCCAGGCCGTGCCGCTCGTGTCCGACGATCAGGGCCAGGCGGCCGGGCTGGGTCGACCGCTCGAGCGGAACCGCGCCGGCCGATAGTCCGACGACCCTCGCCCCCGCCCGTCGTGCCGCTGCGGCGAAATCGCCCGGTTCGGCGACCGCGATCGTCAGGCGGAAAATTGCGCCCATCGCCGCCCGAACGACCTTGGGTTGGAATGGGTCCGCAGCGAGGTTCCCCACGACGACCCCCGCGACGCCGAACGCCTCGGCCGAGCGCAGGAGCGTCCCAACGTTGCCGGGATCGCCGATATCCGCGAGGACCAGGACGATGCCGGGCGTCGCGAAGGCCTCGTCGAGCCGGCAGAGGCGCCGGTCGGCAACGGCCAGGATCCCCGAAGGCGTTTCGACGCCGCTGATCTTGGCGAAGGTGCGCTCGGCGACCACGTACGTAGGAATGCCGCCCGCGTCCAAGCGGCGCGCGAGCGCGGTCTGGTCGTAAGCGGCCTGCGTGACGTAGAGTTCCCGTATCGCAACGTCGCTGCGCGCGGCTTCGTCGAGCAGCGTCGCCCCCTCAAAAGCAAAGGCGCCGCCTCGGTCGTCGCGGCCCCGCTTGGTCAGCAGGTCCGCCACCGCCGCGACGCGCGGGTTATGCGCGCCGAGCGTTTGCGGCACGAAGCGCGATCCAAATGAGCCCCGAGACGATCGCGCACAGCATGATGGCAATGCGATCGTTGAAATGCTGGTACGCGACGAAAAATTTCAGGACCAAAAAGGTCAACACGAAGAAGATCGCCAGAAAGGCCAGCAGCCACAGCAATTCGCCGCCGACCGAGGTTGGTTGTCGCACCCCCGACGATTACGAGGCCTCGGGCGCGGGCTCCCGTAAACATCGATTATGAGCGACTCCGAAAAGGACCCAGAGGTCGTGGCCACGCGGCGCGTTTTTGCGGGCCGGGTGTTCGACGTGCGTTGCGACCAGATTCGATGGGGCGACGGGCAGACCGCCTCGCTCGATATCGTCGAGCATGGCGATTCCGTGGCGATCGTCGCGGTAACGACCGCGGGCGAGTTGCTGCTCGTGCGTCAATACCGCCGCGCCGCCTCTGCTTTTCTGTGGGAAGTGCCTGCCGGTTGCGTGGAGCCCGGCGAGACGCCGGTCGAGGGCGCTCATCGCGAACTGGCCGAGGAGACCGGGTTCCGCGCCGGACGGCTGCGATCGTTGGGCGGCTGCTGGGTCACTCCCGGCTACTGCGACGAGTTCTTACACTTCGTGCTGGCCGAGGATCTGCTCTCCGGCTCCCAAGATCTCGACGAGGACGAGCGCATTACCGTCGCCGCCGTTTCCCCGTCGAACGCGCGCCAGATGGTCGCGCGCGGCGAGATTTGCGATGCGAAAACGCTCCTGGCAATCGCTTGGTTGCATGGAGATCGCCTTCAACTTCTGGGCGCGCCGTCCGATAATTCGGATAGCGGACCCGCGGCATCTTGATGGCGCGGCGTTCTTTGCACGGAGGGTTTCGTGGAATTGCCAAGCGACATGGACGCCGTTCTTCAACAGCTCCTCAACCCGCGTCGGGCCGACGCATCGACGCTTTCGTCTGAAGACGAAGCCTATTTGGCGTCGCTGCTCTGCGCGATGCGCGAGGGACAGCGCGCGATCGTGATCGTCGAGGGTACCGACGAACAGCTGCGCTATATGTTCTCCAATGCGACGCGCGCCGAGGCGGTCAGCATCTTGGGGAAGGTCGTCGAATCGACCGGTCGCCGCATGGCCGAGGGCCTCGAGTAAAGCCTACGGCTCGAGGTTACTTGCCGACGGCAGTCTTTGCCATCTTCAGCAGCGAACCGAACGCCGCCGCGTCGGAGATCGCCAACTCGGAAAGTGCCTTGCGGTTGAGGTTCACTCCCGACTTCTTCAAACCGTTCATAAACACCGAGTACGTCAGACCTTCGCGACGGACCGCCGCATTGATGCGGCTGATCCACAACGAGCGAAAATCGCGCTTGCGGACGCGACGATCGCGAAACGCATAGGCCAGCGAATGCAGAAGAGCTTCGTTTGCGACCCGATAGTTACGTCGGCGCGCCGCGCGGAAGCCCTTGACGAGCTTCATTACCTTGCGGCGGTGCTTGAGGCCGGAAACGCCACGTTTGATGCGTGCCATGTATGCGAATCCTCCCTACACCAAATACGGAATCGTCGGCGCCAGGCGCTTGAGATCGCCCTTGAACACGGGCTGATCCTTGCGGAACTTGCGTTTGCGCTTCCGGGTCTTCTTACTGAGGATGTGGCCGCAGCCGCTGTACTGGTGGCGATGCATCACCTTGCCGGTGGACGACACCTTAACGCGCTTGGCGGTTCCTCGATGGGTTCGGATCTTAGGCACTGGTCTGCTCCTCTGACTCGCTATCGTTGTCTTGGTCTACGTCGTCTTGGTCTACGTCTTCCAACCGGTCGTCGGCTTCGATCTGGGCTTGCGCGTCGTGACCGGTCTTATGGTCCTTCTCCGCATCTCGCAGCGACGAGAACTTCGGAGGACCCAGCGGCGACACGCGGGGCGCCAAAATCATAAACATGTTGCGGCCTTCCAGGCGCGCCTCGCGCTCGACGATCGCCAACGGCGTCATGTCCTCGGCCATGCGATCCAATAACCGCTTACCGAAGGCCGTGTACGTGATCTCGCGCCCGCGGAACATGATCGTCACCTTGACCTTGCTGCCGTCTTGCAGCAGGCGTTCGGCCATGCGGGCCTTGGTCTCGTAGTCGTGGGTTTCGATCTTCGGACGCAGCTTGACTTCGCGTAGTTCGAAGTTGCGCTGCTTCTTGCGGGTGTCTTTTTCTTTCTTCTGCAGCTCGTATTTCATCCGCCCGTAGTCGCCGATCTTACATACTGGCGGTTGCGCGGTCGGTGAGATTTCGATCAGGTCGAGACCGCCGCCACGGGCTCGTGCGAGCGCGTCTTCGGTGGCCATGATGCCGAGTTGCTCGCCGTTGTCGTCGATGACGCGAACTTGGCGAATGCGAATCTGATCGTTGACTCTGAGCGGTCGAGCTATGGCGAGGTCCCCCTACAGGAATAAAAAAATGGCGCCGCCGAAGCGACCCCACGCTGCGAAACCGGCCGGCGGTTTCTCAGATGAAGACCGGATCGCCCGAGGGCATCCGGTGAGCACCCTTTGCGGGCGCTGCTTCGGCTTGGGCAGGATAGCACGGTCCGCGAGGGGGTGTCAAACGCCCTCGCGTAAGAGGTCGGAATGCAATCCTCTGCTTGCCTCCGAGCGGCGTTGTCGTGCGTCGCCCTTTCCCTCTGTTCGCTTGCGGGCGCGGTCGCGGCCCAGCCGATTAAGCTGGTCGTGGACGCCTCGCTCGCGCCCTCCCAGAGCGTCGTCAAGACCCACGAGGAGATCCCGGTCAGCCCCGGACCCCTGACGCTGTACTATCCGCAGTGGATTCCGGGCGAGCACGCCCCGGTCGGGCCGATCCAAAACGTCTCCAACCTGGTGATCGCGGCCAACGGTCGAACGATTCCGTGGCTGCGCGATCCGCTGAACCTCTATGCCGTGGGCCTGACGGTCCCGCCGGGGGTCGACATGCTGTCGGTCGATTTCACGTACCTGGGGGCGACCTTTGGAAACTACTCGTCCAATCGGCTCTCGTCGCCCAACTTGTTCGTGATCGACTGGAACCAAAACGTGCTCTATCCATCGACTGGCACGTTCCAAAGCGTCACGTTCGATCCGACGTTGATTTTGCCGGGCGCCGACTGGAAGTTTGCGACGGCACTCTACGACGAGAAGCGCGACGGAGCGACGGTCAGTTGGAGCACGACGTCGCTCGAACGCCTGCTCGACTCGCCGCTGGACGCCTGCACGAACTTTCGGCAGTGGCAACTGTGGCAAGATACGGGTGCCTTTGCGGGAACCGCGACGCTCAACGTCTGTGCCGACACGCCCGGCGAACTGGATGCCAGCGACAAAACGATCGATCATTTCCGTCAGTTGGTCAAAGAGATGATCGCCATGTACGGCGCGCGTCACTGGCACGACTATCACTTCCTGCTGACGGTTTCCGACGTGATTCCCGGTGAAGGCGTCGAGCATCACGAATCCAGCGACGACGGAGAGGGCGGATCGTATCTGATCGACGCGCACTCCCTGCAGCGCGGCGGGGATCTGCTGTCGCACGAATTCAATCATTCGTGGGACGGGAAATACCGCATGCCGGCAATCATGTATCCGAGCAATCCCAACACGCCGTTCGCAGATTCGCTGCTGTGGGTTTACGAAGGCATGACGCAATATTACGGCGATGTGATGTCGTATCGCGACGGCATTCGCGATGCAAAGACTTGGCCGGACGACATCGCATCGCTCTACGCAAATTACGACAACGAGCCGGGTCGCATGTGGCGAACGCTCGGCGACGACGCGACCGCCGGCCCGTTCATCTACGGCGCGCCGCGCGGCTACGGCGGCGAGCGCCGCGGCGAAGACTTCTATAGCGAAGGCGAACTGCTCTGGCTCAAAGTCGACAGCATCCTGCGCGCGGATTCCAACGGAAAGGATTCGCTCGACACGTTCGCACGAGCGTTCTTCGGTCAAGGGAATACCGGTCCGATCGTCAAAACCTACACGCGCGACGACATCATCGCTACGCTCGCTCGCATCGACCCCACGCAGGACTGGGCGGAATTCTTCCATGCGGCCATCGACGCAATCGCCCCGCATCCGCCCGACGGGTTTACGGCCGATGGGTGGAAACTCGTCTACACCGACAAACCGTCGGCGGGTGGACGCGGCGCCAATTTCATCTATTCGCTCGGTCTTTCGGCCTTTGGCGGCCAGGTCTCCGACGCGCATTTCGGTTCGCCGGCGTGGAAGGCCGGTCTGGGCTTCGGCGACAAGATCGTGGCGGTCGACGGCCGCGAGTATTCCGACGAACTGATGACCGCAGCGCTGGTCGACGCAAAGAAAACGCACCAACCGATCCAACTGATTCTTTCGCGCGATCAAATCTATCGAACGGTGTCGATCCCGTATTTTGATGGGCCTCGTTATCCGCACTTAGTTCGTATCGATGGTACGGTCGATCGTCTTTCCGACGTGATCAAGCCCTTGGCGAGATAGCTCCGCAAGCAAGCCTGGAGCGGTAGTTTTATGAGAAAGGCGTGAGAGGCGGGTTCAAGGGAACCCAAAGCCTTTTTGCGTGCGTTATGATGACGCAACCACTCCAGGGAGAACGACTTTGAAGAAGATCCTCGCTAGCGGGATCGCCGCCGCCTTTTTCCTAGGTGCTTTCGGCGCATTTTCCGCGCCGACTCGCGCCGACGATACGACGGGCGCTACCGCCCCAACCGGCACCGCGCGCATTTCGCTGATCAGCGGCGCGGTCGCCGTCCAGCACGCCGATGCCACCGGCAACGTCGCCGCAGCGGTCAACGCGCCGTTGCTTTCCGGCGACGCGCTAACGACGGGCGCACAATCGCGCGCAGAAATTCAGCTCGATGGAGCCTCGGTCGTACGTTTGGGGGGCAACGCGCAGGCGCGTTTCTCCGACCTCGACCCCAACGCAACCGTCGTGCAACTCGCGCTTGGAACCGCGAGCGTCGACTTACTCCAAGGTTCGACGATGCGTCCGGAAGTGGACACGCCGTCGATTTCAATTCTCCCCGATGACGTGGGACGCTATCGCGTTACGGTAACCTCGGACGGCAGAACGCTGTTGACCGTGCGCGAAGGCACGGCCGACGTTACCACGCCGCAGGGATCGCAGACGGTTTCCGTCGGATCGACCCTGGTCGCGCAAGGTCCCGCCGCCAACCCAAGCATTTCCACGCGAGACGCCGTCGCCGTCGACGACTTCGATGCGTTTAACACCCAGCGCGACGACCAGCTCGCGCAAGCGCTGTCGTCCAGCAGCGCCTACGGCAGCTACGATGGACAAGATCTCGGCGCATATGGGCAGTGGTCCAACGATCCCACCTACGGCAACGTCTGGGTCCCCGCCAACCAAACCGCCGATTGGGCGCCGTACCGCGACGGCCAATGGGTTTGGGAAGGTGGCTATTACGGTTATACGTGGGTTTCCAACGAGCCGTGGGGCTGGGCACCGTATCACTACGGTCGCTGGGCCTATCTCGGCCATCGCGGCTGGGGCTGGTGCCCGCCGGGGCGTAACGCCTCCTGGTCACCCGCGTTGGTAGCATTTTTTGGATTCGGCTCGGGAGGCGGACTCTCGATCGCCTTTGGAAACGTCGGCTGGGTTCCGCTTGGCCCGCGCGATTCGTTCCGCCCGTGGTGGGGCAACGGCCGCGATGGGCGCATTGCCTACAACGCGACGACCATCAACAACTTCGGCAACTACCGTCACGGTGGGGCGACCTCGGTCGGCGCGCAGCGCTGGACCCAGGGTGACTTCCGCCACAATCAGCGCGTGAGCCCGGGCGTCCGTGCCGGCGTCGCCTTCAACGGCCGCGCCCCCATCGCCCCGACCTCGCACAATATGCGCTACAACCAGTCGCGCCTGCCGTCGTCGCTAGCCAACCGCCGCTTCGCTCCGACGGCGACCTTCGCTCGGACGAACCGCGGCTGGCAAACGCGCAACACTGCGCAGAACCCGAGGGGTGGCTTCGGCCAATCGCGCGGCAGCAGCATCACGCCGACGGATCGCTCGGGCGCTCGTTCGAGCGATCCCAATCGCGTGGGGACGCAGCGTTATCAGCAGCAACCGCGTTCGCAGCAACAGCCGCAGCGCACGAACGGCGATCCGTGGTCGCGTTTCAACGACCAGCGCGGCAACCAGCAGCCGCAGTACCGGCGGCCGCAACAACAGCAGCCGCAACGCAGGTATCAGCAGCCGCAGTACCAGCAGCCGCAACAACGGCAACCGCAGTACCAGCAGCCGCAGTACCAGCAACCGCAACAACAGCAGCCGCAACGCAGGTACCAGCAGCCGCAGTACCAGCCACCGCAACAGCGGCAACCGCAGTACCAGCAGCCGCAACAGCGGCAGCCGCAGTACCAGCAGCCGCAACAACAGCAGCCGCAATATCAGCAACCGCAACGTACATACCAGCAACCGCAATACCAGCAGCAGCAACGTACGTACCAGCAGCCGCAGCGATCGAATTCGCAGCCGGCGCGTTCGCAGTCCCGCGATTCGAACTCGAGCTCGAACTCGGATCATCACGGACACGGTCGTCCGCCGGGTTAGACCGCTGCGAGCGCCTCGGCGTAGGCGTTGAGGAAGAATGCGATCGCGTCGTCATCGATAATCAATGGCGGCGCGATTCGCAATACGTTCTCATGCGTATCTTTGGCGGCAACGCCGCGCGTCAGCAGGGCTTGCGAAAGGTCGTAAGCCGGCGTTGCGAGTTCGATTCCGATCAGCAGCCCGCGTCCGCGCACCTCGCGTACGGCCGGCGCGGCGACCGCGCGTAAGCCTTGTACGATACGCGCGCCCGTAGATCGCGCTCGTGCGGGCAGTGCTTCGTCAACGATGACCTCGAGCGACGCCAGCGCGACCGCGCACGCCAAGGGATTGCCGCCGAAGGTGCTGCCGTGGTCGCCCGGCCCGAACAGGCCCAACAGCGCGGCCGATGCCAACACGGCCGAAACCGGATAGAACCCGCCGCCCAAGGCCTTCCCGACGATCAGTACGTCGGGTTTGATTCCATCGTAATCGCAAGCGAAGAGATCGCCGGTCCGTCCCAATCCGGTTTGTATTTCATCGGCCGCGAAAAGGACGTCGCGCTCGCTACAGACCGTTCGCGCGCGCTGCAGGTAGCCGGCGGGCGGCACGTTGACGCCGCCCTCGCCTTGGATCGCTTCGATCAAGATCGCGCAGGTATTCGGGGTGATGGCGCGCTCGAGCGCTTCCGCGTCGCCGAATGGAACGCGCACGAAGCCCGGCGTCAGCGGGCCGAAGTCGCGCCGATGTTCCGGGCTTGAGGACGCGCTGATCGCCGCGGTCGTGCGTCCGTGAAAGTTGTTGGCGAAGACGACGATCTCGGCGCGATCGGGGGCGATGCCCTTGACCCGGTAGCCCCATCGTCGAACGAGCTTGATCGCCGTCTCGACCGCCTCGACCCCGGTGTTCGTGGGCAGCGCCATTTCGAAGCCGCACAACTCCGTGAGGCGTTCGAGGAAGGCGGGCAATCGGTCGTTGCGCATCGCGCGCGAGGTGAGCGTGACCTTGGCGGATTGTTCCAGAAGTGCCGCGCGGATGCGTGGATGGCAATGTCCCTGATTGACCGCGGAGTACGCCGAGACGCAATCGAGGTAGCGGTTGCCGTCGACGTCCCACAACCACACGCCCTCGGCGCGTTCCACGACCAGGTCGAGCGGGCGATAATTATGAGCGCCGAAGCGATCCTCTGCTTCGATGAGGTCGCGCGTGCGCTGTGAAGTCGCGTGCATGACTACCTTCCAGGAACACCTTCGTCACAGGCTTAAGGACGGTCGCGGTTACCCCCTTTTTACTATGGACGACGAATTCGCACGCGCGCTCGAGCGCCTCGAACGCTTTCAACAACGCGACGGCGACCGGATCGGCGCCGCGGGACGGACGCTGGCGCTCGTGCACCCGAGCCGCACGCCGCGGGCGGCGCTGCTCTTTCACGGCCTAACCGCTAGTCCGATGCAGTTCGGGAACGTCGCTCGAGCGCTGTTCGAGCGCGGCTACAACGTATTGGTGCCGCGCCTGCCGCGCCATGGTTACGCCGACCGTATGTCGACGGCCCTCGCCTCCCTGACCGTCGACGAACTCAAAGACGCGGCCGAGCAGAGTCTGGAGATCGTGCGCGGATTGGGCCGGCGCGTGACCGTCAGCGGCTTTTCGGTGGGCGGATTGCTGACGAGCTGGATCGCACAGCGTGAGGACGTCGATCGTGCCGTACCGCTGATGCCGTTCCTGGGCGTGATCGGCGTGCCCGATTGGCTCGCCGCGAAGCTCGCCGCGCTCGCGTTGCGCTTGCCCAACGCCTTTCTATGGTGGGATCCGATCGCGCGCGAGCGTCAGATGCCCGCGCACGGCTATCCGCGCTACCCGACGCACGCGGTCGCGCGCGCGTATCTGTTAGCGCGGGAGCTCCTGGAGGCTTGCGCGACCCAAGCCCCACTGGCTCGCGAGATCGTGGTCGTCAACAATCGTCACGAAACGACCGTCAGCAATCGCGCGATCGCCCTGCTGGTTCGGCGGTGGCGCGAGCGGCGCCGCGACATCGAAACGTTCGCGTTCGACGACCTGCCGTTCTCGCACGACGTGATCGAGCCGTTGCGCCACGCCTGGATCCTCGAGAAGGTCTATCCGCGTCTGCTGAGGATTCTGGCACCATGAAACGTTGTCGCTGGGCGACCGGCGAGGCGATGATCGGGTATCACGATGAGGAGTGGGGAAAGCCGACGCACGACGACGTGCGGCTATTCGAGTTCCTGACGCTCGAAGGCGCGCAGGCGGGTTTGAGCTGGGAGACGATCCTGCGCAAACGCGAGCGCTATCGGGAGGTTTTTGCAGGCTTCGATCCCGTCAAGGTCGCGCGTTTCACGCCGGCTCGGGTCGAGAAGCTGATGCAGGACGCCGGCATCGTGCGCAACCGTGCGAAGATCGAATCGACCATCGGCAACGCGCGCGCGTTCTTGGGCGTGCGGCGCGAGTTCGGCAGTTTCGACGCGTACCTCTGGGCGTTCGTCGACGGCAAGCCCATCGTCGCGCGCAGACGCGACGGCGAAACGCTGCCGGCCACGTCGCCGACCTCCGATGCGTTAAGCAAAGATCTAAAAGGACGCGGCTTCAAGTTCGTGGGCTCGACGATTTGCTATGCGTTCATGCAAGCCATCGGCATGGTCGACGACCATGCCGATGGCTGCTTCTGCGCGACGAGGACGAGGTGAGCCGCGAACTCGCGTCGCACAGAACGACGATGAGGAAATCCACCGCCTGCTGGGTAGTCGTTCTGATCGCGGTGATGTCGCTGAGCGCGTGCGCGGGTTCCTCGACGCGGAGCATGGATATCACGGTCGCCGGTTCGACGGCGTTGCTGCCCCTGGTCAAGCAGGCGGCCCTGGATTACGAGGGCGCGCATCCCGACGCGCGCATCAGCGTCTCGGGCGGCGGCTCGGGCGTTGGCATTACGCAGGCCGCAGAAAAGGGCGCCGATATCGGTAACTCCGACATCTTGGCACCGGGCGAGCCGTCGCTCGTCGATCATCGCGTCGCCGTGGTGACGTTTGCCGTGATCGTCAACGGTGCCGCAGGCGTTAGGAACTTGAGCAGAGCGCAGATCCGCGACGTGTTCACCGGCAAGATTACGAACTGGAAGGATGTGGGCGGCGTCGATCAGCGGATTTCGGTCATCAATCGACCGCGCAGTTCGGGTACGCGCGCCGTCTTCGTTCAAGAGATCCTGGGCGGCGTCC
>DATCDS010000056.1:0-2418 GCA_036510515.1 Vulcanimicrobiaceae bacterium
CGGAATCGTGCGACACCAGCTCGCAGCGGTGCGGCGTGGAACGTTGGCACACCAAGACGCTCGACGACGTCAACGAAAACCTGATCAACTGGACGCCCCAGTTGATGACCGTCACGCAACTCAACAACTTACCGGTTCCCACGGGCTACAACGAGTACGGTCCGGGCGGTCAAGATAACGGCCGCTACGCCCCGTACGAAGAGCAAGTCTATACGGTGCAAGCGATACTGGTCACGCGCAAGCACGAAACCGGCAGCAGCGGCGACGACGACTACCACGTTGAAATTCGGGATCCCAACAATCCCGCAGCGACGATGGTAACCGAAGCACCGCACGGCCTCTGCACCGACGCATGCGCGTCGGGCTTCGGGCCGGACTTCGACAGCATTCGCAGTCTGCTCGACACATGCTTCGGCGCCGCGACCAGCGGGTTCCAAGCGTTTCCGGCGGGCGTGATCGTGAACATGACCGGCGTTGGGTTCTTCGACGGACTCCACGGGCAGACCGGAGCGCTGGGTAATCCGACCACCGGAGCGGCCAGCAACTTCGAACTGCATCCGATCCTGCACATCGACTTCGTCTCCGGGAAGCCGGTCGGCGTCCCGGGCTGCTAACGTCGTGCGACGTCTCCTATCGCTGGCGGTCGTCGCACTTGCGCTGACCGCCTGCGGTTCGCAGAAGCCGTCCGCATCGCCGTCACCCGCCGCCTCCCCGGCGGCCGGTGACGTCATCGTTCGCGCGGGTCACATCGACCAGGCCTTGCGGGCCGTCGCGCGCGGCCCGCTTTCCGAACGCGATCGCCGGTTATTTGCAGCGTTCATGGCTCAGAATCGTAATCGCACCGATACCTACGACGGGCAGACCGTGCGTCGCATCATCAACTTCCAAATCGCCTATGACTACGGCTTGCGCGATGTCGCGCAGGCCAAAGCGCGTGAGGAACTCTACAAGAAGCAGATCGAGCCGCTGTTGGACGCGCGCGTGCTCTCCGGCAAGGACGCGCACGATCGCATCGTCTTTACGGTGCTTCTCCACAATAAGACCGCCAAGGCGCTCGACCACGTCGATCTCGGAGTGGACATCTACGACGCGACGACCAAAGGGCCCATCGGCCACATCGAACTCAATCTCGATCGCAAAGTCGCCGCGCACGGGTCGGTGACGTTTGCAGTGCCCGTGCACTACGCGCTGTTCGACGCCGACGCCGGCATGATGATGGGCGCGGCCCAGCACCGCAAGACCTTCGTGGTTTCCCCCACGGCCGTCGAATTCGCGAACGGCAGCGGCGTCGGCGAGGAAAGCGACTAGCGCATGACGCGCGCCGTCGACCCGCTCAAGATCGGGAACATCGAAGTTTGGCCGCCGCTCGTGCTCGCGCCGATGAGCGGCGTGACCAACCGCACGATGCGAGGCCTCTACAAACCCTTCGGCTTGGGACTGACCGTCACCGAGTTCGTGTCTTCCAACGCGCTTAAGTACGGCAACGCGCGAACGATGGAGATGATCGACCAGCACGGCTTGGAGAAGCCCGTGTCGACCCAACTCTGGGGCGACGATCCGGCGACGATGGGCCACGCCGCCAAGGTCGTACGCGAGTGCGGCGCCGACATCGTCGATATTAACTTCGGCTGTCCCGCGCCCAAGGTAACCAAGACCAACGGCGGTTCGGCCTGCTTGCGCGATCCGGATCGCTGCGAGCGGATCATGCGCGCGGTCGTGGCCGCGGTCGACTGCCCGGTGACGATGAAGATGCGCCTGGGTTGGACCGAGAGCGAACTGGTCTACGTCGAGGTGGCCAAGCGCGCTCAGGATGCCGGCGTGCGTGCCGTTACGCTGCACGCGCGCACGGCGCGGCAATTCTACAAGGGCAGCGCCGATTGGGAGCACATCGCGCGATTGAAACGCGCGATCGACATTCCGGTGATCGGTAACGGCGATTTGGATGACGCGCAAATCGCCATGGAGCGCATGCGCGAGAGCGGCGTGGACGCCATCATGCTGGGGCGCGCGACGCTGGGCAACCCGTGGCTGATCTCGCAGATTGCCGATCTGATGGAAGGCCGTCCGGCACGGCCCGCGCCGAGCCAAGCCGACCGCTTGCGCTTCGCGATCGTGCACTATCGTACGATGATCGAGGAGCTGGGTGAGGCGCGCGCCGTCCCCCAGATGCGCAAGCACGTCGCGCTCTATCTCAAAGGCGTCCCCGGCGCGGCCCAACTGCGCGCGCAGCTCATGACCATCGATCCCGCCGCCCGCGTCATCGCCCTGCTTGAGGCCAAGATCGAGCAGCTCGAATCCGCCGGCGTGGCGGCCTAGATCGATGTCGCCCTATTTGGCAAGGGGTTGGAGACCGCTGGAGAAGGACGCGTGATGCTGGAATCGCGCGACGCGCTGTACGGGGCCGGCTCCGCACAAGAG
>DATCDS010000057.1:0-9249 GCA_036510515.1 Vulcanimicrobiaceae bacterium
GCTTGCGCGGTCGCCATCACCTGTTCGCGCGATTCCACCGAACACGGCCCGCCGATGATCGTGAAGTCGCCCCCGCCGATGCGCACGCCCCCGACTTGCACGACGGTGCCGTGCGGTTTGGATTCGCGGTCGACGCGCGGGAAGGCCGCCGCCGGCTTAGGCGATTTGGCCGCCGTGCTTCCCAAACCGTGCGACGAGTTGGAGAGATGCGCGCGCGAGGTCACCAGCGGCGGACGCGTGGTCGCGGTTGCATCGTCGGATCCGGCTTCGAGCGGTTCGCCTTGGTGCGCGTCGTAGCTGCCCAGAACGGTGAGCGTCTGCGCTTCGCGGCGAATGCCCTCAAGTGCCTCGGCCACGCGTTCGTCGGCCGCGTCGCCATCGAGGTCGACGTAGAACACGTGATCGCTCGCGTGTCCCAGACGCGGCTTGGATTCCAGCTTGCTCAAGTTGACCTTGGCCGCATCCAAGTGCGCCAGCGCGCGCGCCAGTTTGCCCGGCGCATCGGCTAGGGTGAAGATCAGCGAGGTCTTGCGGTGCGCCGAGGTTTTGAGATCGTTGAGCGCGCCCGGTGCTGCGATCCGCGGCCGCAAGATCAAGAAGCGCGAGAACGTGCGCGGATCGTCGGCGCAATCGCGCGCCAACTCGACCAGATCGTACAAGGCCGCGGCCGAAGCCGGCGCCAGCGCCGCAATCGAGGGGTTGCCGCCGCGCGAAACCTCGCGCGCCGCCACGCCGGTATCTTCGCAGGGAATCGCGCGCGCTTGCGTCAGCGAGGACAAGAAACGCCCGCACTCCGCGATCACCAGCGGGTGTGCGAGCACTTCCCGAACGTCCGAGAGGCTGGCGCCGCGAACGCCCAGCAGATGGTGATCGGTCCGCATCAGCGCTTCGCCGATCGGCATGGCATCGTATTCGGCCAGCAGGTCGTAAGTTTCGCGAACGGTTCCAACGATAGCGTTTTCGATCGGCAGGACGCCGGCGTCGGCGCGCAGGCCGGCCAGCGAGGTCGCCACCTCGCGATACGACGGCACGCCGACGGTGCGAACGTCCATACCGCGTGCGGCAAACCACGCCTCCAGTACCAGCTGCGAGTACGCTCCGTCGACTCCCTGATAGACTGCCGTGATGTGGCTGCTCATGATCCCCTCAAAAAAAACAAGCCCCCGCCGGATCGGCGAGGGCTTGCGACTGCTGGTTCTACTTCCCTACGAAGCGCGCAACAACCTCAGACCGACCCGACCGGGCAGCTCCAAAAATAGTACGCAAAATACGAGGAACGAACAAGTGACATTGGAGCGATATAACCATGGGGCCCGCCCAAAAGTCAACCCCTGGCGCGCTCAGGCGCTTCGGCGACGATCCTCCAACCGCCGGCCCGTGGCAAACCTGTCGCGACGATCGAGGGCCGGCATCCAAGCGAAGTTCGGGGCCCCGCCCGGCCAGAACCGCCGACGCGTGCGAGAGCGCCTCTCGCCGTCGCGTCGCTCTTGCGTCTGCTGATCGCCACCCGCGCTCGTCATCATGTCCATCAATTACCCGAAAACTGACCGCGGTTAACGCTATTGTTCGTAGACCCAGCGCATGACCGCACCGGCGACGACCCCTTGCTCCAACGCATGCAGCATTTCGTACACCCGATCTGCCGAGCGCTCGTCGGACAAGCGCAGCGGTTTGCGCAGCAAGACCTCGCCGCGGTCCGCCGTCGCGGCGACGCGGTGGGCCGTCGCGCCGATCCATGCCGCGCCATCGGCCAGCGCGTCGCGTACGGCGTGCGCGCCGCGATACGCCCGTTGCGTGCTGCCGTCGGGCAGAACCACGCGGTCTGCGGTCTGCTCCAGCGGCAAGAAGGCCGGGTGCACGTTGATCGCATGATGGAAGTGCGAGAGGAAGGCATCGTCGAGCAGGTGCATCCAGCCTAACAGCAAGAGCAAGTCGGGCGCGTCGACGGCGGTCTCCGCACGCAGTCGCGCGTCGTAAGCCGAGCGCTTTTCCTGCGTCTTGTCCCAAGCGATCACGTGTGCGGGCACCGCTGCGGCCCGCGCCCGTTCGAGCGCGTAGGCCTGGGGCGAATCGCAAACCAGTCCGACGACATCGAGCGGCAGACGCCCGTCGCGCGAGCGCTCCAAGACGGATTGAAAGTTCGACCCGTTCCCCGACGCCATCACCACCGCGCGATAGCGCTGAGAGCTCAGCGACCGTTTCGCAATCGATTCGACCACGTACGCGCCGGCGTGCGCGGCATAGTACTCGACAAGCTTCTGGGTTCCCACGGCGGGAATCAGCGCGCGCGCGTACCCACAGCGCCGCAGGCGCGCGAGGGCAGCGATCAAGATTTGCGTGCCAATGCCCAAGTTGCGAAACGTCTGACTCACTCCGAACGGGCCAAAGATCCCCACGTCCGCCCGAGCGCCCATTCCACGCAGCCATGAAAACCGCAGCCCCTTGGGATCGTAGGTGGCAAAGCCGGCGATCGCGTCGCCCTTGCGCACGACCACGCTGCGGCCCACGAATGCTTCGGTACTCCACGTCCCACCGAACTCATCGTCGAGCCACGCGAGCAGGTGACCGTCGTCGCCATCGCTGTCGCCGTGCGTGAAGCCGGCGGCTTCGATGTCGCGCAACGCTCGTGCCAGCGATGCTTCGCCGAAGCGCTCGTCGCGCAGGTCGACGAGCAGGTTGTGCATCATGTCAAGATCGCGACGGGTGTACGACGGCTTGCGGCTCGTCGCCGCCGCGCGCTTCCACCCAACCGACGATCGAGGCGCCGCGCACGGCCGCAGCGGCTTTCGCGGCGTCGGCCAGCGGCACGATCAACGTAAAGCCCACGCCCATATTGAACGTCCGAAACCGTTCGTGCTCGGTCAGCGCGCCGCGCCGCACGAGTTCGCTCATGAGCGGTGGCGTTTTCCAGCGCGCCTGCTCGAAGACCGCCTTGACGCCCGCCGGCAGCGTGCGTGGAACGTTTTCAAGCAGACCTCCCCCCGTAATGTGCGCCATCGACTTCACGACCGCGACGGTCTGGATCGCGCGCACGTCGTCGTAGTACGACCGATGCTCGGCCAGCAGCGCGTCGGCGAACGTTCCCTCTCCAAACGACGCCATCAACTCATCGTTCGGAATCAGCGCGCGCGCGAGCGAGTAGCCGTTGGTATGCAATCCCGCCGACGGCAAGCCGACGATTGCGTCGCCGGGCACGATCGATTGCGGGTTGGGGATCGCGTCGCGGTCCACCACCCCGACGATCGTTCCGGCCAAATCGAAATCGCCAGGTGCGTAGAGGCCGGGCATCTCGGCGGTTTCGCCGCCAAGCAACGCGCAGCGGTGCGATCGGCACGCGCGCGCGCAGCCCGCAACGACCGCGGCGGCAACCTCGGGCTGCAACTTGCCGGTCGCAAAGTAATCCAGGAAGAAAAGCGGCGTCGCATTGACGACCAAGATATCGTTCACGCAATGATTGACCAGATCGCGCCCAACGCCGTCGTAGCGCTCGAGCCGTGCGGCGAGGAGGATCTTGGTCCCCACGCCATCGGTCGAGGCGACCAACGCCTGGTTGCGGCCTTCGGGCATCTTGAAGAGGCCGCCGAAACCGCCGATCCCCTCGAGTTGATCGGGATGGCGCCAGGCGCCCAAGAGCTCTCGGTAACGCTCGACGGCCACATTCCCGGCAGAGATGTCGACACCGGCGCGCGCGTAGGCGTCGTTCATCGGCCAACGGTCGCAGGGCCGGGCCGGGCATCCGGCAGAACAATGCGCCAGCGGGGAGTCATTATGACCCTCCTGTTCACCCACGCGAAAGGTTATCATGCAAGTCCGTATCGCTCACGATGCGCCGGCCGGGGCGCGCACCGGTGCTCTCGTCGTGCCCGTCTTCACCGATGGCGCGCTGGACGCCGCGACGATCGCCGTCGATACCCTGTTGAACGGCGCGATCGCCGACGTACTGCGATCGGGTGAAATCAAGGGCAAGCTCGCCGAGAGCGCCCTGCTGCACGCCAAAGACCAGCCCTTCTCGCGCGTTCTCATCGTCGGGCTGGGCGAGCGAGAAAAGTTCGAGCCGTTCGTGCTCGCGCGCTATGCCGGAACGGCCGTTCGCTTTCTGGGGCGCAAGAACGTCACCGAGATCGCGTTGACGTTGCCGCCGCAAGCCAGGGGCAACGAGGCGAAGTGCGCGGCGTTTGCTGCCGAAGGCGCGATCTCGGGAACCTTTCAGACCACCGCCTACCAATCCAAGCCCGAGAAGAACATCGCCGTCGAGAGCCTCACGATTCTCGACGACGGTCTGGATGCCGCTGCGGTCGAAGCGGGCGTCGCGCGCGGAACGGTGTTAGGCGATGCGGTGAACCTCGCGCGCCGCATGGCTCTCACCCCGGCCAACGACATGACGCCGACGCACATG
This sequence comes from Vulcanimicrobiaceae bacterium, assembly GCA_036510515.1. Lineage (GTDB taxonomy): Bacteria > Vulcanimicrobiota > Vulcanimicrobiia > Vulcanimicrobiales > Vulcanimicrobiaceae > JALYSX01. The sequence goes on from DATCDS010000057.1 coordinate 4,397, forward strand.
GCCGACGAAGCCACCAAGATTGCCAAGGAATGCGGCTTGTCGATCGACGTCCTGGACGAAGACGCCGCGCGCAAACACGGCATGGGCTCCTATCTCTCGGTCGCCGCGGGAAGCGCGCAACCGCCCAAGTTCATCGTGTTGACCTACAAGGGCGATCCGAGCAGCAAAGAACTCCTCGCGCTGGTTGGCAAAGGCATCACGTTCGACACCGGGGGCATCTCGCTCAAGCCGCCCGATCGTATGGAAGAGATGAAATACGACATGTCGGGCGGCGCCGGCACGATCGCCGCGATGTACGCGATCGGCAAGCTCAAACCGAAAATCAACGTGGTCGGGATCGTTCCGGCGACCGAAAACATGCCGGGTGGAAAGGCGACCAAGCCCGGCGATATCGTGCGCGCGATGAACGGTACGACCATCGAGGTGATCAACACCGATGCCGAGGGACGCCTGATTCTCGCCGATGGGCTGTGCTACGCCAACAAGCTGGGCGCGACCAAGATCGTCGACAGCGCGACGCTGACCGGCGCGGTCGTCATCGCTTTGGGCCACGCGGCCGGCGCGGCGTTAAGCAACGACGACGCATTCGTCGACGCCTTCCTGAAGGTCGCCAACGCCACGGGCGAACGCTACTGGCGGCTGCCCATCTACGACGACTACACCACGCAGATGAAGAGCGACATCGCCGATCTCAAGAACACCGGTGGACGCCCCGCCGGAACGTGTGCCGCCGCCGCATTCTTGCAAACGTTCGTCGGTACGACGCCCTGGATCCACCTCGACGTTGCGGGCACCGCCTATCTGGACAGCGAGTCGGCATGGCAAGCCAAAGGTCCCACCGGGACGCCGGTGCGCGCGTATCTCGCGCTCGTCGAAGCGCTGGCCAAGTAGCGCTAGGAAACCAAAGAGGACCCTGACGCGAGCGCCAGGGTCCTCTTCGTTGGGTACTCCCAAGGGTCGAGCGGTCAGGTGTTCTTACGAACGTCTTGTTTCCCGGCGTCGATTTCAGCCGCGAGACGATGGTTGGCTTCGCTGATAACGGAGGAGACTTTGTCCTTCGTCGTCATCGTATCGCCACTAACGTCCCGACGCGTTGCTTCGGCATCGGCCGCGGACCGGTGAAGTGTCTCGTTCACCTTGTCGCGCACGTTATCGGCGGTATCCTTGATCGCTTTTCCTATGTCGCTCATGGCCGCTCCTTACCCCAGAATGTCCGCAGGGACACTCGGCAACGGCTCGGTTGGTTCTGCCAACGAAACTCCGGGGTGGGCGGGGCGGTCCTGTGGAACATGAGGCAGCCGTGTTAAAGTCATCGCCACCCTCCGCCGCGCCGGTCGAGCGCCCCTACGAGCCCAACGTCCTGCCCGCCAGCGTGCGGCGCATCACCGCCGCCGCCATCAAGCGCCGCAAGGGCAAGGTCATCTTCCCGGTCATCACCGCCTACGACGTCCCGTTCGCCCGCTTCGCCGAGCAGGCCGGCATCGACGTGATCTTGGTTGGCGACAGCCTGGGCAACGTGGTGCTCGGCTACGACGAAACCACGCCGGTCACCATGGAAGAGATGATCCACCACGCCCGCGCGGTGACTCGCGCGACCCAGCGCGCGCACGTGATCGTCGACATGCCGTTCGGCTCGTATCACGTCAGCAACGAAGAAGCACTGCGCAACGCGATCCGCCTGGTCAAAGAGGCCGGCGCGTGCTCGGTGAAACTCGAGGGCGGCGCGCACGAGGCCGCCGCGATTCGCGCGATCACGTCGTGCGGCATTCCGGTCGTGGGTCACATCGGCGTCACGCCGCAGACGGCGAGCTTAGGGCCCGGCTACAAACCGCGCACGCATCGCGATCGGCTGATGAACGACGCCAAGGCCGTCGAGGAGGCCGGCGCCTACGCGATCGTGCTCGAGGTCGTCGACCACGCGCTCGCCGGCGAGATCTCGCGCGAGCTGAAGATTCCGACGATCGGCATCGGCGCCGGCCCGCAGTGCGACTCGCAGGTGCTGGTCATGCACGACCTGCTGGGCATGTATCCCAACTCGCCGTCGTTTGCCGCGCGCTATGCCGAACTGGGGACGCTCGCAACCCACGCCCTGCGCACCTACGCCGAAGACGTCCGCGAAAATAAATTCCCCGCCGGCTAAGCGAGAACGCGCGGGATGTGGGCTTTGGGAACGTTCGGATACTCGCCGGTTAAACAGCCAAGACACATCTCGTCGCGCGGACGCCCGCTAGCGGCGACCAAACCGTCCAGGCTGAGATAACCCAACGAATCGGCGCCGGTCTTCTCGCGAATTTGATCGACGGTGTAGTTGGCGGCGATCAGTTCGTCGTAGGTCGCCATGTCGACGCCTAGGTAGCAAGGATGAGCGATGGGGGGCGACGTGATGCGCAGGTGGACCTCGGTGGCTCCGGCCTCGCGCACCAACTGCACGATGCGCGGCGTCGTCGTGCCGCGCACGATCGAATCGTCAACAACCACGACGCGCTGTCCGCGCAGGTTCTCGACCAGCGGATTAAACTTCAAGCGGACGCCTTGACTGCGCAAGCCTTGATCGGGGCTGATGAACGTCCGTCCGATGTAGCGATTCTTGATGAGCCCTTCGATATACGGCAGGCCGCTCTCGTCCGCATAGCCGATGCCGCCCGGCACGGCCGAGTCGGGCACGGCCATCACCACGTCGGCTTCGACGGGATGTTCTTTGGCCAGCCGGCGTCCCATTTCATAGCGCGCGACGTAGATCGAACGCCCGGCCATCACCGAATCCGGACGCGCGAAATAGATGTATTCGAACATGCACGTCGCCGGATGCGCCGACGGTGCGATCACCTGCGTCGACTCGATACCGGCGGCGGTGATGCGCAGGATCTCGCCCGGCGCAACTTCTCGCAGAAAGCGCGCTCCAACGGTGGGCAGAGCGCACGATTCCGACGCGACCGCAAAGCCGCCGTCGTCTAACGCCCCGATGCACAGCGGCCGCACGCCCCACGGATCGCGAAACGCGAAGAGTTCGTCCTTGGTGCAGAGCGCGATCGAATATGCTCCGCGCGCGGTCGCAACGACGGTAGCGATGCGGTCGACCAGCGTTCCCTTGGCTTCTACGATCGCCTTGGCCATCACTTCGGAATCCGACGACGCCAGCAACACCGTCTCCGGTGACAGACCCGCGCGCAAATCGTCGGTGTTGGTGAGATTGCCGTTGTGCGCGAAGGCAAACTCCCCGAGCTCGCTGTCTTCGAGCAGCGGCTGCGCGTTGACGACGGCCGACGAGCCGGTCGTCGAATACCGCGTATGCCCGACCGCGATGTGCCCGCTCAGTCCGGCCAGAATCTCTTCGTCGAAAATCGCGCCCAGTAGACCCATCGCTTTGTGCGAGCGGATCGTTCCGCCGTCGCCGGCCGCGATGCCCGCCGATTCCTGGCCGCGGTGCTGCAGCGCGTAGAGTCCGAAGTAGGCCAAACGCGCGGCATCGCGGCCGGGCGAGAAGATCCCAATTACACCGCACATGAGGGCGCTTAGTCCCGCCGGCGCCCGCCGAAGATTGATAGCAGCAGCAAGAAGATGTTGATCGCGTCCAGGTAGATCTGCACGGACATCTGCACCGGATTGAGCCCATCGCCGCCGGCGCGGATGCGCGCGAAGTCCACCAGCACGAGCCCGGCAAAGATCACCAGCACGATCCACGAATACGTGACCGGCTGGATGAAGTGCACGAAGACCAGTACCACGCCCGCCAGGATTGCAACGAGCAGCGCGCCGTACAGCCACCCCGAGAAACGCCGTAGATCCAAGCCGGTGCCGTAGACGATCGCGGCTAGTCCGAACATGCCGATGCCGGTCGTCAGCGCGGCATTGATTACGGCGCCCGATCCGACATTTACCAGATAGGTGTGAATCGTCGGCGCGATGCCGACACCTTCGAGAAAGGCGAACAAGTAGAACAATCCCAGCGCGAGCGCTTCGTTGCTGCGAACCGCATTGATGGCAAACAAGACGCCGAAACCCACCAGCATTGCGACCAAACCGAGTCCGAAGTTATCGAGCCCCTGCAAAAGATACGCGGCAAACGCGGTGATGCACAGCCCCAGGCCGCTGATGCCCAACACCTGAGCGAGCAACGAATGGGTCGCTACCGCCGGCGTCATCGATCGCGGCGGTACTTGAAACCGATAAGCCATGATGCCGCTACTACCCTACCCGCCCCAAGAGCGCCTTCTGTCTTACTTGGCGATGTCGGTTCGGTAGGTGAGGGCGTGCGTACCGAGACGCCCCGCAAGTTGTTTGACCGCTTCGTAGGCACGCACGCGCGCGTCGGCAACATCGTCGCCGAGCGCCGTGACGGTCAGTACGCGGCCGCCGGCGGCTTCGACCGTGGCATCGACGAGTTGCGTGGCTCCCCAGAATGCTTGGCAACCATCGGGAAGCGACACGTCGGGATTCAAGCCGATCAGCCGCGTCGCACTGCGCGGGTAGTCACCGGTCGCGAGGACGACGCCAACGCAAGCGTGCGGTGAAAGCGTGGCCAGGCTCAAGTCCATCGCTCCGCCCGCAGCCGAGGCCAGCAGCGCCGCGAAGTCGCCGTTGACGCGCGGCATCAGTACTTGGGCTTCGGGGTCGCCGAAACGCACGTTGAACTCGATGACCTTGGGACCGTCGCTCGTCCACATGATGCCGCAGTACAACACGCCGATGTAGGTTTCGCCCTCGGCCAATAACCCGCGAAGGACCGGAGCGAGGATGCTCTCGCGAACGCGATCGAACATATCGGTCGGGAAATCGCGAGGCGGCGAGTAGGCGCCCATGCCGCCGGTGTTGGGACCGCTGTCGCCGTCGCCGGCGCGTTTGTAATCGCACGC
>DATCDS010000058.1:0-19801 GCA_036510515.1 Vulcanimicrobiaceae bacterium
TGACGGGTCGAAGGTCACGATCGGTTTGATGATTTGGGCGGTGGCGAGCGCCTTGTAGGCTTGCGGTGTTTGATCGAGGGGAAAAGTGGTGGCGTGGAGGCGCTTTGCGGTGACGACGCCGCGCGCGATCGTGTCGAGCGCGGCGCGCGTGTCGTCGGGGCCGCACGAATACGACGCGATGAGGTGCAGATCGCGGAAGTAGATGTCGTTGGGATCCAGCGAGAGCAGCACGCCCGGCTCAAGCGGCGTGAACATTACGATCGTTCCGCCGGCCGCGGCGGCGGCGATCGCGTTGCGCAAGGCCTCGGGCGTCCCCGGACCGCAGATCACCACGTCGGCGCCGCGCCCGTCGGTGGCGCGGGCGAGCGCCGGTGCATCGTCGGGAGCAACGGTCGTCGCGCCGAGTTCTTCGGCGACCGCGCGACGGTCGGGCCGGAAATCGGTACCGATCGCGCGCGCGCCGAGATCCAATGCGATCGCGACGTGCATCAGGCCCATCACGCCTAGGCCGATTACCAGCACGGTATCGCCGGCGCGTACGCCGCTGCGGCGAATGGACTTCATCACGCAGCCTAGCGGTTCGACCAGGGAGCCATCCTCGAACGACATCTCTTCCGGAAGGCGCCGCGTTTCCGCGAGGTTCCCGCGCGGAACGCGGAAGAACTCGGCCAGGCCGCCCGGTTCGATTGCCGAGCCGCGCCACGCCGGGCACTGCACGTAGTCGCCCCGCTTGCAGGCGACGCAGTCAAAGCACGGCGCGTGATGGTGAACCGCGACGCGGTCTCCAACCTCGAACGCGCGGCCGTTCTCATCGCGCGGCGGGTCGCCGCCGCCGATCGCCGCCACGGTGCCGGACGGCTCGTGCCCGAGCACGAGCGGGGCTTTTCGCCGCACGTACCAGCCCATGATATCGCCGCTGCAGATGCCGCTCGCGCGCGTCTGCACCAGCAGTTCGCCATCGCCCAACGTTGGGATCGCGCGCGATTCGATCCGAATGTCGTCGACATCGTAAAGCATCGCAACGCGCATCGTCTTCTTCACGGTACCACCGCAAACTTCAAACCCAGTCCCGCGTCGAGATCGGCGAAGGCTTGGGCGATCCGTTCCAGCGGATATGTTTGCGTGATCAATGGCTCGACCTCCACCTCGCCGTCGCGCAAGAGTTCGAAGGCACGCCGCACCGCCTTGGTCCCGAAGTGAAACGGCGCGATGAGCCGCACCTCATCGTAGTGCAGGCGCGCTGCGGAAAACCGCACGTCGGTCGACGGCGGCAACCCGCCGAACAGCGACACCGTCCCGCCGCGCCGAGCGTACGACGGCGCCTCCTCCCAGACGGCTGGACTTCCCGTGCATTCGACGACGGCATCGGCGCCCCGGCCTTCCGTTCGAGCGAGGATCGCGGGCAGGGCCAGTTCGTCGCGCGCGTCGACGCAATCGATCTCCAGCGAGCGCGCGAGTTCCAAACGTTCGGCGCGCCGGCCGACCAGCAACGCGTGCGCGCCGTGCAGCCGTAACACCTGTGCGTGCAATAAGCCGAAACCGCCGTCGCCCAACACCGCCACGGTCGAACCGGGCTGGGGCGCCAGAAACTCGACCGAATGAACGACGCACGCCAGCGGCTCGAGAAACGCCGCCTGCGCGTACGATAACCCCTTGGGTTTCGGGTAACAGTTGCGCGCGACGATGTGCGCCGGCACCTCGATGTAATCGGCGTAGGCGCCGAGGATCTTCGTGGCCATCACCGTTTCGCAGAGCTCTTCCTGGCCGTGCAGGCACCAGTAACATGCGCCGCACGGTGCCGAGTGGACGCACATGACCGGATCGCCGACGGCAAACCCGTGCGGGGCCCGCGCATCCGTGGTTCCCACGGCCGCCACATCGCCGGAAAATTCGTGCCCGAAACGGGACGGCATCGGCATCTGCGGGTGACCGCGGCGATAGGCCTTGAGGTCGGTGCCGTCGGTCAGGGCCGCGCGTACGCGCACGACGATGCCGCCCGGCGCCGGCACCGGCATCGGCTCCTCACGGATTTCGATGCGCTGCGGCGCAACGAGCATCGCCACCCGCGAGGCTGCGCTCACGCCGGCGCACCCCACGCCGCGACGAGCGCCTCGCGAATCCGCGACGGTAGCGGACGGCTCTTGTGGCTCGAACGATCCATGCAGACGATCGTCAGCGTGAAATCGGCGCCCGGTTGGCCGGTGCGTTCGTTGAACACGACCGTCTTCCAGACACACGACGCGACGCCCACCTTTTCGACGTGCGTGCGCATCGTCAGCCAATCGTCGATCAGCGCCGGCGCGTGATATTCGCCGACCGCATGGACCCGCGGCATCCAAACATCGAACTCGTCAAAGATCGACGCGTAGGGGAAGCCGAGATCGGCAAACATGTCCATCTCGGCGCGCTCGACGTAGCGCCAATAGGCGGCGAAGTACATGATGCCGGCAAGATCGATATCGGCGAACTGCACGCGCAGGCGCGTTTCGAAGATGCGAGCGCCCGCCGGACGCGTGTCGCGAAATCTCACGCGCGCTCCGCAAGCAGTTCGCCGATCGCTGCCGCCGCGTAGCGCGCGAGCGGATCGACCTCGACGTTGACGCGGTCCCCCGTTGCGCGGCGCCCGAGCGTCGTACGCGCCATCGTCTCGGGAATCAACGCGACCTCGAACCATCCGTCGCCCGTCGCGGCGATCGTTACGCTGACGCCATCGACGGCAACGAACGCTTTCTCAACCAGCATCGAGGCCAGATGCGACGGCCGTTCGACGCGCATCCGCGCGCCTTGGCCTTCGGCCGCAACGGTCCAGACCGCAGCGGTCGCGTCGACGTGGCCGTAAACGAAGTGTCCGCCCAGGCGATCTCCCACGCGCAGGGAGTATTCCAGGTTGACGACCGCACCGGGACGCAACGCCCCCAGCGTACTGCGATCGAGCGTTTCCGGGACGACGTCGAATGCGATCGTCTCGGCGTCCACGACCGTCGCCGTCAAGCAGACACCGTCGATGGCAATCGAGTCCATCGCCCGCGGAGCCTGCTCGCCAACGCCTTGCGCACGCACGCACAGGCGCGCGCCGCCGTGCGCGAGCGCGTCGCAGGAGACCATGGTGGCGTTGTATTCGATCAAACCGCTAAACATGAAAGGTTCCAGAGATCATCAGGTCGTCGCCGAAGCGTTCGCTGCGATCGACGCTCAGCCCCGGGTGCAGCGTCGCCAGGTCCGTGCCGGCCAGCGCCGGAACCGCCCCGGGCGCCTGCAAGAACGTCGGGGCGATACCCCAATACAAGCGATCCACCAGCCCCGCCTCGAGCAGGCCGCCGGCCAGCGTTGGGCCGCCTTCGCAGAGAATCGATTGGAAGCCACGACGCCGTAGCGCGCGCATCGCCGCGGTCAGATCCAAACGTGCCGCATCCTTCTCCCCGACGAACAGCACGTCGGCGACGTTCGCAAGGTTGGCGAGTCGCTCGCGCGCACCGTGCGGTGCGAGCACGATCGTCGGTTTGTATTCTTCGACCGCGGCAAAGACGTGCGCGGTTTGCGAAAGCGTGTCGCTTTGACACGCGACGATCCGACGATAGGGTTGCAAGCGATGATGCGGTGGCCGCACGGTTAGCCACGGATCGTCGATGCGTACGGTTCGAGCACCAACCATCACCGCGTCGTTTGCGATGCGCAGATCGCGCACGAATTCTCCCCACTCCGGCCCGGTCAGTTGCGTTCGCACGCCCGCCTGGCTGCCGATGAAGCCGTCCAGCGACGCGGCGATTTTCAGCGAAAGATGTGGGCGCTCGCGTACGACGCCGACGCGAAACGCCTCGGTCATCGCGCGGGCGCGCGGGTCCTCGACCACCTCAACCGCGATGTCGTGCGCCTGCAACGTCGCGATGCCGCCGCCGGCCTTTGGATTGGGGTCGCGGGTTCCAACCACCACACGAACGACGCCCGCATCGACGAGCGCTTGAGCGCAGGGCGGCGTCTTGCCGTGGTGGTTGCACGGCTCGAGCGAAACGTACGCGGTCGCGCCGCGCGCATCGCCGGCCGCGCTCAGGGCAACGACTTCGGCATGCGGGAGGCCCGCGCGATGGTGGTAGCCCTCGCCGACGACGACGCCGTCGCGCACGAGCACCGCACCCACACACGGATTGGGCGAGGTATTGCCGCGGGCACGCTCGGCCAGTTCGCAGGCCCGGTCCAAAAAGAGTCGATCGACGCGATGCACCGAGTCGGTGTTCGCGCTCGGACGTCTACGGCCCGTCCGGCCTGGCGGCGGCGACGGCCACGGCGCGCTCGACGATCGCGCCGGCGCGCCGGAGCGTTGCGGCGCAATCTTCCAGCGTGGCGCCGGTCGTCACCACATCATCGACCAGGAGCACGTGCGCGCCGCTCAGAGCTTCGGTGCGACAGAGGAAGCGTCCGCGTGCGGCCAGACGCTCGCGCCGGCCGCGACCGCGCTGCATATCGTCGACCGCGTGAACGAGCGCTTCGAGCACTTGCGCGCGGGCGGAACGGGCGGCAAACCGCGCCAGCAGCACGCCCCCGTCAAAGCCGCGCATTCGGCGACGCGTGCGCGTGGTCGGCACCGGCACGAGCAGGGCGCCTGCAGGCACCAGCGCTTCGAGACGCCCGCCCAGGGACGCGGCCGCATCGCGACGCCCCGCCTTGAGCGCCAGCACGGCGCTTCGAAGAGCGCCATCGTAGACGCCGAGCACGGTAACGCAGAGCGTCGGCAACCTCACGTCGATGGGGGGTCGCGGCGGCACGCAACGAACGCACAGGCCATCGCCGATCCTGCCGCATCCGGCGCAGGCCGCAGGAAACAAGGCATCGATAAGGTTTGCGAGCATCTGGGGGTTCTATCCCTCGCCGCGCGCCCGCGACTACTTCGGAGGTCTACTGCGGAGCGGCAGCCTCGTTCGCAAGAATCGCGCCGTCGACGACCGCGCCGTCTTCGACGTGATAGTCGATGCCCAGGATCGTTTCCCTGACCGACGCGTTCGCGCCGACGGAGGCGCCATCCCAAAGGATCGCGCCCTCGACGCGCGCGCCGCGGCCGATGCGCACGCGGTCGCCGAGCACGCTGGGTCCGGTGACGGTCGCGTCGGCTTCGAGTACCGCGTCCGCACCGATCCAGACATCGCCGTTGACGCGCGCGGACGAATCGACGCTTGCCGTCGGATCGGCGCCGTGCGAGCGCGTGTTGGGAATCGCGAAGCGCCCCTCTAATACGTCGCGCGTCGCGCGGCGGTATTCGTCGGACGTCCCAATATCGCACCAATACGCGCCGGGCGCGTCGAAGCCGTAAAATGCGGCGTCCGCGCGCTGCAGTTCCGGGAACACGTCCTTGCCGAAGTCGTAGAACGTACCGGAGGGAATTGCATCGAAGATCTCGCGTTCGAAGACGTAGATACCGGTGTTGACCTTGCGGCTGCGCTCGGTGCCGGGGGCGGGCTTCTCTTGGAAGCCGACGATCTTGCCGACATCGTCGGTCACGACGACGCCGTACTGCTCGACGCGTTCGCGCTCCACCAAGCCGATCGTCGCAACGGCCCTGCGTTCGGCGTGAAACGCGCGTAGCGCGTCCAGCGGCAAGTCGGTCAGATCGTCGCAGCCGACGACGACGAACGTCTCGCCGCCGAAGTACGCTTCCAATTGTTTAACCGCTCCTGCCGACCCGAGCAGTTCGGCTTCGTGCAGGTACTCCAAGCGCACGCCGAAGGCCGAGCCGTCGCCCAGAGCTGCGACGATCGCTTGCGGAAGATAGAACACGTTGATCGCGATCTCGTCGTAGCCGTAGGCCTTGAGATAGCGAATGACGTGGATCGCGTTGGGCGCGCCCACGACCGGAACCAAGGGCTTGGGAACCTGCTTGGTAAGTGGATAGAGCCGCGTCGACAGTCCGCCGGCCAATATCATCGCTTTCATGTGGCGCTCTTCTTCCCTAAGGACGCCAACCGTTCGATCGCGAGCAGCCACACGAAGTACGGCAGCGCCAACTGGCGACGCCAGCGGCGCGGTTCCTTGGTTAAGCGATAGAGCCATTCCAAGCCCAGCGCGCGCCAGGCCTCGGGCGCGCGCTCGACCTTGCCCGCGATGACGTCGAACGAGCCGCCGACGCCGATGCCGGCCCCCGCACCCGTCGCGCTCAAGTGCTCGGCAAGCCAGAATTCTTGGCGCGGGAAGCCCAGCCCCACCAACAATAGCGCCGCGCCGCTGGCGCGAATTTCTTGTGAGATCGCTTGGCTTTCGCCGTCCACGAAATAGCCGTCGCGCGCGCCCGCTACGATCAAGCCCGGATAACGTTCCAACAAGCGCTGCGCGGCGGTCTGCGCGACGCCCGGCGACGAGCCGAGGAGATAGACCGAGAAGCCGTCTCGCGCGGCGCGCGCGCAGAGGTGCTCGATCAGCTCGACGCCGGTCACCCGCTCGCGAAGGGCGGCCCCGCGCCGGCGCGCGACCGCCAGCAGTCCGACCGTATCGCACAGCGACAGCGCGCAGGCGTTGACGACCTCGCGAAAGTGCGCGTCGCGACGAGCGTACACGACCATCTCGGTTCCTAAGGTGACGATTTGCCGCCCGCGGCCTTCGCGCGCGAAGCCGGCGATAGCATCGGTCGCCGCATCGGCGTCGATCGGATCGAGCCGGCAACCCAGGATCGTCAGGCTTCGCACGCCGTCAGGCAAAGCGCGCCAGCAGCGGCTCGATCCGAAGCGCGAGCTCGGACGGCATCGCGTCGAGCGGTAGGCGGCACTCCCCGGTTGCAAAACCCATCTGTCGCATCGCCCATTTCACGGGAATCGGACTGGTAGTCGCAAACAATGCGTCGATCAACTCCAGCAGCGAGAGATGGATCTCCGTCGCACGTGCGACGTTCCCATCGCGAAAGGCCGAGAGTAACTCGCGATATTCGCGCGAGCACAGATGCGACGCGACGCCCACGACGCCGTCCGCACCGATGGCCAGCGACGGCAAGAACAAGTGGTCGTCGCCGGCCAACACGGCAAAGCCCGGCGATCGATCGCGCAGGATCGTCGCAATGGCTTTGAGATCGCCGCTGGACTCCTTCACGCCGGCAACGTTCGCGTGGCGGCGCGCCAACTCCAGCAGCGTCTCCGGCAGGATATTCGCGGCGGTTCGGCCGGGAATATTGTAAATCACCACGGGCAGCGGCGTCGCGTCGGCGATCGCGCTGAAGTGCGCGAGCATGCCGGCCTGCGTCGGCTTGTTGTAGTAGGGAACGACGGCCAGAATAGCGTCGGCGCCGTGTTCCCGTGCGGCGATCGTTGCCGCAACCGAACCGCGCGTTGCGTTGGTGCCGGTGTTGGCGATCACGCAGGCGCGGCCGTCGACCGCGGCCTTGACCGCTCCGATCAGAGCGTTCCGCTCGGCGTCGTCGAGCGCCTGCCCTTCGCCGGTCGATCCGGCAACGACCAGACCGTCGTTGCCGCGCTCGACCAGCCACGCCGCGATGCGCGCGGCTTCGGCCAGATCGACGGCGCCGCCGGCGTCGAACGGGGTGATCATTGCCGTGATGACGCTGCCCAGCCTCATGTCGACGAGCGAGCCTCCAGGTGAAACTGATCGTGCACGGCCTGCTCGGCACGCAGCGCGTCGGCCTGCGGCACCAGCACCGAGATCGTGATGTTCGAATCCGTGCAGTGGATGATCTCGACGTTGGCGCGAGCCAGCGCGGCGACGATGCGAAACACCACTCCCGGCGCGTAGCGCATCCCGCTGCCGACCACGGAGAGTTTCGAGCAGCCTTCGCGCACGCGAACCGCAAGATTCAAGTCACCGAGCAGCCCGCGCACCGCATTCCCACAGTCGCCTTCAACCACGAAACACACGCCGGCTTGATTGATCGTGACCTGATCGATCGAAATGCCGGCCTCGGCGACCCGGCGGAACATCTCGAGTTCGAGCTGCATACGCGTGTAGGCGTCGCCCGCGTCGCCGCGAATGGCCCGAATCCACGTGACGCGACCCGACGCGGTGACGCCCGTTACCGGGCGCTCGCGATCTTCGACATCGTCGACGAGCGTGCCGCGATCGCTGCGAAGTCCCTTGATCGCGTACGGCGTTCCGGTGCGGCGCGCGAACTCGGCCGCCTTGCGATGCATCACCTTGGCGCCGTGTTCTGCCAGTTCGGTCATCTCGTCGAGCGACGCGCGATCGATCGTGTGCGCGCCGTCGATCCGCCGCGGATCGGCGGTCATGGCCCCGCTGACGTCGGTATAGATATCCGTTCGCTCGGCCCCCAGCGCGTGGCCGATGGCGATCGCCGAGAGGTCCGTGCCGCCGCGACCCAGCGTCGTCGTCACGCCATCCTGCGTCGCACCTTGAAATCCCGCGACGACCGGCACGATGCCGCGATCGAGCAACGCGCGCAACGACGCGGGATCGACGCGCAGGATCGTCGCATCGCCGTGGCGAGCGTCGGTGACGATTCCGGCCTGCGCCCCGGTAAGCGCTACTGCCGGAACACCGGCGCCTTCCAACTCGTGCGCGAAGACGGCGGCGGCGATCAACTCGCCGGTGGAAAGCAAGACGTCGGCATTGCGCGTCGCGCTCGCCCCCGCGATGAGGCCGAGCAGGGCGTCGGTCGCATAAGCGGCCGGCGGACGGCCCATCGCCGAAACCACGGCGACCGTATCGTGTTCGGAATCTCGCGCGGCGATAATACGCTCGAATGCCAACGCGCGATGCTCCGCATCGGCTACCGACGTGCCGCCGAATTTTAGAACCGCCGTTCTCTTATCCGAACTCATGGACGAACGTAACCTTTTTCTAAGAGCAGTTGCAGGATCTGCACCGCGTTGGTCGCCGCTCCCTTGCGCAACTGGTCGCCGACGGCCCACAGGGCGAAGTGCCGTCGCGATGGACCGTCCTCGGCGCGCAGGCGCGCGACGTGCACGACGTCGGTCCCCTCGACCTCACGCGGCGTGACGATGCCATCGCGATGATAGACGATGCCGTCGGCGTGCTCGAAGGCTTCGGCCAGCTCGTCGACCTCGGTGTCGCGCTGGGTTTCGACGAAGATCGCTTCTGAATGCGCGGTGCGAACCGGAACGCGGACGGTCGTGGCCACCACGTGCAGTTCGGGAAGACCCAGCATCTTGCGCGCTTCCTCGGCGACCTTGCGTTCTTCTCCCGACCAGCCGAACTCGTCGAACGACCCGACTTGCGGTACGACGTTGCGCGCCAGCGGCCGCGGAAAGACCCGCGGGACGGGCTCGGCCTGCCCGGCGTGCAGGGCGCGCTCGCCCGCGAGCAACTCGTCGAGCCCGGCGCGGCCGGCTCCGCTGGCCGCCTGATAGGTCGCCACGCGCACCGTCGACAAGCCGGCGACGTCGCGAATCGGCGCGAGCGCCACGCATAGCACGATCGCCGTGCAGTTTCCAACCGGAAAGATCCGATCGCCGGACGTCATCGCATCGGGATTGACTTCGGGCACGATCAGGGGCACGCCGTCGCGCATACGAAACGTCGAGGAGTTGTCGATGACCACCGCGCCATCGCGCGCCAAGTCGGGCGCGTAACGGTCGCTGGCGTCTTCACCGCCGGCAAAAAACACGACGTCGTAGCCGCGCAGCGACCGCTCGTCGGCGACGCGCACGGGGAGCGCCTTGCCGGCAAAGCGCGCGCCGGCATCGCGCGCACGCGATGCAAAGGCATCCAATTCGGTCACGGGAACGCCGCGTTCCTCGAGCACGCGCAGGATCGTCTCGCCGACGACGCCGGTGGCTCCGACCACCGCGATTCTCATAGGGGTAATCCCACGCTCAGGCCGCGCGCGCCGCGAATCGCTCGCAGCGCCAGCAGGATGCCGGGCGCGAACGCGTCGCGCGATAGTGCATCGTGGCGAATCGTCAGGGTCTCGCCCTCGCCGCCGAACAGCACCTCTTGGTGGGCCACGAGACCGCGCAAGCGCACGCTATGAATGGGCACGGGCCCGCGGCCGGCGCTCTCGAGAAGGTCGGCCGTCGCGCGCGCCGTCCCGCTGGGCGCATCCAGCTTCTTGTCGTGATGCAGTTCGACGATCTCTACGGTGGGAAAGTGCGCCGCCGCCTCACGTGCGAAACGCATCATCAGCACCGCACCGATCGCAAAGTTCGGAACGAGCATGGCTCCAACGTCGTTTCTTTCGGCGAGGGCGCCAAGAGTGTCGCGTTCTTTCGGCGTCCAGCCGCTGGTGCCCACGACGACGGCGATCTTGCGCGCTACCGCAACGGTTGCGATCTCGACGCTGGCCGGATGAACGGTGAAGTCCAACAAAACGTCGGGCGCAGTTGCATCCAATAGTCGCGCCAGATCGTCGTCGATACGTTGGGCCGGGTCGGCCTCGCGCGCGAAACCACCGGCGAACGTCAGATCGTCGGCCGCCTCAACCACCGCTCGCGCCAGGGTGCCCATACGTCCGCGCACTCCGGCAATGGCAACGCGCATTGGCGAAGTATGCCTGCTGGCGTCCGCCTACGTCAAGAGGACATAACGCAAGCGGTGCAACGACGCTCAGGCATTGAGAACGACGCGCGCGTGGCTGCCGCCATCCAGACGGCGCGTCACCTGGAAATCTAGCGCGAACGAGGAGATCATGAACAGGCCGCGTCCCGACTCGCTGTAGATGTCCGGCGGCAGCTTCGCTGCGAATTCGAAGCCCGGACCGCGATCGCGCACGTGCAGCACCGGTTGGTGCCCGTTCCACTCCAGCAGCAGCTCGGCTTCCCCCGGAGCATAGCGCGCCAGATTTCCGATCAGTTCGGCAAGAATCAGCTCGGCGCTGGGGCGCAGCCTGTGCGGATAATCGCGGCGCGCCAGCTCGTTGACGATCGCCGCTCGCGCCGCCTGCGTGCCGACCCGATCGCGCGGATCGATATCCCAGCGCAACCCGGGGCGACGCGCCAATGCGGCGACGGTGAGGATGGCGACGTCGTCCTTCGAACCGGACTCTTGGAGCATCGCATCGTGGATCGTGCGAGCTGGGTGGACGGCGCGTGCGGTCGCCGCATCGGAGACGATCTCGGCGAGCCGCCGTTCGCCCTGCAGCAGATCGTGCGTCGCCTCGACCAGCCCGTCCGTGTACAACACCAACAAGGAGTCTATAGGAAAGTCCGCGATCTGCGACGGCGGATCGTCGTCGGAGCGCAAGCCTAGCGGCAACCCGTGCGAGACCAACGACGTGCATTTGCCGTCGCGCAGGCGTAGCAACGCCGGCAGGTGCCCCGCCGATTTGTAGGTGAGCGTGTTCGAAATCGGGTCGATGACGCCGACGAACGCGGTGACGAAACGATCCGGCGCCTCGCTGCGCAACGCCCGATCCGCGGCCTGCAGCATCACATCCGGGTCCGCGTGCACGTGCGCGACGCCGCGGATGGCTTGGCGCACGTTCGACATCGTTACGGCCGCGTGCAATCCCGATCCCGTTACGTCGCCGACCGAGACGACGATGCGTCCATCGACCAGGACGAACGCGTCGTACCAGTCGCCGCCGACGGTCGCTTCGGAGCGGCCGGCCTCGTAGACCGCATCGAACGTAAATCCCTCGATCTCCGGCAGCGACGCCGGCAGCGCCGCATTTTGAAAGGAACTGGCGATACGGCGCTCGCGCTCGTAGATTCTCGCGTTGGCGATGGCCGGTGCGATTCGTCGCGCCACCTCGGCGAAGAACGAATCCGCTTGCCGATCGAACGATCGCGCCGCATCGGTCACACACACCGTCAACGATACGTCGCCGTCGGGCAAACCCGGCAATGGAACGACGACGCGACGTTCGTCGGCGCGATCGCGCGGACCGTCGGATGGAAACGCCGCTGCGACCTTTGAGGTACTCTCGTCGTTCGTCTCGATAGACCCCCAATCGGCACACGCGGGGATCAGCACGCGAAGAACCGCCTCGAGAGTTTCCTGTAGGCCCAGCGACTCGGAAAGGGCCGCTCCGATGTCGGCAAAGACCTCGGTCGCGCGCGCGTTATACGTCGCGATATCGTTCAGACGTACGTTCTGGATCGCGAGACCGGCGCGGTGTCCGATCTCTTCGGCCACGCGTACGTCGGCGGCGTCGAACGGCACGTCCGTAATCGTGCGCAGCAGCGTTAACGCTCCCAATAGTTCGCCGCGAGCCAGCAACGGCACGGCAACCAGCGAGCGAATGCCGGTCACGCGCCACGCTTCTTGCCGGGCCGGGTCGCCGATGTTCTCGGCGATAAACGAGTCGTCGACGTCGGAAACGTGGATGCTCCTCCCCTGATCCATCGCTCGAGCGATCGGATGGACTTCCCCGCTTTGCGGGGCCGGAAACGTTTGGATCGTCCGTAGCGAGTGCGGGGGCACCTGTGCCGACGTCACGGTAACGCGGCGCCATCGGCCGTCGGCAAGCAAATCGAAGATCGCGACGTCGGCGATGCCCATCAGGGACGCATCGGCCATCCGCGATAGAATGGTTTCGACGTCCTGTGCGGTGGCTACGGTCGCGCCGCTTTCAACGAGAAACTCCATGGCGGCGATCGCGCGCCGCTGCGCGTCGATATCGACACCGGCGCCGAACCAGCGCAGTGCTTCCCCGTCGGCCAACAACTCCGGAACCGCTCGCACTTCCACCCAACGGTACGTAGCGTCGGCGCGACGCAAACGAAACTGCACGTCGAACGGCTCGCGATTGAGGATATGGTCTCGCCATTGTTTGACGACGCCGGGCAAATCCAATGCGGAAACGCGTCGCATCCAGCCCGTGCCGAGCAGGGAGTCCGAGGGCGCGCCGGTGAGTTCGGCCCAGCGCTCGTTGACGAAATCGAGATTTCCCTTTTCGTCGGCCGTGAAGAGCAGCGCGGGCGTCAGCCGTGCGACTTCGCTTACGCGGTGCACGCCGAGTTTCTCGCGCGGTACTCCATCTGCGCTCATGGCGACAGGCCAGTGTGACTCATCACACGCTGGTGGTTACATCTTCTCGAGCGGAGCGTATTTGAGCATCAGCATCTTCTGACCGACGTTGGGAAAGTCGATGGTGATCAAGCCGTCGCCGCCGCCGCCGACGACGTCGCGAATCGCGCCTTCGCCCCACTTGGGATGTTTGACGCGATCGCCGACCTGGAGGTTCATCGACAATCCGGCGCCCGCCGACTCGTGGATGGCGACCTCGCGCCAGCGGCCACCGGCCGGACGCGGCAGCGAAACGGTCTCGGTTTCCAAGTGCTCCAGTCCCGGAATCTCTTCGAGAAAACGCGACTTGGGATATGCGTACGTGTTGCCGAACAACGTCCGGCGCTGCGCGTAACTCAGGAACAGCCGATCCATCGCGCGGGTGACGCCGACGTAGGCCAGGCGCCGCTCTTCTTCGAGTTCGGGCATATCGGTGAGCGCGCGATTGTGCGGGAAGACGCCTTCTTCCAAGCCGGAGAGAAAGACGTTGGGAAACTCCAGACCCTTGGCCCCGTGCAGCGTCATCAGCGTCACGTACGACGAGTCGGGGTCGAGCGCGTCGAGATCGCTGATTAACGAAATGTTTGCCAGGAAGCCTTCGAGCGTCGGCTCGGACTCGTTGGTTTCGTAGTCGCGCGCGACGCCGATAAGTTCTTGCAGGTTCTCCAACCGCGCGCGAGAGTCGTGCGTCTCTTCGGCTTGCAGCTCCCGCACGTAGCCGGTCTCTTCCATGACCGCGACCAGCAGGTCGGAGACGCCGATGCTCTTGGCGCGCTCGCGAAATTCCGCCACCAACTCGGCAAAGCGTTCGAGCTCTTTTTGTTTCTTGGGAACGGCGCGATGCAGCAGATCGCTGTTGTAGACGGCTTCGCCGGCGGTAACGTGCTCGGCGTTAGCAGCCTGCACCAGCGCGGCCAGCGTCTGCTGCCCGATACCGCGGCGCGGTACGTTGATGATGCGCTTGAACGCGATCGAATCCGACGGATTGAGAACGTAGCGCAGGTAGCCGATGACGTCTTTGATTTCCGCACGTGCGTAAAAACCGACGCCGCCGACCACCCGATACGGAATGCCGTCGGCCAATAAGGCCTCTTCGAAGACGCGCGATTGCGCGTTGGTGCGATATAGCACGAGGAAGTCGCGATAGGCCGAGCCATCGCGCACGAGCTGTTTGACCTTCTCGACGACATAGCGCGCTTCGTCGCGCTCGGTAGCCGCCGGGAATACCGTGATTATCTCGCCCTCGGCGCGGTTGGTGAACAGCTTCTTCTCGGCGCGAGTCGTGTTCTTGGAGACAAGCGCGCTGGCGGCTTCCAAAATGCGCTGGGTGCTGCGATAGTTTTCTTCGAGCTTGAAAACCTTCGCGCCCTTGAAGTCTTTCTCGAAGCGCAGGATCATGCGATAGTCGCTGCCGCGCCACGAGTAGATCGACTGATCGTCGTCGCCGACGACGGTCAGGTTCTTGCTCTTTTGGGCCAGGAGCGCGACCAGGCGATACTGCGCGGCGTTGACGTCTTGGTACTCGTCGACCAGGACGTACTGGAACTTCTTTTGGTACTTGGTGCGGGTCGCTTCATCGCGTTCGAGCAAGTCGATCGTGCGCACGATCAAATCGTCGAAGTCCAAGCTGTTGGACTCCGAGAGACGGCGTTCGTACTCTTTGTAGATGTTGCCGTAACGCTCGGTCTGGAACGAGGTAGCTTTCTCGAGATACTGGTCCGGCCAAATCAGCGCGTTTTTGGCGCGCCCGATTTCTGCCAGGCAAGCGCCCGGTGCGAACTGACGCTCGTCGTAATCGAGGTCGACGATAATATCGCGAACGACCGCACGCTGGTCGGTGTCGTCGATGATCACGAAGTTGGCACCGATGCCGATCTTGCTGCCGTCGCGGCGCAAAATGCGCACGCACATCGCGTGAAAGGTGCCGACCCAGAGGTCGCGCGCGGTGCTGCCGATCATGCGCTCCAAGCGAGTACGCATCTCGCCGGCCGCCTTGTTCGTGAAGGTGACGGCTAGAATGCGATCGGCGGCGATGCCCTTATCGCGCACCAGTGTGGCGATTCGATGCGTCAAAACGCGGGTTTTGCCGCTGCCGGCACCCGCAAAAATCAAAACCGGGCCATCGGTATGCGCGACGGCGGCGGCCTGCACGTCGTTAAGGGCGTCTAATTCGAGAATCATTGCTGGTACGACGTTCGCCGCCGGATACGAATTCGCCCCCCACGGGCCGGCGCGACCGCTAGCGCGCGAGTTGCAAGGTCATCGGACGGTCGGCAAGCGCGTACGCGCCGGCCAGTAATGCCAGCGTAGATTCCGCACCCATGTTCGCGTTGGCACCGTAGGACTCCAGACCGTCGCAGCAGCCGCCGCCCGCGCGCGCGAGCGTCATGCCCAGCGTGTTGCCGCCATAAAACCAGCGCAACCCCAGATTGGCGCTCTCGCGGAATGCGGGATCACCCGTCGCTTCCAATGCCGCTAACGAGGCATCGATTTGCGCCGTTGCCTCAAGCGGCTGCTGGGCATAGATCGCTCGCTCGCCGCCGTGTCGATACCATCCCTGGTTGCCGACGGGTACGTAGATCCCGTCGCGCACCGCGACGCTCTGATAGAACGCAAAGGTGCGCAGACCGGCATTCACGAGTTCCCCATCGTCCAACGCCGTACCGGCGCGCAGCAGCGCTTCGGGCAGACGAGCGTTGTCGTAGGTCATCGTTTCGTCGAACCAGTCCCAGCCGTCGGTCCGATATTCGACGTTCGCGGCGCGCAGGTCGTCTGCTAACGCCCGCAACGAATCGGTCGCCGCCGGCGCGGCATCGCCCGAAACAACCGCTCGCGACAGGCCCAGTATCGCGTACATTTTCGCCCGCTGGTGGGTCAACGAGGGGATCGATGCGAGCGCTCGCTCCAGGTGTCGTCCGCAGACGCGTCGCCACGATTGACGCGCGGCAAATCGCATGCCGAAACCTAGCGACCAAATCGCCCGGCCGATGCTGTCTTGCGTGCCGACCTCGTCGAGCCAGCGACGATCGTAATCCATAAAGTTGTGGAAGCGGCCGTCTTCGAGTTGCGCGTTGCACAGGAAAGCCAGGCACGTTGACGCGAGCCGCTCGGCGTCGCGGTCCGCCGGTACGATCGCCAAGCGCTCGGTGCAGACGATGAACGCTCGCGCGATATCGTCGGTGCAGTAACCCGTCGCGCGATGCGGTACGTCTTCGATGGCGTGCTGGATCACGCCGACGTCGTCGCTAAGCGCCAGCAGATGGGCCATTTCCGGCAGCGGGTCGGCCGGCGTTCTCCTACGCAGATGGCACCAGCGCGAGACGTGCCTGTGGCGCCAATTCGTCAAACAGGTTGCCGTAATTCGTCGCGACGTGCGGCCACGTCATCTGGCGCCCGAAACGATAGGCGCGACGTTCGGTAGCGCGCCGCAACATCGGATCGTCGAGCAAGCCCACGACCAGCCGCGCGATCGACGCGCTGTCGCGGAACTCGCACAAGAAGCCGCGATGGTGCGCGAGCAGTTCTTGCGCGTACAGGTACGGCGTCGAAACGACCGCCTTGCCGCACCCGATCGCATAGGCCAGCGTGCCGCTCACGATCTGCACCGGGTTGAGGTAGGGCGTCAGGTAGATGTCGGTGGCCTGCAGGTAGGCGACCAGCTCGTCGAAGTTGAGATACTTGTCGATCAGCTGCACGTTGTTCTGAAGGCCGTATTCGGCGACGCGCGATTGAAGCGATTCGCGATACGACTCGCCTTCCTGGCGCCGAACCACCGGATGGGTCTCACCCAGGATCAAGTAGAGCGCTTCGGGATGACGCTTGACCACATCCCGCATCGCGTCGATCGCGAACTCCAAGCCTTTGCCGCGATTGATCAAGCCGAAGGTCGAGATCACCAATCGCTGGCCGATACCGAACGACGCTTTGGCGGCGTCGGTGGGATGGAACGGAACGTCGGGAACGCCGTGATGGATCAAACGAAGCTTTACCGGGTTGATGCGGTAGACGCGCTCGAGGATATCGCGTCCGGTTTCCGAGAGCGTTACGATCGCCGAGGCAAAGTCGCATAGGCCGCGCGTTACGCGCAGCATCGTTTCGTCGGGTTCGGGCAGAATCGTGTGCAGCGTCAAAACGATCGGCTTGTCGACCTGGCGAAGCAAGTCGATCAGCCACTCGCCGCGCTCGCCGCCGAACAGACCGTATTCGTGCTGGATGTTGAGCACGTCGCTGGGATGCTGGTTGATAAACGCAGCGATTTCGGAATACGAAGAACGCTCGCGCTCTTGAAGGCGCGCGATCACTTGCGGGCTGTAGCGGCGAACCTCTCCACCGGGCTCGTCGACGGCGATGACGTCGCTCTGGACATCGTATTGACGTTCGAACGAATCGACGACGTCTTTGGTGAAGGTCGCGATGCCGCATTCGCGCGGCGGGAAGGATCCCAAAAACAGCACGCGCGGCACGGTCTGGGTAGGTCGTAGATTCAGCGTGCGTTCAGCGATCACCGTTCTTCTCTCCATCAGCGCTGGGGAACGCGAAGCCAACGACGACATGCAACTGCCGCGTTCATCCCCGGGGATGTTGTACTAATTTTCTACCCGCTGAGGCTGCTGGGCAAACCCTCTTAGCGCGGGGCCGGAGCCGCCGGGCCAATTCGGGCACCCTCTTCAACCCGCGAACCGGGTTCAATGGTTACGTCGTGGCCGATAACCGTGCCCCGGCCGATCCTGGCACCGGCGCCGATTTTGGCGCGGCTAGCGACGATCGTTTCGTCGATATGGGCTCCGTCGCCCACCCGGACGCCATCCCAAAGGACCGATTCCCTCACGATCGCGGCGGCGCCGATCGAGCAGCCTGCGCCCAGGACGACGTTGGGGCCTACGACCGCCGTCGCCGCAATCGTCACCCCCGGACCGAGGTGTACGGGGGCGACCAAGGTGCCGTTCACTTGCGAATGCTCCCCGGTGATGCCCGGCTCGAGTTGGAGCGGCATCGCACCCGAGAGGATGTCGCGGTGCGCGGCCAGGTAGTGTTCGGGCCGCCCCAGATCGATCCAGTAGTCGTTGGTCGTGTAGGCGTAGAGCGGCTTGTCGCCGGCCAGGATGCTCGGAAACGTCTCGCGTTCGATCGAGACGTTGCGGCCCGCGGGGATCGCGGCAAGCACGTCGGGTTCGAGCAGATAGGTCCCAGCATTGATTTCGTTGGTCGGCTCGGTGCCCTTGGGGGGCTTTTCGACGAAGGCGGAGATCCGCTTGTGCTGGTCGCTGACCACGCAGCCGAACGCCGATGGGTCGTCGACGCGGATGAGGTGCAGGACGCCCAGGCCGCCCTTCTCTTTGTGGAAGGCGATCATGTCGCGCAGATTCAGGCTGGTGAGAACGTCGCCGTTGAGCACGAAGAACGGTCCGGTAATGTGCGGTTCGACGTTCTTGAGGGCGCCGGCGGTGCCCAGCGGCTCGTCCTCGATCACGTACGTGATCTTCATGTCCAGGCGCGAGCCGTCACCGAAGTAGTCGATGATCGCCTGCGGGAGATAACCCGCCGGCAAGATGACGTCTCGAATGCCCGCGGCCGAAAGCCGTTCCATCGTACGCGCCAGAAACGGCACGTTCACGATGGGGACCATCGGCTTGGGCGTTCCCAAGGTCAACGGACGAAGGCGGGTGCCTTCACCCCCCACTAGGACAATGGCTTGCAAGACAATCTCCCTTGGGCGCCCGGTTGCTCATCGCAGACTTCGCCCTCGCAGCTAACCTTACTATACGATGGGGTGCGCCTGGGCAGCCTACCCGGAAAGACGAGGGACACAAAACGTTCATCTTTTGGAAACAACATCGAACGTATGTTCTGATACGCTGTGATCGGGGGCATAGTTTCGTGCAGGCGATGGAACGCTTCGGATTTTGCAGGGCATCGTGGTACAAGGCCCGCGTACGCGGCGAGATCCAATCGAGAAACCCTCGGCGTCCGCTGGAAAGCATTCTTGGCAATAAGAGCCGCGTTTCGATAAAGAGACGCCTTCTCGCGGAGGGCATCCTTAGAAATGTATGCGACGAGTGCGGCATATCGCGCTGGCGCGGCCGCGCGCTGTCGATCCATCTGGATCATATCAATGGCGCGGGTGATGACTATCGCCTTGAAAATCTTCGCATGCTCTGCCCGAACTGTCACAGCCAGACCGAAACCTACGGCGGCCGGAACATCAGGCAACGGCGCCTGCGCTCCTTGCAAGAACCCGGGCCGACCTTGTAGTATAGGCACCTTCGCCGTTCCCGGGTCGTTCAATGGTAGGACGCGACCCTCTGAAGGTCGTTATTGGAGTTCGAGTCTCTGCCCGGGAGCCACGGCCCTATCGTCTAGAGGCCTAGGACGCCGCCCTCTCACGGCGGTAACACGGGTTCGAATCCCGTTGGGGCTACCAATTTAACCCTGCTATAACAAGGGTTTCGGAGAGGATCGCTAGTTCATCTAACGGCCCTCTAACATATCAGACGGAAACAGGTAGCCGACAAGCCGCCCGAAGGCGGCTGCGGCATGACGTTGCAATTCTTTCGGCGCGGACGGGGCATTTGTTCCTGCTGTCGACTGTCTCACTACAACTTGCAATGCTTGCGTGGAAAAGCGCGGAGGTTCTAGCATGAAAAACATCGTCCATATTCTAATGATCGCATTGATCGCAGTTACTCCCGCAGCGGCGCGGCCCGTGCAGCCCGTGAGGCCCCCGAACGGAACCTACGTCTACTCCATGCACCAAGGAACGGGGCCGGCAATCTTCCAAAGCATCATCCTAATCAATGGGAGTGGATCAACCTTCTCGATTTCGGAAAAAACGAAGCTGCCCAACGGAGCGATGGCAACGACGCAAAGCACGTGGTCCAGCGCGACCTTG
>DATCDS010000059.1:0-9547 GCA_036510515.1 Vulcanimicrobiaceae bacterium
GGCGGCCAAGCCATCGCGCTGCCCGACGGCGCGACCGTGCACGATCGCGCGTCGTCCGACCTCGCGCTTACCGATCGGGTCGTCGAGCTCGGGTTTCGGGCGTTACGCGGCGTAACCGTTTCGCGCGTCACCGCGACCGACCAAACGGCCCGGCGCTTGGCCGCGCTGGGCGCGCAAGTCGAATCGATGGAGGGGTTCGCGGTGCTGCGCGCCGCCGAAATCGCCGGCGTGACCGCCATCGAAGTGCGCGGCATCTCCAATCGCGTCGGCGACCGCGCGGAAAGCCGGTGGGATTGGGCGGCCGGCGTCGCCGGCCTGGAGCGAATCCTTACCGCGCTGCTGACGTTGGTGGCGCCTCCACGTGACTGACGAAACGGACGCGCTTTCTCTCGCCTATTCGCCCTGCCCCAACGATACGTACATCTTTGCCGCGCTCACCAACGGCCTGCTCGAAAACGCGCCGCGCGTGCGCGTCGAACTCGAAGATATCGAAAAACTCAACGACTCGGCTGCGCTGGGCCGGTACGAACTGACCAAAGTAAGTTACGGAGCGATCCCGTATCTGACCGATCGCTACCGCATCCTGCGCTCGGGCGGCGCGTTGGGCCGCGGATGCGGTCCGCTGCTGGTCGCCAAGCCCGGCACGGGAACCTCGCTGGATGACTTTCGAGAGAAGCTCGTCGCCATTCCGGGTGAGCGCACGACGGCGTTCCTATTGCTGCAACTGGCCTTAGGAGTTCGACCGCCCGTCCGAGCCGTACGTTTCGACCACATCGTGCGCGCCGTCGCCGACGGCAGCGTCGCTGCGGGCCTGATCATCCACGAATCGCGCTTCACCTACCAGGACGCGGGCCTGGTCTGCGTGGCCGACATGGGGGCCTGGTGGGAATCGGTCACCGACCTGCCGATTCCGCTGGGCGCGATCCTAGTACGCGACGATCTCGACGATGCGCGCGCTCGAACCGTGGACGACGCCATTGCGCGCAGCCTGGCCTTCGCGCGCTCCCACGAAGATGCGATCGTGCCGTACGTTCGCGAACACGCCTTCGAGATGAACGACGACGTGATGCGTAAACACATCGCGCTCTACGTCAACGAGTTCACCGACGACCTCGGCCCGATCGGCGAGCGCGCAGTAGAAGAACTCTTTCGCCGCGCGCAGCAGGCGCGCATCGTCCCGGCGGCTGCGGCGCCGGTCTTCGTCTAGCCAGGGGGTTCTTCGCGCTTTCACGGAAACGGAGCGGGATGCTGGACTCGGTCGTCTGTCGCCAAGCACACTTCGAAACCGATTGGTATCGCGAGTGGGAAACGCGACTCGACATCGGCCCCAAGGGCGGCCAACCCACCTACCATCGCAAGCCGTGGGAGTTCGCTGCGGTCGCGCAAACGCTGCGCGAACGCGGCAAGCTGCATGCGGGCATGCGCGGCCTAGGTTTTGCCGTCGGGACCGAACCGCTTCCCGCCCTCTTCGCCGCGCACGATGTCGAGGTCGTCGCCACGGACTTGGCGCCGAGCGACTTACGAAAGACGGATTGGGCTCGTACCAATCAACACAGCGATTCGACCGCCGATCTCTATCGCCCGGATATCGTCGACCCCGAACGCTTTAAGAAGCTCGTGCGCTTTGAATATGCTGACATGAACGGCAAATGGCCGTGGCCCGAGGGCTCGTTCGACTTCGTCTGGAGCTGCTGCGCGTTCGAGCACACGGGGTCCCTGGAGAAAGGCGTCCGATTCGTCCTTCGCTCGTCCAAGCTGCTCAAGCCCGGCGGCATCGGCGTCCATACGACCGAGTACAATTGCAGTTCCAACGACAAGACCGTGCGCAAAGGCGAAGCCGTCATCTATCGCCGGCGCGACATCGAAGACCTCGACCGCCGCCTTCGCATCGAAAACCGCGCCTGTCTAGCCAAACCCGACTTCTGGCCCGGCGACGGCGAACACGACCGAAACTACGATACGCCCCCCTACTTCACGTCCGGCAAGCAGCACATCAAATTCGATTTCTGGCACCACGTCTGCACGTCCATGCTGCTAACGGTAATTAATTAAGGGCCTATCGGCTCGGCCGGCACAGATACGCCGCCCCATGTATTGCAGCAACGTTGGTCGCGGAGAGAAAACCGGCGAAAGTTTTCCCGCCGGTTAAGTCGAAGAGCGCCGTCCCCAGCTTTTAACGTCGTGCCCGCGAGAGCTCTCGCACTTCCACGATCGATTCGCCCACGCGCCCTTGCCGTTGGGTTATTTCTACGTCCACGCCCAATTTGCTCAGCACGCTCAAGAGCCGGTCGGTGGAATAGCGCGATCCGCGCCCGTGCTGCAAACGCGAAACGTCGGCCTGATTTAGCCCGGTTGCCTCCGTAACGCCTCTCTGCGTAAGGCCCCGGCGCCGAATCACGTCATTGATCACACTCATCAGCCGCGCCTTACGCAACCGTTCTTGCGCGTCCGGCAAACCCAGCTGCTCGAATACGCTCCCCGCCCCGATTTCAATGTCCAAGTTGGATATTCTGTCGCTCATAATGCTCTCTTGCTCGCTTAAGACGTGTTCGAATTAGGTCCAGTTCGTTTCTCGGCGTCGCTATGCCGCGCTTTGATTTTTTTTGAAACACGTGAAGCACATAGATCGTATCACCCAACTCGACCGTGTATGCAGCTCGAAACGTACTGTCGCCGGCTTCATTGAACGCCCGTATCTCGATAACGTCACGCAAATCGCCCGTCATCTGCACGGCGTACTCAGCGCGTCTGCCGTGCTGTGCAAGGTCCAACGCATACCCTACGTCGTCCTGAACCTCGTCCGGCATCGCCCGAAGCTCCCTCTTCGATGCCCCGACCCAGGCAATCGGTCGCTGATGCACCACGCGCCCTCATATGGTAAGTTTGCCATATCACAGCTTCAGCGTCAATCCTCCCCCCTTGGGGCGACGTCTCGCGGGCTGTTGCGTTATCACCCTACCAGCCGATTGTTGCCGGCATATTTCCATCGATGAGCCATTCCGGCAAACCCGTGGGAAGAACGTAGCCCCGAACTCGCCGAGACGCTGCGCTCGCGGAGGCAATGTCGCGAGCCGCGCGGTGCAACGGGGGCGGCGTTGGCTCGACTGAGCGACCAAGGGGCGCCTGTCTACGGCGTAAAATAGCGTCGGTATGTTTCTTCAAAAAACGCATAGGCGGGTATTTTCCAGCGCATTGGCACTGGTCAGTTGCCTTGGTCTGGCGGCCTGCAACGGATCGACGACGTCGCCGACGCCCGCGACCATCCCAAATATCTCGGGCGACTATAGCGGGACGATGGTCGACGCCCAAGGCGGCAGCGGCTCGGCGACGGCGACGCTAGCCCAGCACGGCGCTACGGCCGGAGGCGCTATTACCACGACGCAAGGCGGCTCGACGCTAACGGCACAACTATCGTTAGCAATCGCTTCGTCCAACGCGTTCTCGGGCGCGATGGTCGTCAACTACACCAGCGGCGCGACCTGCACGTTCAATACCAGTGGCACGTATAACGCAAGCACGTATTCGCTCAACGGATCGTATGCCGCCGTTACGGGCTGCACGGGCGATACTGGAACCTATGCACTCGCACAGCAGTGTACCGACACCGTCACGAGCTCAGAGCGGCGGCCCCAGTTCGCTCCACCGGCGCAGTGCTGATTTTCGAACCCAGAACCGCCAGCGCCTGATCTTGCTTCCAGCCGGCGCCGCGAAGCGCCGTCGTGTCGAAATCATCGTCGCCAAGGGCGCCTTCGATGATCTGCCGCGCGTTGTGCAGCGCAAGCTCGTCGCCCTGCTCGGGTTCCCATTGCATCTCGCGTAGGCGAGCCATCGCATAGCCGAAGAGCATCGCCCCTTCGGCCGAAGCATGCGAGGCGTGAAAGGGCGCGCAGTACGCAAAACCAAGCGCACTGAAGAGCGGGTGCTGCGCGGCAACGGCCAGGGCCAGAGCCCGACGAGCGTGAGGGTCGGCGACCTTTACATCGTCGGACGCCAACGCGCAATAGGCGATTTGAATTTCGATTGCTAGGTGCGCGCTGGGCGCCCCACATTCGAGTCCTTCCATCGCCAAGCTCATCGCCTTAGAGAAACAACCGGCAACGGCTTCCCGCGTCGACCACCACTCGAGCACGCGAAACTCTTCGTCGGACTCCGAGGCGGATCGCGAAATGCGCAGCGCCTCCGCAAACAGCGCCCGTGCGTTCTCGATGTCATCGGGCGGTAACGAATACGCGCAGCGCCGCAAGACCCCGATCAACAGCCGCGGCTCGCCGATTGCGCGGGCTCGGCGCACGGCTTGGTTCGCCGGCGCCTTAGCGTCATCGTATCGACGTGCGCGCGCATACAGTTGCGCGGTCTGAGAAAGCGCGCGAACGAGTCCGCGCTCGTCGGATGTTCGATCGTACAACGCAACGGCACGTTGCGCCGCTTCGAGCGCCAACGAGTTTTGCCCGAGGTTATTGTGCAACATCGAGGCGACGTATTCGATCCGGCCGGCGGTCTCCGGCGCCAACGGCTCGACACGTCGCGCCGCCTCGCACGCGCGCAACCCCTCGCCCATCAGCTGCAACCGCAGGAAAATCGGGCCGCTATCGGCTGCCAGCTGTGCGCCCAAGTCGCGATCGCCCTGACCTTCAAGCGTCCAGACGATCGCCGCGCGAACGTTGTCGATATCGGGTGCCAGTTTTTCCAGCCAGTCGGGCGGCAGGTGCGAATCGAAGTCTTGGTACGCTCGGGAAGCGACGTCCGCAAAATAGGCCGCATGCCGTCCGCAAGATGCCGCCGAATCGCCACATTCCTGCGACTTAAGCGTGGCGAACTCGCGAATCGTTTCCAACAAACGATAGCGCGTCGTACGATCCACCGCAACGCTCAACAGCGACTTGTCGGCCAACGATGTCAAGACGTCCAGGATGTGGAACTCATCGCATTTCCCATCGTTCGTGCAGACCGCCGCCGCAGCGGCCAGCGTGAAGCTGCCGCGAAACGCGGAAAGATGGCGAAAGAGCGATTGCTCCTCTTCGGTCAGCAGGTCGTAACTCCACTCGATAAGCGCCGCGAGGGTTTGTTGCCTCGGCAATACGGTTCGCCCGCCGGTGAGCAGCCGAAAGCGCTCGTCCAGATGGCCAAGGATCTCGTCAACGCTCAGCGCCCGCACGCGCGCGGCCGCAAGCTCGATCGCCAGAGGAACCCCGTCTAAGCGTTCGCAGATGCTGCTGACAACGTCGGAATGTCCGCGCGCGTCGAATCGGCTCGATACCGCCGCAGCGCGCTGCGTGAAGAGCTCGATTGCATCGTCACGGTCCAGCGATCCGAGACGATACACCTGCTCGCAGTCGAGATGCAGCGGCTCGCGGCTGGTCGCCAGGATCGCTATGCGCGGGCACTCGGCGCAGATTTGCGCGACGACCGATGCGACGTCGGCAACGACTTGCTCGCAATTGTCGATGACGATCAGCGCGTTGCGAAGGCGCAAGTGCTCGAGCAAGCGGGCGGTATCGCGGCCATCTCCGCCTGCACCCACGTCGAGCGCAGCCAGCACCGTCGCCGCAACCAGCCTACCGTCGGTTATCGGCGCGAGGTCGACAAACCAGACGCCATGCTCGTAGCCGCCGATCGCGTCGGTCGCGCATTGCAATGCCACGCAGGTCTTGCCGACGCCGCCGGAGCCGACCACCGTTACCAGCCGCGACCGCGTAAACGCCTCCTGAATCTCACGCACTTCGCGTTCGCGGCCTATGAGGTGCGGCAAATCGGCGCGAATGTTACTGACAATTTTTCGGTTCTGCACGCGTAGAAGCGGATCGAGCGAGAGGAGCGCCGCCGCTAGGTCCACGGCCAAACCGGCCAGGACCTGCGTTTCCTCGACATCGATCTCGGCGTGCCTTGCCTGCACGCACAGAAGGCCCATGAGGTCGCCCGCAGTCGTCATCGCAAATGCATGCGTGCCGCGCGCCGCAGATTTGAGCGCCGACGGCTGCGCCGGCGCGCTACTCGAACGAAGACGGATGACGAGCGGATCGTCCAATTCGACCGGGTCGGCGGGATCGTCAAATGAGGATGCTTCGGCGCGAAAGACGTCCCGGCGAAGATAGACGGCGCACGCACGAGCCTCCAAATGATGGTC
This sequence comes from Vulcanimicrobiaceae bacterium, assembly GCA_036510515.1. Taxonomy (GTDB): domain Bacteria; phylum Vulcanimicrobiota; class Vulcanimicrobiia; order Vulcanimicrobiales; family Vulcanimicrobiaceae; genus JALYSX01. The sequence continues at coordinate 6,125 of DATCDS010000059.1, forward strand.
GACCGCTTCGATGACGCGCCTCAAGAGTTGATGAGTGTCGTTAAACGAACTCAAGTCGCGGCGGAACTTTTCTAGGGCCGCCAGGCTTTGACGTTTGCGCTTGTAAAACGCCGATTCGACCGCCGCCTCAATGCGTTGATGGATGGGGCGAAAGATCACGGCGGCGATCAGGACGATAACGATTTCGATCGTCGTGCTCGCCGCACGCGAGCGTTCCGAAAAATATCGTTCGGTTCCCCATTCGGCAAGCGCGAAGAATAGCACGATCGTCGTCGTAACCAGCGTATATGCCAGCGCGCGAACGCGCCGCCCGGGCAGATGGCCCGCTTTCTTCACCCTTTAGGCCTTAGGCAGATGCGAAACGGTTCCCTTGACGCCGAGGCCGGCGCCCCGTAATCAACGGCGCCATAGTAGACGATTGCGAAGAGCGGCCTTCTACCGCGTTAGCATGAATCGAATACGCGCAAGTTAACTCGTCCAACGCTCTGCCTTGATGCGCTCTAGCCGGTAGCTCGACTCCGCTCCCTCCGGTCGCGGAGTTTATCCTGAGCGTAGCGCCGCAGGCGCGAAGTCGAAGGGCTCGCCACGACACTGATGGGGACGCAGGTTGGGGAGGACTGGCGGGCCAAGGTGGTGAGGATGATGCGTTCACTGCTTGCAACTCTGCTTTTTCTGTCGGTTTGTGCGGCTCCGGTCGCGGCTGGAACGCTTCCTCGAGCGAAGATCACCTTGGGCGATGAGGTGTTTCTCACGTCGGCTTGGCATGATTTGCACGGGCGATGCGTGGGCATCGTTACCAACCAGACCGGCGTGACGTCGCGACTGGTCAACATCGTCGATGCGATTCGGGCGAACAAGCATATTTGCGTCAAGGCGATCTATTCGCCCGAACACGGCCTGCGCGGGGATCGCCCGGCGGGATCGTACGTCTCGTCGTACACCGATGGACGAACGGGGCTGCCGGTTTACAGTTTGTATGGACATCAGAAGCATCCGACGGCGGCGATGCTGGCGGGCGTTGACGTTCTGCTGTTCGACATTCAAGACGTCGGGGCGCGGCCGTACACGTTCGTCTCCACGATGGCCTATGCGATGCAGGCGGCGGCGCAGTTTCACAAAGAGATCTGGGTGTTGGATCGCCCCAACCCGATCGGCGGCAACGTCGAAGGTCCGGTCCTGGATCCCAAGTTCAAGTCGTTCATCGGACTGTATCCCATCGCGATGCGTCACGGGATGACCGTCGGCGAGCTCGCGCAGATGTTCAACGGCGCCTTCGGCATTCACGCTAAACTTCGCGTCATCGCGATGCGCGGTTGGACGCACGCGATGCTGTGGCCGCAGACCGGCTTGCAATGGGTTCAGAGTTCGCCCAACATTCCCGAATGGTCGACCACGGTCGTCTACGTCTGCACCGGGTTGATCGATAATGCGGGCGTCAACGGCGGGATCGGCACGACCAAGCCGTTCAAATATGCCGGCGCTTATCAATTGGATGCGTACGCGCTGGCCAAGCGCTTGAACGCGCGCGACCTGCCGGGCGTGTACTTCCGGCCGGCCTACTGGTCGCCTAGCGATGGATTCTGGAAAGACAAGGACCTGGGCGGCGTCGAGCTAGACGTCTACGATCCCTCGACGTTCCAAGCCGTACGCACCTCGGTCGAGCTGCTGACCGCCGTTCGCAGTATCTCGCCCCGAACGATCGTCGTCGACGCCAAATCGTTGGACATCGATTGGGGGACCGATTCGCTGCGCCTTGGCCTGACGGGCGGACGTTCCGCCGCGCAGATCCTAGCGGGCTGGCAGCCGGCGGTGAATCGCTTCAAGGCGTTGCGCGCGAAGTATCTGCTCTATCGATGAGCGCGTTTACCGATCGTCTGATCGGCGCGTTGGGCGCCGATGCCGTCAAGACGCAACCCGAAGATCTCGCCGTGTATTCGTTTGACGCATACTCACAGGGGCCGTTGCCGACCGCGGTCGTGCTGCCCTCAAGCGCGCGCGACGTGAGCGCTGCGGTGCGCATCGCGCGCGAGTGCGGCGAGCCGATCATCTCCCGCGGCGCGGGCACGGGCTTGTGCGGCGGCGTCATCGCCCCAGACGGCGGCGTGGTGATCGCGTTCCCACGCATGAACCGCATCCTCGAGCTCGACGTCGTCAACCGGCGCGCCCGCATTCAACCGGGTCTGGTCAACCTGGATCTTTCCAAGCACGTCGCATCGACCGGCCTGTTCTATGCGCCCGATCCGTCGTCGCAAAAAGCGTCGACGATCGGCGGCAACATCGGCACCAATGCGGGCGGGCCGCATTGCCTCTCCTACGGAACGACGGTCAATCACATCCTCGCGCTCGAGGTCGTCGACGAGCACGGCGAAATCTACACGACCGGCGTCGACGAACCGGGCTACGATCTCACCGGCGCGCTGGTCGGCAGCGAGGGGACGCTGGGCGTCGTGACGTCGGCGTGGGTGCGACTGCTCAAACAGCCCGAGGCCGTGCGCGTGTGGGTCGCGACGTTCGACGACATCGAGGCGGCGTCCGAAGCCGTCTCGGCCATCATCGGCGCGGGCATCGTTCCCACCGCTCTAGAGATGATGGACCGCCTGACCATCAGCGCCGTCGAAGCGGCATTCCATTCGGGCTTTCCCGATGCGGCCGCCCTGCTGCTCATCGAGAACGCCGGCTTCGAAGACGACATGGATGCGTGCGAATCGTCGATCGCACGGATCTGCCGGGAGCACGGGGCGTTAACGTGGAGCGCGGCGCGTTCGCAGGCCGAGCGCGACAATCTGTGGGCGGCGCGCAAGGGCGCCTTCGGCGCCACCGGCCGCATTGCGCCCAACTGTTACCTGCAAGACGTCGTCGTACCGCGCACTAAACTTCCCTCGATGCTCCAAGCGGTCGAAGAGGCGGCAATCGGCCATAAGCTCAAGATCGGCAACGTCTTTCACGCAGGCGACGGCAACTTGCATCCACTCATCATGTACGACCGTCGCGACGCCCGCGAGGTCCGAGCCGTCGTCGAAGCCGGCAATCAGATTCTCTCGGCCGCGGTGGACCTGGGCGGAACGATCTCCGGCGAACACGGCATCGGCTACGAAAAACGCGACACGCTCGCGCGCGTCTTCAACCCCGACGACCTGCGGACGATGCTGCGCCTGCGCTCGGCGTTCGCGCCGGAGAATCGCTTCAATCCCGACAAAATTTTCCCAGCGAGCGCCGGCTGCGAGGAAGTGCGATGACCGTCGCGGCGCCGCGCCGCGTGGCGCCGAAAAATGCCGAGGAGCTGAGCGACCTGCTCGCAGCCTGCGACCGCGCGGGCGAGAAGGTCGGCATCGAGGGCGGCGGTACGCTGCGCGGCATGGGCGCGCCGCCGGCAGCCGACGTGATCGTGCAGACCACCAAGCTCAAGGCGATACTCTCGCACGA
>DATCDS010000060.1:0-3401 GCA_036510515.1 Vulcanimicrobiaceae bacterium
ACCCCCGATTTGCCGACTTGCGCGAAGAAGTATCTATTGAAGTTCGTGAAGCCGCCGTATTCGGTATCGGGCAAATAGACGTACCCGAGTTTGCCGTCGCTCAGCCGATCGACCTCGCGTCGATTGTGTTCGATCCAGGCCAGATTACGCAGCGGGAACTCGCTGGGCACCGGCGTGACGGTCACGTCGCGCGTCTCGCCGTTCGGGCTGGAGCTTACGGTCAACACCGTCTGCTTGCCGGCGGTTTCTTCGAAAGCCTGATACAGGTTGTCGGTCGCGTGCAGCGGCCGCCCGTTGACGGCCAGCAGATATTCGCCCGCTTTGACCGTCTCGCCGGGTTGGGTGAGCGGCGCCTGCAATTGCGGATTCCAATTTTCGCCGCTGTAGATCTTCGCAAAGCGATAACGGCCATCTTCGACGGTGTAGTCCGCGCCGAGCAACCCGGTGGTGACGCGCCCGATCGGCGGTTCGGTGCCACCGCCGACCCACATGTGGCCGGTCGAAAGATAGCCGAGCATCTGGTGGGTGAGAAACGTCAGGTCGTCGCGCGACCCGACGCCCGGCAAGAACGCTTTGAAGCGCTCTTCCGCGCGCGCGAGGTTGAGGCCGCCGTAGTGTTTATCGTAGAAATAATCGCGTTCGATGCGCCACGTTTCGCGATACATCTGCGCCCACTCCGCGGGCGGCGTCGAATAGACTTCCATCGTGTTGGTGGCAAGCAGCCCGACCCCGGGCTTCGCAGGCGCGTCGGTCCCGGTAATATACCAGCCCGGTCCCGACTGGTAAAGCATCTTCTTCCCGTCGAACGAAACCACGAATGCGCCGACATTCTGTGCGTAGGTCTGCGCCTGACGCGATTTGAGGTCGAACTTGACGACCGTCATCGGCGGATTGCTGGGGTCGACGGTCGTCAACGGAGCTTGCTCGAGGTAGACTTCTCCGGTCTGTCCCGCGCTCAGCGCGACGTAGTTGGCGCCCGGAACCGGCAACGCGACGATGCGCTGCGAGAATCCGTCGAAGTCGATCCGCACGTCGCGCACCTGGTCGGGGTGCTCTGCTTTGGGTTTGGGCGCCGGGGTGGCCGCGGGCGTTTCGTCGGTCGGCGTTTCTTCATCGCTCTGGGCCAGAATCGGTGAAGCGGTCGTAGCGCGCAGCACCGCCATATAGAGGTTGCTGCTGGTCGGATGCTGATCCGATGTCATGTCCAAGCCGTTTGACGTCAGGCCCGTGTTGGTGCTGGCCAGAAAGTACAAGTATTTCCCGTTCTTGTCAAACACCGGGTTGCGACTGTCGCTCATGCCGTCGGTGATTTGCGTCGCTTGCCCGTCGACCAACGAGTACACGAACACCGCGTTGAGAAAGTTCGTCAGTTGCTTGTTGTAGGTTAGCCAGCGGCTATCCGGGGACCACGCGACGTTGAACGTCTGACCGCCGAACGACTCGTACGGCGCCGTATCGACGCGCACGGGCGTGGGATGTTCGAGGTTGAGATCGACGTACCACAACTGCATGTGCTTGTCGGTGTAAGCAATTTTCTTGCTGTCCGGCGACCAGGTCGGCGAGTAAAAGAACGAGGGCGACGGCAGGGCGATGACGCGCGCGGGTTCCAAGCCTTTCTGATCGCGCAGGTGCAACGCATATTCTCCCGAGGCGTCTGAGAAGTAGGCGATCCATCGGCCATCGGGTGACCAGGACGGGTCGCGATCCTCGACCGCGGGGCTGGACGTGATGTTGCGAATGCTGCCGTGTTCGGCGGGAACCGTGAGGATTTCGCCGTGTGCTTCGAAAACCGCACGCACGCCCGTCGGCGAGATATTTGCGCCGGCAATTTGGCTCCCGACGTTCATCCAATGCGGGCGAATCTGCGGCATGTCGGCCGCGATCGTGACGGGAACCTCGTGCTGGCTTCCCGAGGCCGTGTCGTAGAGGTGCAGAGAACCCAACTGCGTGTAAACGATGCCGCCCGGCCCCGCGTCGGCCGACAGGATGTCGAAGCCGCCCGGATTGGGAATCTTTTCGCCGACCGCGCGCGTCCTCGTATCGTAGGCGTACAACGTCGCCGGGCCACCGGCGCGATCCGAAAGGAAATAGACCGTGTCGCCGACCCACATCGGGTTGCTATCGTTGGAGTTCGTTCGCGGGATCGGGACGATCTTCGACGTCGCTAAATCCGCGATCCAGATCGGCGTCGTCTGACCGCCGCGATAGTGCTGCCACTGCGGCTCCCACTTCCCGGTGGGCACGTACGCGAGGTGCGTGCCGTCGGGCGAGTACGACCCGGACTCAGCCATGTCCAGCGGCAGCGCCGTGGGAAAGCCGCCGGTGACGGGCACCGTGTAGAGCATGTTCTCGTCGGCGCTGCTCGCGCGGCCGGAACGAAACAGGACGCTGCGTCCGTCGCGCGTCCAGCCGACCGCGATGTCGGCTCCAGGATGGTAGGTGAGACGGCGCGGTTCGCCGCCGGTCGACGACACGACGTAGACGTCGAGATTGCCGTTGTAGTTGCCGGTAAACGCGATCGTCGTGCCGTCGGGCGAGAAATAGGGCGCGCCCTCCAAATCGAACCCGGTGACTAGACGCTCGGCATTCCCACCCGAACGCGGCACCGTCCAAATATCGCCGCCCCACTCGAACGCAATCCTACTCGCGCTTAGCGTCGGATTCTGGAAAATGTACGGCGTCTGCGACGCGGCGGGAGCGACCGCGCCCACGAAGAGCGCGGCCGCAACCGCAAAGAGCGGCAATGGATATTTCATCGCGTCATGCGTATCTTTTCACCGTTGGGACAATACGCCACATGCGTGGCGTGCGAGACGTAGTACGCATGGACGTCGTAGTGCGGGATCGGGTATCCCTCGTGCCCGTACGGCACGAACTCGATATCGACGTGGTTGATCGCATAGCCCGGCAGAGGCCGCAGGATGTTGGTCCAGCTGTCGCCGCGCGCGAACGCTTTTTGATCGATCATGTACTCGCTGAAGACCGGCTTGCCGCGGTATTCGCCGTAGATCGGGCCTAGCGGCATATTTTGCAGCCGCGCCCAATGCGATCCCATCCCCGCGACGCACGGACTGAGCAGCATGGCGCCTGCGGGGACCCAGGCGGGTCGCACGGCAGGTTGGGGCGGCAGGCCCGGAGGCGGAGCTGCAGCGGCCGCGCCCCCTGCGATCGCGGCCAATACCACGGCGGCGATCGCAACACGTAGGTTCTTCACGATACTCTCCTCGAAGCCGAGTGCAGCCTTTTCGCGTCGGCACAAACACGGACGCAAGGCGTACGACGTTCGTTCGCTCGCTCGCTTGGGATTTCATGCTGATGGGGCTTAGGAGAAGGCCGCGAGCCCCGTGATCGCCTGTCCGAGAATCAGCGTGTGGATTTCGCTGGTGCCTTCGTACGTGAGG
>DATCDS010000061.1:0-17494 GCA_036510515.1 Vulcanimicrobiaceae bacterium
CCAGACCGTAGATCACGGCTTGCGGCGGCAGGGGGCGCGGATCGATTACCCACGTCTGCGGAAAGACCTTGGCTAACCGATCGTACGTTTCGCGACCCAATTCATCGCGCCATAATTTGCCCAGCGCGGGATGGTGGAACAACGCGAACGCGAGCTTCTCCTCGAGGTGAGCTTTGGGAGGCGGCGTCATCTTGACGCGGTTGTGCCGCGCTGAGTACAGGAGCAGCTCTTGTTTTGGAACGTTAAGCAGATCGAACAGTTCGAAGTTGCGATACAGGACGTCGATCTTTTCCTCGCGACCGTCGGCCATTCGAACGAACAACGCTTCTTCGGTGAAGACAATTTCTTGCGGAGCGCAGACGAAGGCTTCGATCGGGTTCTCGGTACGCGCCAGCGCGTCGGCGAGCCAGCGCAACTCGGGTCGGTAGTCGGCCGACTCTTCGGAGACGACGATCGCGACGATCGGCTTGTCCTGGCCGGACTGCGCGCGTACCATCGCGCCAAAACCGTCCGCGATCCCGTGCGCGCCGCCCAGCGATTCCATGCCCAGTTGACAATACGTTTCGGACATCGCGCCCACGAAGCCCATGCCGCCCGGCACGCTATCCAGTTCTGCGGCAACGAAGCCGTCTTCGGTCAGGATCAAATCGGGGCGGATGACCGCCGGAAGGTCTTGCTTGAAGCGATTCTGGCGCGCGAGCCGCACGATGTGCTCGGGCTTACCGCGGTCGAGATACTCGGCGATAAAGCTCGGCGCGGTTCCGCGCGCGCTGCGGTTGTACAGGTTGTTGAGCCCGCGGTAGAAGATCGCGAGATCTCTCCCAATGGTCTCCAGCGTCGTTGCGTGCGCGGGGGATAATGCAAACGGCTCCGGGCTGACGCGCCAGGCGATGCGATCCTCGGCATTCTCGACTTTAAAAAGTCCCGGTGGGATCGCTTCGTAGAGGAAGCGCGCTTGCTCCGCAGCCGTAAGGTTGGGCGCAAAGGACGTACAGGCCATGCTACTCCTGCCGACAACAACCGTCGGGGATTTTGGATCGGCTAAAGGCGATATATCGACGCCGCATGACGTTTAGAATACCCGGAACGGGCTAGTGAGTTGCACCGAGTGCGCGGCCGTGCGGCTGCGGTTCACTTGATCTTGATGGCGCCGGGGGTCAGAATAGCGGATTCGACGCTGACCAGACCGCCGTGATAGACCAAGGTCAAGTGCAGGGTCCCCGTCGATCCCAAACGCGTGAGGTCGACCGCCGCGATCTGCCTCGAGGCGGATTCGCCGGTCAGGAAGTGCAGGGTGGCAGAGTCCGCGTAAGAGCCGCCGGGGGCCGAATACGATTCGCTGACCGGGACCAATAACTCGTCGCCGGGGCCGGCCGAGGGCGCCCCGGCCACGCAATAGGAGACCGTGACGGGCGAGCCGGGGACGGCGAGGGTTTCGCGGCTGCATTGGCCTGCGGCGCCCGCGGCGGCGGGAGCCAGCAACAGGACGGCCAGAGCCGGTAGGGCGAGTTTCATCGGCGAAGTGTTCCTCACGCTTCTAGAACGCCTTCCCGTTCCCCAACGTTGCATGGCTCCGGTTGACCGTTCGGGTATGATGGGCGTGCGTGTCATACGATCTTCTCGCCCTCGACCTCGACGGCACCCTGCTAGACCCCGACGAAAGCATATCGCTGCGCAACCGGCGTGCGGTTCGCGCTGCCCTCGAGGCAGGGGTTCGGGTCGTGCTGGTCACCGGACGCGGCGCCGATACGCCCGAGGAAATTTCGCGCGATCTGGGCATCGCACTACCGGTCATTTGCTGCCACGGCGCGTTGACCAAAGATTTCGTGTCCGGCAAGATCCTGGGGCACATTCCCGTCCCGTTGATCTACGCAAAACCGATGATCGAGCGTGCCGAGCGCGAAAGCCTCTCGCTGGCCGTGTACCTCGACCAACGCTTCTACCGTCTTTCCGGCGGCGACATCTTTATGGAAGATATGCGCGGCCCGGGCTGGAGCGAGGTGGCGACCTTTGCCGACGTGCTGTCGATCGCACCGACGTTTCTGCGCTTTCTGGGCGATCGCGCGGTGGAGACCGTGCGATCGCATTTCTCCGGCTTCCCACTACACTTTAAGTACGAAACTTGGGGATCGTTCGAAGAGTGCGCGGTGACCAGCGCGCTGGCCACCAAAGAGAACGCGCTGGCAGAACTCTGCACGACCTACCAAATTCCCGCCGCGCGCGTGCTGGCCATCGGCGACTCGCGCAACGACGTTCCGATGCTGCAATGGGCGGGCCTGGGCATCGCGATGGGCAACGCGCTGCCCGAGGTGCTCGAAGCGATTCCGACGCATACGGGTTCCAATGTCCAGGACGGCGTCGCCGAAGCGATCGAGCGTTACGTCCTCGCTCCGGAAAGCAAGTCGGCGTAATGAACTCCGACCAAAATCCCGAATACGACGGGCTGCTGCGCGACGTCTTGGCCGGCGGCGACTGGATTGCGCTTCGCGAGTTCGCGCGGACGCATAACCAGGTTCCCGACGAAATCTACGACAAGGGGGAGCATTTTTGGACGGTGCTGCTGCACAAGCTGATCTGCAGCCGCTTGGATACGCTGGCATTGCACGCAGCCTCGCGCGAATGGCTGACCAGCGACGGCTACTCGACGGACATGGGCGGCTACTGATGGTCGTGCGCGTCGTCACGTTCGCACGGCTGCGCGAACTGCTGGGGTTCGAATGGCGCGCGGTGACGCTGGCCGAGGGCGCCGACGCATCGGACGCCTGGGCGGTGCTGTCCGCAGACGCTCCGGCGATCCAATCCCTGCGCGCGTCGACGCGCTTTGCCCGCAACGGACGGATGGTCGACGCGGATCAAGCGTTGAGCGACGGCGACGAGTTGGCGCTGCTGCCGCCGGTGGGCGGCGGATGAGCCGCTTGCGTATCCTGGCCGATCCGATCGATCCGGCGCAAGTCGAAGCGTCGGTGCGCGGCGCGGCCCACGGCGCGACCGCCTGTTTTACCGGCATCGTGCGCGAGCTGGCCGACGACGGCCGATCCGTGAGCGGTTTGTCGTACGAAGCGCACGCGGAGATGGCGGTTGCCGAGTTCGAGCGCATCGCCGCCGAGGCGATCCAATATTTTGGAACGTGCGAGATCGCGGTCGCGCATCGCGTCGGGAATCTTGCCGTCGGCGACGTCGCGGTCGCCGTCGCCGTCGGGGCGGTGCATCGTTCGACGGCGCTAGATGCTTGTCGGTACGCGATCGATCAGCTCAAGGCGCGCGCTCCGATCTGGAAGCGCGAGATGTATGCGGATGGTTCGTCTGCGTGGCGCGACAACTGCCCCCCCGATCGACAGGCGTGAACGTCGACCTGTTGCGCGTGCCGGCTCGGCACAACGACGTCGCGACCCTGCGCTACGAGCCGCGTCGCCCGCGTGGGGTCACGATCGTCGCCGGCCACGGGTACTCCTCGAGCAAGCACAACCTCGATTTTCTCTGCTCGTTTTTGGCCGCCCATGGTTTTGGCTGCTACAGCCTGGACTTTCCGGGACACAAGCTAGGCGCGAGCGGCGGCGTTCTGCGAGACGTCGACGACTGCATCGACGCAATGTCGGCCGTCGTCGCCTTCGCGCGCATGGAAACCGCAGCGCCGGTCTACACGCTGGGCCACAGCATGGGCGCGATGACCGCGCTGTTCACCGCCGCGCTCGACGCACAGGTCGCCGGAGCCGTGGCGATCGCCACGGGGTACGGTCGGCCGTCCGCGCTCAAAGCGTTGCAGAACGTCGGCACCACCGATTTCCGTGCCGCCTATGTCGTTGGCGCGAGCCTGCCCGAACTGGTTGCCGGCATCGACCTGCGCTACGACCAGTTGCTGCCGGCGCTGGCCGGCCGGCCGGCGCTGTTCGTAGCCGCCGCCCGCGACGGGATGGTAAATCCGGCCAGCGTTGCCGAACTCTACGAACGTGCGCCCCAGCCCAAGACCATGGCAACGATTCAGAGCGACCACACCTACGCTGCGGAGAACGCACGCGGTGAGGTGCTGGCGTGGTTGAACGGTTTGCATCCGCGCGCGTGAAGCGCTATAGCCGCCATCTACTGATTCCCGAGGTCGCGCTGGCAGGCCAGGAGCGCTTGGGGACGGCGCGCGTCTTGGTGATCGGCGCGGGCGGCTTAGGCTGCCCGGCGCTGGAGTATTTGACCGCGGCCGGCGTCGGGCGCATCGGCATCGCCGATGACGACGTCGTCGACGAAACGAACTTGCAGCGTCAGACGCTGTACGCCACCGCCGATATCGGCCGCAAGAAGACCGAGGTCGCGCGCGAACGTTTGCTGGCGCTCAATCCCACGATCGCGATCGATCCGATTCCGCTGCGCGTCGATGCCGGCAACGTGCGCGAGCTCGTGCGCCTCTACGACATCGTGCTGGATTGTACCGACCGGTTTGCCTCGCGCTATCTGATCAACGACGCGTGCTTCTTGGAAAGCAAACCCGACGTTTATGCGTCGATCTTTCGGTTCGACGGACAGGTCAGCACGTTCGCGCGCGGGCGCGGCCCGTGCTATCGCTGTCTCTTTGCGCAAGCGCCGCCCAGCGGCAGCGTTCCTACGTGTGGCGAAGGAGGCGTCCTGGGCGTCTTGGCCGGCATCGTGGGCGCGTGGCAGGCCGCCGAAGCCCTCAAGTTGGCGTTGGAGATCGGCGAGCCGCTGACGGGAAGGTTGCTGCTCATCGACGTTCTGGGCGCGACCATGCGCGAGGTGGCGTTCGATCGCGATCCGGAATGTGCGCTGTGCGGAGCGGCGCCGAGCATTCACGACGTGCGCGAGGAGACCGAAGAAGAAGCTGCGTCCGACGCCGACGAGATCGATGCCGAGCAACTGGACGATGCTCTGCGCGACGCGACGCTGCTGGACGTACGAGAGCCGCACGAAGCCGTCTTCGGCGTTATTGACGGCGCGCTGCACGTGCCGGCGTCGCAGCTCGAAGCCCGCTTGCACGAGCTGGACACCGCCCGCACCTACGTCGTTGCCTGTCGCGTGGGCGCGAAGTCGCTCTGGGCCGTGCGGCGCATGCGCGACGCGGGATTCCGTCGCGTCCGCCACCTCCGCGGCGGCTTGCTTGGCTACGCGGTCGCCCACCGCGAGTTTGAGGCATTTTAGGTGCGGCTGCAACGGTTCGGATCGAGCGACGTCGAGGTTGCCGTCGTCGGCCAGGGGACGTGGAACGTGCCCGAGAGCGGGGCGGGGCGCGAGCGCGCGATGGCGGCGCTGCGGCGCGGGGTCGAGTTGGGCATGACGCATATCGATACGGCCGAAATGTACGGAAGCGGCGCGGTCGAGGAACTGCTGGGCGAAACGATCGCAGCGTTTCCGCGCGAACGGCTCTTTCTCACCAGCAAGGTGCTGCCGGGGAACGCCTCGTTTTCCGGCACGCTGGCGGCCTGCGATGCGACTTTGCGCCGCCTGCGCGTCGACTATCTCGATTGTTACCTGCTGCATTGGCCCGGCGGCGAGCCGCTCGAAGAGACGATGCGTGCGCTCGAAATGTTGGTCGAGCGCGGCAAGACGCGCTTCATCGGTGTGAGCAACTTCGATCTTCCCGAGCTGCGCGAAGCGCGCTCGTATCTGCGCGCCGTGCCGCTGTCGTGCAACGAGGTGCTCTACCACCTGCGCGAGCGTGGTGTCGAACGGCGGCTGCTCCCGTACTGCGCTGCCGAGTCGATAGCGCTGGTCGGCTACACGCCGTTCGGCCGCGGGCGCTTTCCGCGCGAGGCCGCAGTGCAGGGCGTCCTTGCCGGCGTCGCTCGAGCGCACGATGCAACGCCGCGCCAGGTCGTGCTGGCTTTCCTGACGCGCAGCGCGCCCCTGTTCGCGATTCCTAAGGCCTCGCAAATCGCGCACGCCGAGGAAAACGCGGGCGCGGGCGATCTGGTGCTCGATCCTGCGGAGATCGCGGCGATCGACGCGGCGCTCCCCATCGGTGAAGATGCTCCGCTTGCTTCGCTCTGATCCCGACGCGATCAAGACGCTCGCGCGCGATCGCGCGATCGCGTTGGGCGCCGCGGCGCTTGCGGTGACCGACGCCGTCGACGACGACGCGACGCGCGAGCGCTTGCTGGCCTCCATCCAACGAGGCGATCTGGCAACGTGGCGCTACGATGCGTCCTACGCCGCGCGCGCCTCCGATCCGCGTCGACTCCTGCCCGGCGCTCGCAGCGTGATCTGCATCGCGATGCCGTTCGCAACGCCTGCGCCGTCGTTCCAGCCGCTGACCGGGCGCGTCTCGAACTACGCGTGGTCGAACGACTACCATCCGCGCATGCGCGAGATGCTCGAGCTCGTGGCGGCGTCCATCGACGAAGCGGCCGGCGAGCCGGTTACCGCGATCGCCTGCGATACCAAACCGCTGGCCGAACGAGCGCTGGCCGCGCGCGCGGGCTTGGGCTGGATCGGGAAGCACACCAATTTGATCTCGCCCGTGAGCGGGTCGTTCGTTTTCCTGGGCGAGATCGTCACCTCGCTGGCCCTGCCCGCCGACGAGCCGCTGCGCAAGACGTGCGGCAGCTGCTCGCGCTGCGTCGAAGTTTGCCCGACGGGAGCGCTGCGCGGGGACTATACGATGGATGCGACGCGCTGCATCTCGGATCTCACACAGCGCACCGACGCCATTCCGCGCGCGATGCGGCCGTTGATCGGCACGTGGGTGTGGGGCTGCGATCTGTGCCAGGAAGCGTGTCCGCCCACGATGCGAGCACCCTTTGCGTCGGGCGCCGAGCACGCTCCGTCATCGCGCGAAACCTCGCAGCCCTCGTTGCTCGCCTTGCTCGCCCTCAAGAGCGGCCAATACCGGCGCCTCTATCGGCAGACCGCGATGGGATGGCGCGGCGCGGCCCTGCTGCGGCGCAACGCGGCGGTCGCGCTGGGCAATACGCTGGATCGCTCCTGCGTCGGCGCGCTGTCGCAAGCACTGGCCGGCGATCCCCATCCGATGGTTCGATCGCACGTCGCGTGGGCGCTGGGGCGCATCGGTTCTCCGGCCGCGCTGGCCGCGCTGCGCGCGCGGCGTCCCCTCGAGGGCGAAGCGGCCGTTTGCGAGGAGATCGACCTCGCGCTGGAACCGTTTGCGGCCCGAGGCCGTTAGAAAAGGTATGCATCGCAGGTTCCGCCGGCTGATTGCCGCGGCGGTCGTCGCGCTGGCCGTCACGGGGGCGCGCGCTCCCGCGCGCGACGATCTGCTCGCGCGCATGTCCGCGCTCAACCCGCACTTAACCAGCTACGAGGCATCGATTCACGCCGACATCGTGATGCATTCGTTTCCTTTTCTGGCGCCCAGCCTAGACGGAACGTTCTACCACAAGGAGCCCAGCAAAGACAAACTCGTCTTCACGGGCGGCCTGCCCGGCATCGGCCAGGAGTTCAGCAAAATCTACCCGCACATCGATTCGCCATCGCAATGGACGCGCGTATATGTGGTCGCGATCGTGAGCGACGATGGAACGACCACGACGTTCAATCTCGTGCCGCGTAGACACGGCCGCGTCGACCATCTCGACGTTCTGGTCGACGACAAGACGGCGACGATCGCGGCGATGCGTTGGAATTACAACGATAGCGGTTACGCCGAGCTTCGCCAAAGCTACACGCTGGTGCGCGGAAACTACTTAGTCGACAGGCAGACCGGCCATTTCGAGCGCCCCGGCTACAACGGCGATGCGACCTCGACCTTCGGCGACTTCAAGCTCAATCCGCCGCTGCCCGACACGTTCTTTAGCCAGTCGTGATATAACCATAACGATGGCCGCCACGATCGTCGACTTGCTCGCCCCGCCGATGGCCGATGCGTTCTCGCGGCCCATCACCTACCTGCGCGTCTCGGTAACCGACAAGTGCAACCTGCGCTGCGTCTATTGCATGCCCGAAGGCGGGTTGGAGTGGCTCAAGCGCGATCGAATACTTTCCTACGGCGAGATCGTTGCGATCGTGCGCGCGGCCGCAACCGTCGGCATCCGTTCGATTCGCCTGACCGGCGGCGAACCGCTGCTGCGTCCGCGCTTGCACGAGCTGGTCCGCGCCATCGCGGCGATTCCGGGCATCGACGACCTTTCGCTCTCCACAAACGCGTTGCTGCTCGCCGATCGGATCGACGATTTAGCAGCCGCAGGATTGCAGCGCGTCAACGTGTCGCTGGACACCCTGCGTCCGGATCGTTTCGAAACGATCGCACGTCGCCCCGGCCTGGACGCCGTGCTCGCGGGCATCGACGCGGCCATCGCCCGCGGCCTGACGCCCGTCAAGATCAACGTCGTCGTGATGCGCGGTCAAAACGACGACGAATTGGCGGCGTTCGCCGATCTCGCATATCGCCTGCCCGTCGCCGTGCGCTTTATCGAGGTCATGCCCGTGCACGAGAACCTCGGCATGCAAGCCGACACCTATATCTCCGCCGATGAAATTCTCGAACGCCTGCGTGCGGACACGACCCTCGCGCCGGTGCCGGGCCCGCGCGGCAACGGTCCGGCCCGCTATTTCGCCGCGCCCGGCGCCCGGGGCAGCGTCGGCGTCATTTCGCCGCTCTCCCACGACTACTGCGAGCGCTGCAACCGGGTCCGCCTGACGGCCGACGGACGCTTGCGCCTGTGCCTCTTCGGCGATCACGATGTCGACCTGCAAACCCCGCTGCGCGCCGGTGCCGGCCAAACTGCGATCGCCGACCTGCTGCGCGGTGCCATGCTCATCAAGCCCGAACGCCATCACCTCAAGCTCGGAGAACCAGCCTCCCGCATGCGCGCCCTCAGCGAAATCGGCGGATAGGGCGTTATTGAGATTTTGGTCGGGGCGGGCATACCCCGGCCCTCACTTTTTGCTGCGCAACGGAGATACGGGATGAGGGTAGGGCAAAATGGGCCGCCGTGGCCGCGCCCCCTGCAAGGATGGCTTAAGGGACCATGGAAAGGGGAGTTTTTAAGAATTCGCTTTCTTTGCAAGAGGTGTAGGGTGGACTTTTCATCGGACCTTCGTTCAAGAAGGATCTTCTTGGCGCAATTTGCGGGTGCGGCGGTCGGCGTTTCTGCCATCGCAGGTTGCGGTCCCGGTAACTCAATTCTCTCGCGTCCGACGCGCGATGCCATGAGTTCTGCGGCGGGCACAAATGCTGCAAGCTCTCTTGCTGCCCTCCAGAGTTCCATGTACAGGGCGCGCTTGTTGGCGGTCTCAGAGGGTGGTTTACGCGTAATAAGAGGAGACGTTGCGAGCGATCCAAGGTTACTGCAACATTTGCACTCCGTCGACGCGGCCGGCGCAAGCGCACAAAGCGGCCCTATAGCTAACCTGGTACCGGGCCAACCCGTTGGGGGCGGGGGAGACGGGAGCCCGGGGCCGGCCCCGTCGCCTACGCCTACCCATGCACGGGCGGCGTCGGAAGCACTTGCGACGGATTGATCGTCATCGCCGTAGTTAGCACGGCTAATGGAAACGGCACATTTGGAAACACTAACGGCGGTGGTTATGCTACGTTCGGCGCCACGTGGAATCCCTTTAGCGGGCCGTTCATTCCGGGGCCGAAGTATACAGTGCAACTTGGCCCTGTTCAATGCGCGGAGCAATCGATTGACAATCTTTTTTCGAACATGAAATCACTCGCGGAATGGCTTATCGGCGGCGCTGCCGGCGCATACGCCAACATGGCAAACTGGAGTAAAGTCACGGCAGCCGCAAACGCTTTTCTCGACGGCACGATGAGTATCGAGGAGTTCTGGATTATAATTGCCAGTATAATTACCTCGGTGACCCTTGCGGATATCTTGTTTGCCGCCCTCGCTGGCGTTGCTCTCGGAGTAATTCTTGAGACCCTGGCATGCTTGATCTACGGCTCTTAAGTCGATTATAGCAAGGCTCAAAGGATCAATCGCCCTATGCTTATGGGATATATATATCTGCTGGCTCCGCTTCCTTTCGGGCTTATTATTGCCGATTTGCTCGTCGTGATTAAGCGGAGCCGACGGCACGGCAAATCCCCCTCAACCTATTTCGTAGGTTGGGCCCTATTTGTTGTTCTGTATTCTTGTGCAATCGTGATGGTCGCAAGGACGCACGGGCGCTGGCTTGCCGAGGTCGGGATTCTAGGAGCATCGATCGCCTTCTTCTCACTGAGGGCAGATCTACGCATCAATCGTGACTTGGCCAGGCCGCCGGATTAAGATCGAGCATCTAATTTTGAGTGTCGCTGGCGTTAAGAACGATTAACCATGCAAAAAGCGAGGTGGGGTACCCTCACCCTCCACGCGGAATTGCTGCGACGAAAAAACGGTCACAGAGTAGCGGGCGGGTACGTTACGAGGGTGTAGAGGAGGCTGTCGATGGAGCAGGTCTACCTTGTCGCCGGGACGATGGCCGGGGCCCAGGCTCGGGTTGAGACGCTGGTGCGCGAGTATCAGGTGAAGCTGGCGCGCTATGTGCGGCGGATGGTCGGCGATGCGGATGTCGCGTTAGACATCACGCAAGACGTGTTCTTGTCGGCGTATCGGACGTTACAGAAGGATCCCACGCGACCGCTGACCGGCGGCTGGCTGTATAAGACGGCCACGAACGGCTCGATTTCGTTCTTGCGGCGACGGAAGATCGTGCGTTTTCTGTCGCTGGATCGGGATCGCGAAACGGACGGCCTGCGGTTGGACGAACGCAGCGCGGCATCGATCGATCTGCAGGATGCGATGTCGCACCTTCCCGGCGATCAGGCGTCGGCCATCATGCTCACGACCTATGCCGGGTACTCGTCGCAGGAAGCTGCGGCGATGCTCGGCACCATCGCCGATGCGGTTCGCCAGCGCGTTTGTCGCGCGACGCGGGCGCTTCGCGCGGCGATGACGGAGGACGGTTGAACCCCAACGCTTGCCCCAGCGCGGAGGTTCTCGCCGGAGCGATCGCGCTGGGCGAGGCGACCGACGCGCAACGTGAATCTTATCGCTTACACCTGAGCGGGTGCGAGGCGTGCGTGCGCGCGTTGGGCGGCGAACGCGGTATCGAACGGACGATGGCAACGTTCCGCGACGCGCGCGACGGCGAGACGTGGTCGCCCGAGCTGACGCGCTCGATACGCGATCGCATGAACCCGCGCGGTCGAGCGATTCGCTGGGGAGCCGGCGCGCTTGCGGCGTGCGTGGCACTGTCTTTGGCGATTCACGTGGCGGCCGTCGGGGGAATCGCGCGGTACGCGGCGACCTCCACGCTGCCCGTCGACAGGTTCTCGCGCGTGGAACACGTTTCGTTGGACAGCGCCCAGCCCGTGCAGGCGATTGCGGCCGCTCCGGCGCGCCGGCGATTGGTCGTCGTGCACAACGTCGTGACGCTGGCCCAACCCCAACGCGAGCGCTCGCCCAAGGCGCCGCCGGTCGCGGCCGGCAGCGGCGTTACGGTCTCGCCCATCGGCGGGGAGGACGCGATCAACCCCATCCCGGCGCCGATCGCGTACGTGGAAGACGCGCAGGGAACCACGGCCTTCGAGGTGTTCGTCGACCAGCGAGGCGTTCCGATCAAGTGCACGATCACCAAAACGTCGAGCTATGAGGTGCTGGACAGCGCGGTCTGCAAGGCGGCGATGGCCGCGCACTACACGCCGCGCACGATCGGTAGCCGCGCCTTCCCGGGTACCTATAGCGACGCTTTCACGTTCCGTCAATAGCGCAAGTGGGGAGAAGGCGGCTCGCCGCGGAAACCGCATCCGATGCGGCTGCGAATGGCGGGCTGGTTGGCGCTGACGGTGTGCGTTGCGGGATGCGGCGCGCATCGCGCGGTTTCGCATACGTCGCCTGCAGCCTCGGCGGGCGCGCTGTCGCCCTCGGCCGCGCGCGGCCGGGGAATCTATAGCGACGACTGTTCGCAGTGTCACGGCGTCGACGGCTCGGGTAACCAGATCGGGCCCTCGTTGCGGCACGAGCGAACGCGCCGTTCGAACGCGCAGATCCTCTCTGCGATCGTGGATCCCTCGCCGCCCATGCCCAAGCTCTCGCCCGCCGAACTCAGCGCGCAAGACGTCGCCGACGTTGCCGCCTACGTCGAGACACTGTAAACCTTGGCTTCCTTCGTCTACCGTTTCGCGCGCGACCTTCGCGTCGACGATCACGCCGGTTTAGCGGCGGCCGCGGCGTTCGGCGAGATATTGCCGACCCTCATCGTCGACAACGCGTTGCACGCTCGGTTGGCACGATCGCCGCGACGTGCGGCGTTTTACTGTCGAGCCGTTCGCGCCCTCGATGCCGCGCTGCGCGAACGCGGCTCGCGCCTGATCGTACGACGCGGCGCGCCCGGTCGCGCGCTGCGTAACCTGGCGCGCGCGGGGGGAGCGTCCGGCGTCGCGTGGAGCGCGAGCTATCACGGCGGCGGCGCGCACCACGACAAGCACCTGCAGTCCGACATCGAAGAGGCCGGCTTGCGTGCAGTCCTGGTTCACGACGCGCCCGCGATCCCGCCCGAAGAAACGAGCGCGGCGTACTCGGGAACGGGCGGCGGCTATCGCGCGTTCGTTCCATACCTTGCGACCTGGCGCGAGTTGGAGCCGCATTCCTTCGAACAGCCGTTGCTCATGCGCTTTGCGGCCAGCGACCTGCAGAGCGAGGCGTTGCCGCATCCCGCCGAGTTCGGCGCGGTCGACCACGAATTCGACGCGACGCCCTCCCACGCGCAGGGGCTGCTGCGGAGGTTTCTCGAGCACGATGGCTTGCACTACGCAATGGCAGCGAACGTGCCGGCGGACGATCGCACGTCTCACCTTTCGGCGCACCTGACCTTCGGCACCATTTCGGCGCGCGCCGTCGTGCGGGCCGTCCTGACGCGGATGCAGGATCCGTTTCTGCTGGTCGAAGAGCGCGCGTCCCTGAGATTCTTCTTGCGCTCGATGGCCCTGCGCGATTTCTTTCTCCAGCTAGCCTGGTACCATCCGTTGACCGACGACGCGCCGCTGCAGGAGCGGATGCGCGAGTTTACGTTCGCGCGCTCGCATCCGGCGCTGGACGCGTGGCGCGCCGGCACGACGGGATTTCCGCTGGTCGACGCCGGCGTTCGCCAACTGCGCGCCACCGGCTGGATGCATCCGCGCGTGCGCGCGGTCGCCGCATCGTTCCTGTGCTTCGATTTGGGCGTCGACTGGCGCATCGGCCGCGACGAATGGGAGCGGTATCTGATCGAAGACGACCCCGCGCTGTCGACGGGGAACTGGCAGTGGATTGCCGGCATCGGTGCCGATATGGCGCAATACCCGCGTATCTACAATCCGCAAACGCAGCGGCGCCGCTTCGATCCTTCCGGCGCGTACGTGCAGCGTTGGGTTGCAGAGTTAGCGCACCGGCCGATGGGAGCGTGGTCCGCCGCTTCCGCGCACGCGCAGATCGAACTGCCGCTATTCGCCGGGCGAACCTATCCCCAGCCGGTCCTCGATCACGAGCGCGAGGCGCGCGCGTTTCTGGATCGCTATCGCGCCCACCACGCCGGTTCCTAGGGTTTTGCCGGGAGCCGTTCGTCGATCCAGTCGGCGAGAATCGGTACGCGCACGTTGTTGTCGCCTTGCCAGACGCGTAGGCCGTAGAAGACGCTGGCGACCAAGAAGAACGGAATCAGGAGCGCTTCCATCACGTCCGACGAGCCGGCTAAGGTTGGGAACGGGACGTTGCCCATGAACCACAGCACGCCCCACAATGCGGCGATGCCCAGGTTGAACCCGATCGCCTGATAGGCCTGGCGCCGCAGCCCCGGCGATTGCTTGCGATCGAACAGCGAGATCAACGCGAGCGGCCAAAGCGGATAACCTAAGGCAACGAGCGCGCGCGATTCGATCGGGTCGCGATCGGCGACGGCGACCGAGGCCACCGTCGGCGCAGAATAGCCTTGCCGACCGTAATTCGGCGGCGGCTGTGCGTAGCCGCGCGGGGGCACCTGACCGCCGAGTTGTCCGCGGCCGAGTCGATTTTGGCGGCCAAGCGGCACGCGGGGCACGCACCGCGTTCGTCGCGGCAGGTAGCGCAGATCGGCCTTCCACAGTCCGCACACGGAGCGACCGACGGAACGTTTGAATGAAAGTAGCAGTCCACGATGGTTCTCTCCCTCTCCGGAAACACTTCAACCTGACCTACCGGGCAGTGCCCTTGGAGGTTTCACCGACGGAGGGCGGCAAGTCCGAGCCGCCGATGGAACGCCGCACGATCCTCCGCCGTCTCCTCAAAGAAGCCCGCCCCTACGCGCCGCAACTCGCGCTTGCGACGCTGTTAGGCACGGGCGCGGGCTTGGTGACGCTCATCCCCCCGTTCGCGTTTAGCGAGATATTCAATCGCGTGCTCATTCCGCCTCATGGCGCTCGCCCGGACCTCGGCGTGCTGTATCTAGCGCTTGGGGCGATCTTCGTCGGCCAAACGCTCAACTCTCTGCTGACGTACTTTCAACAGTACCTCAACTCGCGCGCGGGACAGCACATGATCGCGAAGCTGCGCGTGCGGTTGTTCGAACGCGTATTGAACTTACCGCTGGCCGATTTCGACAAATGGCGGCCGGGCGAACTGATCTCGCGCTTCAGCAACGACTTGCAGCTGATGACCGATGCGGTTTCGATCTCGATGCCGCAGCTCGTGGTCGCAGTCGTGACGTTCGTTTCGTCGGTGGCTAGCATGATCTACCTGGATTGGCGTTTGACCCTGTTGCTGATCGTGGTCGCTCCGATCATGTCCTACGTCGTTTCGCTCTTCCAACGGCTGATAACCAACAGCACCAAGCGCACGCAGGCCAGAATCGCCGATCTTTCGTCGAATCTGACCGAGGTGCTCCAGGGGCAGCGTATCGTCAAAGCGTTCGGCCGCGAAGAATACGAAGTCAGCCGCTTCCGCAACCGCAACGACGATTATTTCGGCGCGTACCTGAAGATGACGCAGTTCGTGCAAACCCAGCCGGCGGTCATCGGCATCATCCTGTCGTTCATGGTGGTGGCGGTCGTGTGGTTATCGTTGCGCGAAGTGCTGGTCCATCACCTCAACACCGGCACGGTGATCGCGTATTGGACGCTGATCGCGAATTTGGTCAATCCGATGAATCGCGTGGCGGCGTTCTTTGGCGATATCAGCAAGGCGATCGTCGGCAGCGGCCGGGTCTTCGAAATCATCGATCTGCCGATCGAACGGCACGATCTGCCGGGCGCCCATCCGCTTGAAAAGGTTAGCGGACGCATCGGCTTCGAGCACGTCACCTTCAGCTACGCTGCGGGCGATCCGCCGGCCCTCGACGATATCGACGCGGCGATCGAGGCGGGTGAAATCGTCGCGCTGGTCGGACCCAGCGGCGCCGGAAAAACGACGTTGGTCAATTTAGTGCCGCGGTTCTACATACCGCAAAAAGGACGGGTCACGCTCGACGGCGTCGATCTGGCCGACGTGACGCTATCGTCGTTGCGCGGGGCGATCGCGATCGTGCCGCAGGATCCCCAACTGTTCCGCGCCTCGATTGCCGAAAATATTCGTTACGGACGTTTGGACGCTCGTGACGATGAGGTGCGGGCGGCGGCGCGAGAAGCCAATGCCGACGAGTTCGTCTCCCAGCTCTCCGAGGGCTACGCGACGGAGGTTGGCGAGCGCGGCGTGCGACTCTCGGGCGGGGAGCGCCAGCGCATCGCGATCGCGCGCGCGATTTTACGCGACCCGCGCATCCTGATTCTCGACGAAGCCACCAGCGCGTTGGACAGTCACTCCGAGGTGCTGATCGAACAAGCGCTGGATCGCCTGCTGCCCGGGCGGACGACCTTGATCATCGCCCATCGGCTCTCGACGATCCGTCGCGCGCATCGGATCTTCTACGTCGAGGGCGGCCGAGTCATCGAAACCGGCAGCCACGATCGCTTGATGGCCAGCAATGGCGCCTATGCCGCCCTGTATGCCCGGCAATATGCAACCGGACGTTAACGGGCCTATGAACGGCCCCGCGAACGAGGCCGCATGCTTCGGCTGACCCGAAAGATTGGGGAATCGGTCGTGATCGGCGACGACGTTCGCGTAACGATCGTCGCCGTGGATGGCCGGCAGGTGCAGCTTGGCATCGAGGCCCCCGCCGATGTCCGGCTGGCTCGCGGAGAGATCCACGACCTGGGCCCCAAGGGAGAGCCCGACCCAGGGTAGACCCGTCTTCGGACCGCATGGTATACTCTGGCGGTTGTTCACTCCGACCCACATGGATGAGGGTCGTTTATGGCTCGACCGATGGGACCGCATCGCCAGGAGGCACCGCGGCCCAGAGCCAGCAGAAAAGGGGTCTTTTTTCATGTCCGTCGTTACGATGCGCGAACTTCTGGAAGCCGGAGTCCACTTCGGCCACCAAACCCGTCGCTGGAATCCGAAGATGAAACCGTACATCTTCCAGGAGCGCAACGGGATCTACATCATCGATCTCGCGCTCACCGTCCAAAAATTGCGCGAAACGTACGCCGCCATCCAGCAGATGTCGCGCGAGGGGAAAGTCATTCTCTTCGTCGGCACCAAGAAGCAGGCACAAGAAGTTGTTCGCGAAGAGGCCGACCGCGCCGGAACGTACTTCATCAACCAGCGCTGGCTGGGCGGAACGCTCACCAACTTTGCGACGATTCAAAAACGGATCGCGCGTTTGCGCGAGTTGGAGAACATGAAAGCGCAAGGCGATTTCGATCGTCTTCCCAAGAAAGAAGTCGCCAAGCTGCAAGACCAGTTGAACAAACTCGAGCGCTTTCTGGGCGGCATCAAAGACATGCATCGCCTGCCCGACGCCATCTTCATCGTCGATCCCAAGAAAGAGCGCATCGCCGTCATGGAAGCGCGTAAGTTGAAGATTCCGATCATCGCGGTGATCGATACCAACTGCGATCCCGACGAGATCACCTATCCGATTCCGGGCAACGACGACGCGATCCGCGCCGTGAAACTGATGGTCAGCAAGATCGCCGACGCGATCATCGCCGGCAAGACCGAACACGAGTCCGCATACGAGGAGAGCGCCTACGGCGACGTCGAGGTCCCGTCCTACGACACCGAACCAGCCGAAGCAACCGTTTAAGAGGAGACTGCGTTGTCCACCGTCACGTCTTACCAACCCACGGCCGACGAGATCAAGAAGCTTCGCGAAGAGACGACCGCTCCGATGATGGATTGCCGCAAGGCGCTCCTGGAAGCCGGCGGCGATTTCGAAAAGGCCAAGACGGTGCTGCGCGAGCGCGGCGCCGCGCAGGCTGAGAAGAAGGCCGAGCGCTCGGCCAACGAAGGCCTGGTCGCATCCTACATTCACCCCGGCGGCAAAATCGGCGTTCTGGTCGAGGTCAATAGCGAGACGGACTTCGTCGCGCGCAATCCGCAGTTCGGAGAACTCGCTCGCGATATTGCGATGCACGTCGCGGCGATGTCGCCGCTGTACGTCGATCGCGCGGCGGTTCCTCCCGAGGTCGTGGCTGCGGCCACCGAGGAACTGCGCGCCGCGGTGCCTCCAGGGAAACCCCCAGAGATCGTCGCCAAAATCGTCGATG
>DATCDS010000062.1:0-20871 GCA_036510515.1 Vulcanimicrobiaceae bacterium
CCGGCGCGCGCTTGGTCCTGGGCGGCAAGCCGATCGATCGTCCCGGCTTCTTCTACGAGCCGACGATCGTCGCGGGCGTCGAACCCGGCATGCCGATGTTCGATCAAGAGGTCTTCGGCCCGGCCGCCGCCGTCGCGATTGCCGACGATGAAGACGACGCCATCCGTTTAGCCAACGCCTCGACCTTCGGCCTGGGCGCCTCGCTCTGGACGCGCGACGTCGCCCGCGCCCAGCGCCTTGCCGCTCGCGTGCAAGCGGGTAGCGTCTTCATCAACGGCATCGTCGCCAGCGATCCCCGCCTCCCATTCGGCGGCATCAAGAAAAGTGGCCACGGTCGAGAACTCTCCGCCTTCGGCATCGCCGAGTTCACCAACATCCAAACCATTTGGATCGGCCCCGCAAAGTAAGCGGTGCCACTATGTTAAGGTGACACGTCAGCGCGATTGGAGGGCGGCTATTCGGTGGAGGCCTTCTTGGAAGCGGTCGAGCGGTGCGACCCAACTCAGGCGCAGCCAGGATTCGAAGTTGGGGCCGAACGCGATGCCGGGGATCGTGAGCACGTCGTCCCGTTCGATCAAACGCATCGCGGCATCGAGCGAGTCCGTGCCCGGCGCGAGTTGGACGCAGGCGTAGAAGCTGCCATCGATCGGAAGCGCGCGCAGGCCGCTGGCATCCAGGGCCTGCAGAACGCCCGAGCGCCGCTGCGCGTACCAGGCGCGGTGCTCGGCGATCGCGTCCGGCGTCGTGAAGATGCTGTAGGCCACGGCCTGAGCGAACGCGTCGGCGCACGACGTCATGTATGCGTGCGCCTTGATCGCTTGCTCGATAAACCGTTCCGGGGCGATCGTCCACCCCAAACGCAGACCCGTCAGCGCGTTGCTCTTGCTGATCGAGTTGGCGACGATCGTATGCGGATAGATGCGTGCGAAATCGACCGCATCGTCGATGAACACCTGCTCGCGATAGATCTCGTCGTGAATCACCCAAATCGGTTCGCCCGGTCGCTGGGCTAAAGCGGCGGCCAGTTGCAGCCCCTGCTCGCGCGTCATCGCTCGGCCCGTGGGGTTGCACGGCGAGCAGAGCAAAATCGCCCGCGTGCGGTCGGTCAGCGCGTCGACGATCGCCTCGACGTCAAAGCCGAAATCGTCCTCGTCCCGCGTGCGCACGATCTGCAGGCCGATGCCTTCCAGTCGCGCCATCTTGACGTAGGATGGGAAGGTCGGTTCGACGATCAGCAGCTCGTCGCGTGCCGGATCGAAGAGCGCCTTGAAGATCGCGTACATCGCTTCTTGCGAACCCACGGTCACGCAGACGTTCGCAGCCTCGCCCATCTGCGGATAGTTATAGTGGCGCGCGATCGCTTCGCGCAAGCGCGGTTCGCCGGCATTGGGCGAGTAGCGCAGACCGTGTTGGGCGATGTAGGCCGCACCAGCATCGAGATGACGCTGCGTCGGCCGCAGCGACGGTTCGCCCATGCCCAAGTCGATCGAGGTCGGGCGCTTTTTCGCGGCGACCTGACGGATCAGCGAGACGGAGATTTCCTCGACGCGCGGATTCATGCTAGTGTGGTGAGTCATAAGTTCGGTGCAAAAGATCGTGAAGGACTTTTGGCCGAATCGAGGAGCGATGAGGGAGCAACGCCGTTGCGTTGTGACCGAAGAGCGACGATGAGTCGGGCGAAAGGGCGAGCGAGATTTTGTGCATGAACTTATGACTCACCGCACTAGACGGCCACGTTGAACTCGCGCAGGGCGGCGTTGAGCGAGGTCTTTCGATCGGTCGACTCGTTGCGCGTGCCGACGAGCAGCGCGCAGGGGACGTTGAACTCGCCGGCCGGGAACGCTTTGGGGATCGACCCGGGAATCACGACCGCACGCGCGGGAATCGCTCCGCGCGTGGTGACCCTCTCCGCGCCGCGCACGTCGACGATGGGTGTAGAAGACGTCAGCACGACGCCGGCGCCCAGCACCGCCTCGCGCCCGACCCGCACGCCCTCGACGACGATGCAGCGCGATCCGACGAACGCGCCGTCTTCGATAATGACCGGGGCAGCCTGCGGGGGCTCGAGCACGCCGCCGATGCCCACGCCCCCCGAAAGGTGGACGCCCTTGCCGACTTGCGCGCAGGAGCCGACCGTCGCCCAGGTGTCGACCATCGTGCCCTCGTCCACGTACGCCCCGATGTTGACGTAGCCGGGCATCAAAATGACCCCACGCCCCAAGAAACTGCCGTAGCGCGCGACGCCGGGCGGCACGCAGCGCACCCCGGCGGCGTCATAGTTCTTCTTGATGGGCAGTTTATCGAAATACGCCGGCACGTCGCTCGCCGGATTGCCCATCCAGGCGACCTCGCGGCGCGTAAAGTAGAGCATGATCGCTCGTTTGATCCACGCGTGGGTGACCCAGGTTCCATTTTCGCTTGGCTCGGCGACTCGCAGCCGTCCGTCGTCGAGCGCCGCGATGGTTCGATCGACGGCGCGCCCGGCGTCGCCCTTGAGGCCCGACGGGTCGGCGACCAGCGCGTCGATCGCCGCTTCCAAATCTTCGTTCACCGCCGGGCCGTTCGACGCGCTCGCACGGCGCCCTTACCCCCTGAGAACTGCCTTAGCGCCATCGAGGGATTCCTGGGGTAAGAGAAGAGAGGCCGCGCGCTGAAAAGAGCCGCTCGCCTCTCCTACGCCCAACCGTAAAGGAAAGACCGTGCCGAATACCCCGGCTGACGAGCAGCGCATCAATGCCATTCGATTTCTCAGCGTCGACGCCGTCGAGAAGGCCAAATCCGGTCATCCGGGCTTGCCGTTAGGCGCGGCCGCGCAAGGCTTTGCGATCTTTACGCGCCACCTGCGCTTTAATCCCAAGGATCCGCAGTGGTTCGATCGCGATCGGTTCGTGCTCTCGGCCGGGCACGGTTCGGCAATGCTCTACTCCCTGCTCTACTTGACCGGCTACAAGGTCACGATGGACGATCTGCGGGCCTTTCGGCAGTGGGGCAGCATCACGCCCGGGCATCCCGAGTACGGGCACACGCCCGGGGTCGAAGCCACCACCGGACCGCTGGGGCAAGGCTTTGCCAATGCCGTCGGCATGGCGCTCGCCGAAGCCCATCTGGCCGCGACCTACAATCGCGGCGACAACACGATCGTCGACCACTACACCTACTGCATCTGCGGTGATGGCGACTTAATGGAAGGCATCAGCCAAGAAGCGCTCTCGCTGGCCGGACATCTCAAGCTCGGCAAACTGATCGTGCTCTACGACGACAACCGCGTGTCGTTAGCGGGTCCGACCGACGTGACGTTGACCGACGACGCCGTCGCGCGTTTTGAAGCCAGCGGCTGGCACACGCAGTTCGTCGACGTCGCGCACGGCAACGACGCCGACGCGCTCGACGAAGCGATCCACGTTGCCAAGAACGTCAGCGATCGACCATCGTTGATCGCGGTTCGTTCGCACATCGGCTACGGTTCGCCCAAGCAAGATTCGTTCAAGGCCCACGGCGACCCGCTCGGTCCCGAAGACACCAAGAAAACCAAAGAGCGCCTGAACTGGCCGCTCGAGCCGCCGTTCTTCGTTCCCGACGACGTGCTGACGTTTTACCGCGGCATCGGCGACAAGGGCGCGCAACTGCAAGCCGACTGGCGGCAGCGTTACGACGCCTGGAAAACCGAGAACCCCGATTTGGCCGCGCAGTTCGAACGGATCGGTGCTAGAAAACTACCCGACGATCTGGCGTGGCCCTCGTTCGATGCGAGCAATGGCGCGGTCGCTACCCGCGATGCCGGCGGCGCGGTGATGAACGCGATCGCCGGCGCGCTGCCCGAGCTGTTCGGCGGTTCGGCCGATCTGGACCCGTCAACCAAGACGTATTTAAAAAACCAAGGCGATTGCGAACCGGGAAGCTACGCGGGACGTAACGTGCACTACGGCGTGCGCGAGCACGGCATGGCCTCGGTCAACAACGGCGTCGCCTACCACGGCGGCCTGCTGCCGTTCGCGGCGACCTTCTTCAACTTCGCCGACTATCTCAAACCCGGTTTGCGTCTGGCCGCGCTGGCCAAGCTGCACGCGCTGTTCGTCTTCACGCACGACTCGGTGTTTCTGGGCGAGGACGGCCCGACGCATCAGCCGATCGAACAACTGGCGATGCTGCGTGCGATGCCCAACCTGCATACGATTCGACCGGCCGACGCGATTGAAACGCGCGAGGCCTGGAAGCTGATGGTGCAACCCAAGACTGGCCCCTGGACGTTGGTGCTCACGCGCCAGAAAGTGCCGTTCTTAGGCGAGCGAGCCGCGCCGGTCGACAAGGGCGCCTACGTTTTGACCGACAGCAAGGGCGCGCCCGATCTGATCCTGATCGCCACGGGTTCCGAGGTCGCTCTGGCGGTCGATGCCGCCAAACTGCTCGAAGCCGACGGCATCGCGACGCGCGTCGTGTCGATGCCGTGCACGACGCTGTTTGCCGCGCAGCCGCAAGCGTATCGCGACGAGGTTCTGCCCCCCAACGTAAAAGCGCGCCTGTCGATCGAAGCAGGCGCGACCTTGGGTTGGCGCGAGTGGGTCGGCGATGCGGGCGTTACCTTCGGCCTCGATCACTTCGGAACGTCGGCACCGGCTGCCGAGATCGCGACGCACTACGGTTTCACGGCCGAAAACATCGCGAAGCTCGCACGAAACTCTTTTGCCTTCACCTTAGGGAGCCACCAGTGAGTAACCAACTCGTCGAACTGCTCGATGCCGGACAGAGCGTCTGGATCGATAACCTGCGCCGCAGCATGTTTGCTTCGGGCGAGCTCAAGCGCCTGATCGATAAGGGCTTGCGCGGCATGACCAGCAACCCGACGATCTTCGAAAAAGCGATCGGCGCCGGCGACGATTACGACGAACAGTTGAAATCGCTGATCGGCAAACAGCACGATGCCGATGCGCTGTTCTGGGATCTCGCCGTTCAAGACATTCAGAACGCCTGCGACGCGTTTCGCGCGGTCTACGACTCATCCGGCGGAAACGACGGCTTCGTGAGCCTCGAAGTGTCGCCGTTGCTGGCCCACGACACCGACGGCACGGTCGCGATGGCCAAAGCGCTGTGGAAGCGCGTCGCGCGGCCCAACCTGATGGTGAAGATCCCCGGGACGCCCGAGGGCGTGCCCGCCATCGAAGCCTGCATTCGAGCGGGCATCAACATCAACGTCACGCTCATCTTCTCCCTGGACGCATACGAAGCGACGGCGCGCGCGTACATCCGCGGCATCGAAGGACGCATCGCGGACGGCCTGGATGTCAAGACCATTCGATCGGTGAATAGCGTCTTCGTCTCGCGCATCGACGTCGCGATCGACAAGTTGCTCCAGGACAAGATCACCAAGGGCGAGGCGACGCTCTCGGGATTGCTCGGCAAGACCGGCATCGCCAACCTTAAACTGACCTATAAGAAGTTCACGGAACTCTTCGGCGGCGAGACGTTCGCGCGCGCTAGCGCCGCGGGTGCCGCGGTCCAGCGTCCCCTGTGGGCCAGCACCTCCACGAAAAATCCGACCTACCCGGACTTGATGTACGTCGAAACCGTCGTCGGCCCGAATACCGTCAACACGATGCCGCCCGCAACCATCGAGGCGCTGCTCGATCACGGGACGGTCGTTCCGGACACCGTCGAAACCGACGTCGACCGCGCTCGAGCGACGCTCGAAGCGTTGCAAGACGCCGGGATCTCACTCTTCGACGTCACCCAGAAGCTGCTCGCCGACGGCGTCACGTCGTTTTCAGACTCGTTTGCCGCGCTCTTGGGCGCGATCGTCTACAAGCAGAAACAGTTAGCCGGCGGCGCTCGTCGCGTGGCACTGGAGGCCAAGGACGCGACGACCTTCGACGGCGCGCTGGCCACGCTGAGCGAGAACGATTTTCTCAAGCGCTTGTGGGCCAAAGATGCGACGCTCTGGACCGACGACCCGGCCGCCGTCGACATCATCACGCACGCGCTGGGCTGGCTGGATATTCCCCAGCATCTGCTCGAATCCGTGCCCAATCTGACGACCTTTGCGCGCGACGCCAAGGAGCAGTTCACGCACGCGGCGGTGCTGGGTATGGGCGGCAGTTCCCTCGCACCCGACATCCTGCACGACACGTTCGGACACATCCACGGTTTTCCGCGTTTGCACGTGTTGGATTCGACCGATCCCGTGCAGATCGCGCAACTCGAAGCCAAGCTCGACATCGCGCGCACGCTGTTCGTCGTCGCCTCCAAGAGCGGCACGACCACCGAGCCCAACGCGTACTACGCATACTTTCACGAGAAGGTCGCTAAGGCGATCGGCTCGGAGAAGGCCGGCTCGCATTTTATCGCGATCACCGATCCGGGAACGACCCTGGACGCCGAATCCAAGACCGAGCATTTCCGCGACTGCTTCCGCAACGACCCCAACATCGGCGGCCGCTATTCGGCGCTCTCCTTCTTCGGCATGGTGCCCGCCGCGATTGCGGGATACAACGTCAACACGTTGCTGGATCGCGGGCTCGGGTCGATGCACGCCAACGATAAGACCGTCGACACCAAGCACGCTCCGGGCGTATGCTTTGGCGCGTCGATCGGCGGCTACGCGCTGGCCGGGCGCGATAAGCTCACGATCGTAACGCATCCGTCGGTTCGCGCCTTCGGCGCGTGGGCCGAACAGTTGATCGCCGAATCGACCGGGAAACTCGGCAAAGGCATCGTTCCCATCGAAGGCGAGCCGCTGGGTTCGCCCGACGTCTACGGCGACGACCGTCTGTTCGTGTACGTGGGCGCGAATCTTCCCAATCCCGACGCCGGAGACGATGCGAAGTTACAGGCACTCAACGCCGCCGGACATCCGGTCGTGCGCTTGGCGATGAACGACGCCTACGACGTCGGCGAGCAGTTCTATATGTGGGAGATCGCGACCGCTGCGGCCGGCTCGCTGCTGCGCATCGATGCGTTCGATCAGCCCAACGTTCAGGAATCCAAGGACAATACCAAAACCTTGCTGGCCGTTTATGCCAAGGAAGGCGCGATTCCCGAACCCTCGCCTAACGTCGAAAGCGCGTCGTTCGACATCACGTTTCTCAAGGGCAGCAAGGGCGACACCGCATCGGTCAACGCAGCGCTGGCCGCCATCTTGGCACAGGTGCGACCCCACGACTACGTAGCGCTGACCGCCTACGTCGCGCGCAACGACGATCACGAAGCGCTGCTGCGCGACCTGCGCGTGAAGATCCGCGACGCGCGCAAGGTCGCGACCACGGTCGGGTTCGGACCTCGCTTCCTCCACTCCACCGGCCAACTGCATAAGGGCGGCCCGGATACGATCGTCGCGATTCAGATTACCGCCGACCCGCCCGACGACCCCGCGATCCCCGGCATGAACGTCGGCTTCCGCACGCTGTTGGCCGCGCAAGCACTTGGCGATTGGCAGTCGCTCGATAAACGCGACCGCCGCGGCGTTCGCATCCATCTCAAGGGCAAGGTCGACGACGGGCTGCGCGCGCTCATCGCCGCCGTCGACGCAGCCCTTACCGCTCGCACGTAAGTAAGGACAGTTCATGCAACTCGGAATGATCGGCCTGGGAAAGATGGGCGCAAACATGACCACGCGCCTACAGAATGCCGGACACGGCGTCGTCGCTTACGATCGAAGCCCCGACGCGGTCAAGGCCGCAACCGGCGCGAACGGGGCGACCGGCGCGTCGTCGCTAAGCGACCTGGTCGCACGGCTAACCGGCGCTCCCAAGGTCGTGTGGATGATGGTGCCGTCGGGGAAACCAACCGACGATACCGTCGATGCGCTCTGCGGATTGTTGGGCAAGGGCGACGTGATCGTCGACGGGGGCAACACCAACTACAAGGAGGGCTTGGCCGCCTACGACCGCTGCAAAGCCAAGGGCATCTCGCTGGTCGATGCCGGCACTAGCGGCGGCGTATGGGGGCTCAAAGAAGGCTACTGTCTGATGGTGGGCGGCGACGTTGCCGCGGTCAAAGCCTGCGAACCGGCGTTCCTCGCGCTCGCCCCGGAAAAGGGCTACGCGCACGTCGGCCCGGCCGGCGCCGGGCACTTTTCGAAGATGGTCCACAACGGCATCGAGTACGGCTTACTGCAAGCCTACGGCGAAGGCTTTGAAATTCTCGAGAAGTCGTCGTTCGATTTCGATTTGGAACAACTCGCCGAGCTGTGGTGCCACGCTTCGGTCGTGCGTTCGTGGCTGTTGGAACTCGCCGTGCTGGCCTTCAAAGAAGATCCGGGGCTCAAAGATATTCGCGGCTACGTGGACGATACGGGCGAAGGTCGCTGGACGGTGCAAGCCGCGATCGACGAAAACGTTCCAGCTCCGGTCATCACGCTTTCGTTGCTCGCGCGCTTCGTATCGCGCCAAGACGAATCGTTTAGTGCCAAGGTCATCGCCGCACTGCGCAATCAGTTCGGCGGACACGCGGTGAAGAAAGAAGGCACGAATGCCTGACGCGACGGCAACGGCGACGCTCTCCCGCACCGACGGCGCGACCAATCCGCTGCGCGAAGGCGTTCAGACCGACCGCATCAAGGACTCGTGTTCGATCGTTTTCTTCGGCGCCAGCGGCGACCTGTTCAAACGGATGCTGCTTCCGGCCGTGTACGAACTGCGTCGGCGCGGGACGCTGCCAACGGGCTTTAGCCTCATTGGGTTCGCGCGTTCCAAATATAGCGACGACGAGTTCCGGGCATACTGCAAGCGGGAGCTCGACGAGTTCGCCTACGGTGCCAAACCCGAGGGCGCGATGTGGGACGACTTCGCTAAGTCGATCCGTTACATGACCGCCAACTTCGACGACACCCAGCACTTCGTCGCTCTCAAACACATCCTCGAAGAAAACGACGAGAAGTTCAAGACCGCCGGCAACCGGCTCTTTTACCTCGCGACGCCGCCGTCGGTCTTTCCCAAGATCATCGAGCAGCTCGCGGCCGCCGGCCTGGACCCCGCGGGAAACACCAAGGGCTGGAC
Organism: Vulcanimicrobiaceae bacterium; assembly: GCA_036510515.1. Taxonomy (GTDB): domain Bacteria; phylum Vulcanimicrobiota; class Vulcanimicrobiia; order Vulcanimicrobiales; family Vulcanimicrobiaceae; genus JALYSX01. Next base: position 8,988 of record DATCDS010000062.1, read on the forward strand.
GCGCATCGTCGTCGAGAAGCCGTTCGGCACTGATCTGCCGTCGGCGCGCGCCCTGCAAACCGAGGTCGAGAAAGTCTTCAACGAGCGCCAGGTCTACCGGATCGATCACTATCTGGGCAAAGAGCCCGTCCAAGACATCATGGCGCTGCGCTTTGCCAACGTCATCTTCGAGCCGATTTGGAATCGCAACTACGTGGATTCCGTGCAGATTACCTCGGCGGAAACGCTCGGAGTCGAAGAGCGCGGGGGGTACTACGACAACGCCGGCGCGCTGCGCGATATGATCCAAAATCACGTGATGAACTTGATGGCGCTGGTCGCGATGGAACCGCCGGCTACCGCCGACGCCGATGCGATCCGCACCGAAAAGTTCAAGGTCTTCGCGGCGATCACACCGCCGACGCTCGACGCGATCAAGTCGATGTCCGCACGCGGTCAATACGACGCCGGCACGATCGACGGCAACCCGGTGATCCCCTATCGCAAAGAGCCCGACGTCGAACCTAGTTCCAACACCGAAACCTACGCCGCAGTCAAACTCTTTATCGATAACTGGCGCTGGGCGGGCGTACCGTTCTACCTGCGCTCGGGCAAACGCCTGGCGCGCAAGGTCTCCGAAATCGCCGTGACCTTCCGCTCGATTCCGCATCGCCTCTACGGCGAGAAGACCGACGCCATCGAGCCCAACGTGCTCGTCGTGAAGATCCAACCCGACGAAGGCGTCTCGCTACGCTTCGACGCCAAAGTTCCCGGGCCCAAACAGCACATTCGCGCAGTCTCGATGGATTTCAACTACGGCGCCGGGTTCGGCGTGCAATCGCCGCCGGCATACGAACGCCTGATCTCCGACGCGATGCGCGGCGACCAAACGCTGTTCACGCGCTGGGATGCCGTCGAGCGCGCCTGGGAAATCGTCATGCCGATCCTGCAGACCTGGCAAAACGAGCGCGATCGTTCGTTTCCCAATTATGCGGCCGGCGGCCAGGGCCCGCAGTCCGCACGCGAGATCTTCGATCAATGGCGCATTCTGTGACCGTCGTCGACGTCGCCTCGATCCTGGACGAACTCAAACACGAGCACGACGACGATCCCTCGGCGGTGGCGACGACCATGACGTTCCTGGCTTACGTCGACGACCCGGCCATCGTGACGTGGATGCGCGAACGGTCGCGTGCGATCGTCGAGAAGGTCCCCTCACGGCTCGTCCTGCTCGACGGAACGCTCGACCCGAGTTCGCACGAAACGCACACCATCGCGCAAGCGGAATGGGTGCTTATCGGCACGCGCGGCTGTAACCCCGAGGCGATCGGATCGATCGCGCACGCGTTCACGCGGCCGGGCGTTCCGACGGTCTTGTTGTGGGCCGGCCAGCGCATCGCCGACGACCCGGTCTTTTCCGCGCTCAACGGCACGGCCGATAGCTTGATCCTCGACTCGTCGCGCATCGATTCCGGCGTCGCCCAACTCGCCGAACTCACCGAATATTTTGCGCGCGACCGGCGCTTTGCCGTGCAGGACCTCGCATATCTGCGCCTAGCGCCGTGGCAAGAGATGATCGCGCAGTTCTTCGACGATCCGGCGCTCACCGAAGAACTGCAGTTGCTCGTCAGCGTCACCATCACGTCGGGCTCGCAGGCCGAAGCCGAATATCTGCTCGGCTGGCTGGCCAGCCGGCTGGGCTGGAAGCCCGGCCCCGCGCATCGCTTCTCGAGCGGCCGCGGCCAAGCCGTGACGTTCGAGATCCACCACGAGGGCGGCCCGCGCCGCGTCCGCCGCATCGAGTTGCGCTCGCCATCGGCGATGTTTCGCGCCCAACTCGAATCCGACGACGCGACCGTCTGCCTGACGGTCGAGGGCGCCAATGCCCAACCGGTTCGCTGCGAGCCCCTGCACGATATCGCGATCGTCGACTTGCTCGAGCGCGCGATCCTGGAGCCCAACACGTCGGACGTCTATCGCGCGACGATCGAAATGGTGCGGGCGCTGTTGGCAACGGACGCATAGGCGATGCAGCGAAATGTCGGCCGCATAGACGTCTTCTCCGATCCGGCGCACATCGCGCGCGCGCTGGCGGATCTCTTCTCCAACTGCGCCCAGACCGCGCTGGGCGATCGCGGCGCGTTCTACGTCGCGCTGGCCGGTGGTTCGACGCCGCGCGCCGCCTACGAACTTCTGGCCGCCCAACCGTTGGTTGACGCCATCTCGTGGAGCGACGTGTTCGTCTACTTCGGCGACGAACGCTGCGTCTTCCCCGACGATCCGCGCTCGAACTATCGTATGGCGCAAGACGCCTTCCTGAGCACCGTGCCGATTCCGCCCAAGAACGTCCATCGCATGCCGGGCGAACTACCACCCAAAGATGGCGCGGGGCAATACGCCCAGGCGATCCGCGCGGACCTGGGCGACATGCCGCAATTCGATTTGGTGATGCTGGGCATCGGCAAAGACGGACATACGGCCTCGCTCTTCCCCGGCACCGATCCGACGACGGACGATGCGGCGCTCGTTCGCGCGACCTATTCCGAAGAAACCGGGACGGATCGACTCTCGATCACGCCGCGCGTTATCAATAATGCTCGCACCGTCGTCATCTGCGCCGAAGGCATCGAAAAAGCGCCGGCCGTCGCCGCCGCTCGCGAGGGCGACTACGATCCGACGAAAACACCCGTCCAAATCGTCTCGCCAATCAACGGCGAACTCATTTGGCTTCTCGATCGTCTCGCCGCCGGCATGCTCAAACACAAATAGTGCGCCAATAAAACGCGATGTTAGATTCCCGCCGGACGCGTCCTCTCCCGCAATGTCATGGCGAGACACCGTGTTGCCGGTCGAGCGGGTGGGTGTCATGGTGAGCGTAGGCCCGCAGGGCCGAAAACGAACTGCAATGAACGAGCGCGTAAAGTGGCTGGTTTACGTTGCCGGCGTCGCGCTGGTCGCCACCGCATGGGATCACCTGCACGGACACGTCGCCCACTTTCTTCTGTTCCTGCCGCCGGTTCGTGCCTTCGCACTAGACGGTGCTTCGTCCGTTTCGTTTGTGCTTGCCGTCTTCTATCTCGTGCGCGACCTGGGCTACGTGCTGATCGTTATGGAAGGCTTTCGCTTCCTGCGAGAGCCGCTGAAACGGCTTGGCCTAACGCGTTTCGTGTGGTGGCACGTCCCGCTCGGCATTGCCGCGGCTTTCGCCTTCGATTTCGCCTTTGAGATTCTCAGGCTATATGTGCCCTTGCATCAGTCGTCGGTCGCAAACTGGACCGCCTACCACCAGGGAGCTGCGCGCGGGCTGGCGGCGGTCTTGCTGGTCCTCATCGTCGGCATCATTTCGCCCATCGTCCAAGAGATTTACTTCCGCGGCGCACTGATTCGCGCGTTCAACGGCGTGATGCCGGCGATCGTTTCGATCGTGATTAGCTCGCTCCTCTTTGGACTCTGGCATCACACCGGCGGCACCGATCAAATGGCGTTTGCGTTTCTCAGCGGAATCGTGCAGGCCGTATTGTACGTTCGCACGCGCAGTTTGACGGCGCCGTGCGCGATGCATATTGCGATCAATCTTTACGCGCTATTTTTTGTCATGGCGCGCTACTAGTCGGCGCTTAGGCTTCGGCGAGCGGTTTGCTCGTTGGTTGCGCGGGCGGCGTTTTGGATGGCGAAGTCGAGGTCGAAGAGGAGCGTGCGTTCGCCGTCGTCGCGGATCACGCTTTGGATCCAGAAAAACGGTGCGAGACGCGACTTTCTTAGGGCGTCGCCTTGGAGCCCAAGGTCGTGAGGTCGACGCCGTTGGCGGCCAGGATATCGCCGCTGACGCGCTGGAGTTCGACCACGGCTTTGTTGAGGTTGGTTTGCGCCTGCAGTTCGCGACCGCGGCTTTGCGCCAGTTCGACCTGGCGCTGGAGTACTAGGAACGTCGTCGACTCGCCGTTGCGAAACTTGCGCGTCTCGCTGGCAAAGACTTGCTCGTCGTCTTGCCGAGCGATGCGCGCCGAGTGCAGCTGCGCCAACGCCGACTGGTAGCCTTGCAATGCGTTGCGCGCCTCGGCCTGGATACGCGCGTACAACCCACTACCCTGGATCGCGGCGATCTGCTCTTGCTCCTGGGCGATGGCGATGTTGGCCTTCCCGGTGTGGTTCCCAATGGGCTCGCTGAACAGCACGCCGATATTGTAGGTTGGAAACTTGCTGCTGAAGGTGTTGCTCAACGACTGACCCGCGTTACCGATGAGATAGGGCGGGATCGTCGGCGCCGGCCCGAAGCCGGCCAGCGCCGACGAGTCGGTCGGCTGGCCTGCAAAACCGTTGCTGGAGTAGCCCAACTGCAGATCGACTTTGGGAAGCGCCTGATTCTTCGCGAACTTGAGATCGAGCTCGGCTTGACGCTGCGCGTCGGCGACTTGACGTACTTCGGGACGCTGTTTGATTGCCGTCGCGACCAACGCATCGAGGGAGGGCTGCGCGGGCAACGCAAGCACGGAACTGGTCGGCACGAGGTTCGCGCGCCAAATCGGATCGGCCGGGTCGTTGACGACCAGGCTCTTGAGTTGGTTCTGCAACTGCGCGACGGTCTGCAGCGATGAGTACACGTCTTGCTGGAAGGTCGCCACTTGACCGGACGATTCGATCGCATCGACGTTCGCGGCGGCACCTTGCTTGGCCAAGCGCACCTCGCTGCCTTGCTGAGCGACTGCCTCGCGCAGCGCTTCTTCTTGAATCGCGACGTTGCGCCAGGCGGCCACGAGATCCCAGTATGCGTCAGAGACCTGCGAGAGCGTCTGCGAAGCGTTTGCGAGCGCGCTGGCTTGCGACACGTCGGCGTTCACGACCGCCAGTTCCAACTGATGCTTGGCCGCGTTTTCTCCGTTATCGCGCAGCAGCGGTTGGCTCACCTGCAACTGCAGCGTCGACGGATAGTAGGGATCGAACGAGTTGATCAAGGTGTTGTCGTCGGTCTTCGACGACGACAGGCTGGCGCTGTACTGCGTGCCCGACGGCAGTTGGCCCGAGACCCCTGCCCGGAGCTTCGCGGTATTCTGCACGATCGGGCCGAAGTTCGGGCCGGCAAAAACCGCGTTCTGCGGAGCTTGCGTCACGTGCGTGAACGACGGCTCCAGCATAAACTGCGTATCGAACGCGCCCTTGGCCGCTACGATTTGATACCCGGCGATGCGCGCGTTGGAAGCCGCGACGGCGAGGCTGGGATTCTTGATCAGCGCCATGCCGATCGCATCTTGCAGGGTGATGCCGACAAACGGCTGCGCCGTAACGCCGACCAGATCGGGGTTGGCGGGCGCGATATCGGGCCCGGCGTAACCCGGAGCGACCGAAGGGACCACCGGCAGATGCGGGCTGGGTACGGGCGTCGGAACCGCGGCGGAACGCGGCGCTGCCGTGCGCGGCGCGGCGAGCGCCGGCGCGAGGAATCCGCTCGCACATACGGCAAGCGCGAGCGACGCCGTCAGATGTTTTCTCACGTTGCTAACGAACCTTGACCGACGCCTCGACGCTCATGCCGGGGCGCATCGGATAGTGCTTTGCATCGTAGTTGTCAAAGACGATCTTCACCGGAACGCGCTGGGTGACTTTCACAAAGTTCCCCGTCGCGTTCTGCGCGGGCACTAACGCGTAGGTGTTTTGCGAAGCGGGGTTGATCGAGTCGACGTGGCCGGTGAACTTCACGCCCTTGTAAGCATCGACGCTCAGGTCGACCTCTTGACCCGGGCGCATGTCGCCCAATTGCGTTTCTTTGAAGTTCGCGGTGACGAAGATCTTGTCGGGAATCACGGTCAGCAAGGTCATGCCCGTGCCGACGGTTTGTCCGATATCGACGCTCTTCTCACCGATCGACCCGTCGATGGGCGAGACGATCTTCGTGTAGCCCAGCGTTTGTAACGCCTGATCGTACGACGCTTTCGCCGCTTCGACTTGGCTGGGATCGGTGGCCTGCGCCAGCTTCCCTTGCGCGGCCTCTAACGCACCTTGCTGGGCGCCGACCTGCTCTTGCGCGGCATTCAGGTTGGAGCCCGACGAGCCGACTTGCGTTTGCGCGGTCTGCAGCTGCGCGTAGGCCGCAGCGGCCGTGGCGCGAGCCGCATCGAGTTGCGCGCGCGGAATGTCGCCGGTGGACACCAGCGACTGCGTTCGAGCCAGATCGGCCTGGGCTTTCGCATAGGCGGCCCGCGCGGACGGTACGGTCTCGAGGGCCGTGGCCACTTGCCCCGAAACCGCGTTCGCCGCGGCTTGCGAACCCGAAACGGCGGCTTGCGCTTGCGCGACGCCGCCGCGACCCTGCTCGCTCAGCGTGCGCTGGTTGGCCAGCGCTAGATCGTAGTTGGCTTTGGCTTGGGCGACCTTAGCGGTTTCGTCGGCGTTGTCCAGGATGACCAAGACTTGGCCCTTCTTGACCGCGTCATCGGTATCGACGAGGATCGAATCGACGCGTTCGGTGATCTTACTGTTGATCTGCACGACGCTGGCATCGATGCGCGCGTCGTCGGTCGATTGGTGCACGCGTGCGTAAAGGAACCACTTTCCGCCATAAAAGATAATGACAATTGCGGCGATGACACCCAGAACGCCGAAAATGACGCGCTTGCGCGGGCCCGTTCGTTCCTCCTCCACGTCGACAGGAACCTCGCCCGCGGCGCCGTTGGTCGGCGTTGCCGTGGGAATGGTTTGCTGCCGCGACTCACGCGAGTCCATTTATGTTCTGCTCCTTACACCATTCAAAAAGACGTTAATATACACCCGCAGGGCCAGTTCGGGATCTTGGTAGATCCGCTCTTCGGGAAACTTCTTGCGCGCCAGGACGTGCGCAAAGATGAAACCCATAAACACCAAGGCGAGTTTCCCCGGATCGCCGTGCAATTCACCCGAATCGACGAATCGCTTCATAAAGGCCAGGATCACCTGGTGGATGGCCTCCTGAGGCCGCCAGGTGGTCAGGGCGAAGCCGTCGTCCTCTTCGACCAACGACCAGCGCATCATGTCGCGGACCGACTCCATGCGTTCGAGCATCGTGCGGGCGACGATCAGCAGGTCGGCATCCAGGTCTCCCGAGAGGCTCTCGACCACGCTCTTGAGTTCCACGATGCCGCAAAACCGCTGTGCGGTGGCGATGAGAAGCGCTTCCTTGCTTCCGAAATGACGGAAGAGCGTGGCTTCGTTCACGTTGGCGACGTCGGCGATCTCGCGGGTCGTTGCGCCGCGCTTGCCCTTGTGGGCGATGGAATCGCGCGCGGCCAGCAAGATACGCTCGCGCGTTTCCTCGGGGGACTTGGGTTCGCGCTTGGTATCTTGATGAATCATCGGCTTGCAAAGACCGTGTCGTTCAGAGCGACGTTGGTTTCGTATGGACCGTAGGTAGAATCGGCGACCGCGCGGATGTGCGGAATATCGATCGTCGCGTGCTGGCTATCCAATACGGCGTAGCTGCCCTGACTGCGGTAGGTTTGGATCATCACGATCGTTCCGCCGCTGGTGTAATGCCACTCCATGCGCTTGAGATCGTAGGTCTGCGCGTCCACCAACGCCAGCGAATACGCAAGGATCGAGCTGGGAATCTTCTTGGTGAGGCGCAGGACGAGCATGGGGCGGCCGTCGAGCGTACTGCGACCGTCGAGCACGACGTTCTGATCCTTCGACCATGCCGCGGGATCGCCGACAGCGTCGAACAGGGTGGAAAAGCCCTTGGCGTAACCGGGAACGCGATCGAATTCGACCACATAGTTATCCGGCCGCTTGAAGTACGACGTACCATCGAGCTTCGGGGCTAAGTATGGAAAACTCAACATTCGAAGGCTGACGTGTACGCGCGATCGATAGGAATGCAGCGAAGGATTTCGATCGAGCATCTTTTGGATGATCTCATGCGCTTGGGATGCTGGAGAGGCGGCAGGCGACGGCGAGGCGCCCAGCGTGCAAGCGATCAGCGCGGCCATAGCAAGAGCGCGGCGCATCAGGCAGCCTCCGTGTTGACGACCTTAAAAATACGGTCGAGGGCCGTGACGCTGAGCGTGCGCAAAATGTCCGGGCGTCCGACACGCAAGGCAACGTCGCCGCCGTGCTCGCGCGCCCGGCGCAGCAGCCCGATGAGGCCGCGCACCGCCGACGCATCGAGGCTGGCGATCGAGTCGAGATCCAGCACGACGCATTCCGCGCCCGAGGCAAACGCGGCGATCGCCGCGGCTTCGGTCGCCGCTAGACTATCGGGATGGTATTCAACGACGAGGCTATTCACGCGAGAATCCTGACTTTCTATGAATTGGGATACACCTGCGCGTGCAAGTGCTTACACGCCAGTATAGCAGGCGGAAAGTCTGCGTGCAAGTACCCACTTGCACCGCCGCCTGTGCCCTCCACGCCCTCGGGGGGACGAGGAACCGGGGGCCGAAGCCGCATCCGATGCTCACCCCCGAAATCGTCCTTGCGGCCGCCCACGACGCCGGCTTGGAGCCCTCTTCCATCGTCCTGGCCCCCGTCGACGGGCGGGGCGGTCCCGAGATTCGGATCGAGCCCGAACGCTATCTCTACCCGGCAAGCATGCTCAAGACCCCGCTGGCGCTGGCCGCGTACACGGCCGTCGCCGACGGCAAGCTGCGTTTGGACGACGTCTTCGAGGTCGGTCCCGGGGTGATGACGACCAGCGACGATACGCCCCTGGTTCTCGGCTCGCGCGCGAGCGTTGAGGAACTGATCGAGTTGATGATCACGATCTCGGACAACATCGCGACCAACATGTTCTACGACATCCTCGGCCGTGAAAACGCCACGTCGATCGTGCGCGATCGCTATGGTTTAACGCGCACGGCCTTCTACCGTAAACTCTCGGGCAGCGATCCGCTGATCGTCGACCCCGATTGGGATCGGGAACATCGCAATCTGCACTCCGCCGGCGACGCCGCCCGCACGTTCGAGTTGATCGCCGCCGACGCCGCTCCCTACGCCCAGACGTTGCGCGCCGTGCTTTCACGCCAAAAACACAACGACCGTCTCAATCCCGGCCTGCGCCCCGGCGATCGCTTCGCGCACAAAACCGGCAGCACCGACGAGGTCAACCACGACGGCGGCATCCTAGAAACCGCCGAGGGCCGCACCTACGTCATCGTCGTCTACACCGGCCTGCCCTCCAGCGAAGAATCCGACGCCCGCTTCGCCCCCTTCATGAAAGCCGTACGAGCGGAACTCTGACAACGCCGCAACCGTCATGGCGTAGTCGCGAAGCGACGAAGTCGAACCACCGGCGTCACGAGGAACGCGTGCCGCTGCCTAGGCGTTCGGCTATGCGTGCGGTTTGTTGGGCCGCTTCGATGGCTAATGGAGAGGGGGCACCGCTGTAGACTCGGCGGCCGTTGACGTAGGTGGCTTGGACCCAGGCGGATTCTCCTCGGTACACCAGCGCGTTGACCGCGGGAGACCACGGATCGATGCGCGTTCCGTCGAGCACGACGAAATCGGCGAAGAGGCCGGGCGCAATGTCGCCGGCGCTAACGCCTAGCGCGGCGGCGCCCTCCGTCGTGCCCATGGCGAAGGCTTCCGATGCACCAAGCGCGCTGCCGTCGCGGCGGGCGAGTTTCTGCAGCATCGATGCGGCGCGCATTTCGTCAATCAACGACGGCTTGACGTCGGCATCGGTTCCCAGCCCAACGCTGACCCCTAACGCCCGCAGACCGACGACGTCGCACGTGCCGTCCCCGAGATATTGGTTGGTCGTCGGACAGTGAATCACACGGGTGCCGCGCTCTGCGAGCAGTCGCATTTCGTCGGTGGTGATGTAGATCGCGTGAATCGCCACCGTGCGCTCGTCGAGCGCTCCCAGCCGATCCAGCAGCGCGATGGGCGTCGCGCCGTGCTCGGCGAGCGTCTGTTCGCCCTCGTATGACGCTTCGGCAACGTGAACGTGCATGGCGCGGCCGTGCGCGCGCGCGAACTCTGCGGCCGCGCGCACCATCTGCGGCGAGGCGGCATGCAGGGAATGCGGCGCGACGCAGACGTTGGCTTCGGGAAAGCGGTTCATGAGTTCCAGCGTGCGTTCCGTGACTTGTTCGATCGTTTCGCGAAAGGCCGCGGGTGCCGTCGGCGCGTCCATCCACGTGCGCGCGAATACCAGGCGGATGCCGGTATCGCGCGCGGCGGATATCGCAGCCTCCGCGCGCGCGTTACCTTCTCCGTTGAGATAGAAGAACTCCGCAACGGTCGTGATGCCTGCCGCCAGCATCTCCGAGAACGCTGCCACGAAGACCCAATACACATCCTCGACGGTCAACTGCGGGACGATGCGGTAGAGCGCGTCGGAGCGCCAGCGCGCGAACGTCCAATCGTCCGCCCACCCGCGCAGCAAGATCTGGTACGCGTGGCTGTGTCCGTTGACGAAGCCCGGCACGACGAGGCGGTCGGCGGGGAAGCTTCGCGTCGGCGGCTCGGCTTCGGCCCGTTCGGGCCTACGCTCGCCGTGACACTCGGCGAAACGGCCATCGCGTACGGCGAATGTGTAGTCGCGTTGCTCGCGGGCGCCGGCGATTGCACGGCCGCAGCGAAACACGTCGCTCACGGGCCTGCCCACGGTGACGGCATGATCTCCCCGCCGCGGCCGACGTACTCGGCGAGGTTCCCGCCGAACTCCCAGCCGAAGTCTTCGGGGTCGCCGATGCGCAAAGCGACGAAGTCGGCGGGCCCGTCGACGCGCAAACGCCCGACGGGCATATGCAACGACGCGGCCGCCGCTCGCGTGACGCCATCGAGTGCTTCGGCGGCAGAGAGCCCAAAGAGCGTGCGTCCCAAATGCGCGACGGTCTGCAAGTTGAAGCACGGCGACGTTCCGGGATTGTAGTCGCTGGCCAAGGCGACGCGCCCGCCGCGTTCGAGCAGCGCGCGCACGGGCGCACGGCGTGCGAGACCGAGGTAGTCGATGGTTGCCGGACAGGCGACGGTCACGATGCCGGCCCGAGCGATCGCCGTGACGTCGCGATCGTCGATGAAGTTGCAGTGATCGACGGCATCGACGCCGAGATCCACCGCCATGGCGGCCGCGCCGCCGTAGGACATCTCGTCGCAGTGCACGCGCAGGCGTAATCCCGCGGCGCGCGCGGCCTCGAGGTAGCGCCTGACCTGCACGGGCGAGAAAAATCCGGCCTCGCAGAAGGCGTCGGCATAGATCGCGCCGTGCTGCTTGGCCTCGGGTAGACAGCGTTCGATCAAGTGGTCGATGAACGCGTCGGCATCCGCAAACTCCGGCGGCAGCGCGTGCGCGCCCAAGAACGTCGGCACCAAGCGCGGGAGGGCGGGATCGCGCATGTACGTGCGGATCATCGCCAGCAGTTCGAACTCGCCGTCGCGATCCAAGGCGTAGCCGGTCTTGGTCTCCAGCGTCGTGGTTCCGTGCGCGAGCATCGCGACCAGGCGCGGGCGAACGATTCGGTCGAAGAAGGCTTGCCCGTCGGCCAGCGCAGTGCGCGTCCGCGCGATCGTGTGCGCCATGCCTTGGGGCGGTTGTTCCCCACGCTGGCGCGCGGCAAAATCGCGTTCGCGCTCGCCGGCAAAGAGCGGGTGCGCGTGGGCGTCGACGAACCCCGGCACGACCACGCGGTCGCCAAGATCGATCTCTTCGAGCGTCGCGCGACCGTTGTCGCGCGGAAACAGGAGCGCCGGCGTCACGCCGACCCGCTCGCGGATGCGCGCGACGTGCGCGTTGAAGCGCGCGGGGAGATCTTCGAGCAGCGCTTCGACTTCGGCGCGCGGCCCGATCGCGTCGACGTAGCCGCCGAAGCACAGCATCGCCGCGTCGTCGATTCGCCCTAACTGTTGGAACGTGACGCCGTTTTGCGCAACGTCGGCGTCGCAGGTCACGATGGTCTTGGCGCGGATCAGTTGCGGCGGGCGCGAGCGGCGCACG
>DATCDS010000063.1:0-17584 GCA_036510515.1 Vulcanimicrobiaceae bacterium
CGATCTCCCGAGCGTAGGCCGTGCCCCGCGAGCCGATCTCTCGAAGATCCGCATCGCTCGTTGAAGCAACGACGTGGAGGACTCGCTGCCATCCCGCAACGTCGCGAGCCTGCCACCCGCCGTGCGTCGCATCCAGCGCGCCCGCGGTCGCAACGCAATCGGCATGCACGATAACGGGTTTCCCGGCGTACCACGCTTCGATCATCGTGCGCGAGAAGCTTTCGTTCTTGCTCGGCTGTGCGAGGGCGCGCATCGCGCGCAGGAGACGGGCTTTAGCCGCGTCGTCAATTCTGCCGAGGTTCACGACGTCGCCCAGCGCGTTTTCGGTGCGTTCCGCTCCCTCGCCGGCGAGCACCAATCGCAACGGAGAAGCCGGTTCCAAGTGCCTGAAACGGCGAAACGCTTCGGTCAGCAGAGCGATATTCTTGCCTTCCATCTGCCGCCCCAAATAGAAAATGTAGTCCGAGTCCTCGGGAATGAAATTTCCGATCGGCGCGCGCGTTTCGACGGCGTCAGCGAGCGGCTGGACGCCCGAGCCGACGACGCATGAGTGCGAAGCGATGCTCGGCCCATAGATGCGGCGTGCCAGTTCGAACTCGCCGACACTGTTGAACAACAGTAGCGGTGCGCCGCGCATCATTGTGGCGACCGGCTCGAGGTAAGCGTACGCCTCGTCGTGCAGACAGGGTACGATGACGGCGCGCTCGCGAACGACTTGCCAGCCGCGCAGCGTCGTTCCATAGAGATACGGCAAGAAGACGATCGCCTCATAGGTCGCTCCCGAGCGCGCGAGCTCGGCGAGCAACGCAGACGAGACGATGTTGTCGCGAGCGAAGACCGCCGCGCCGTGCTCGTCGAGAACCGGTGCGCCAGGCAGCAAGCGGGATTCCGGCGTTGCGAGCAGGCGGCGATTGATCTCTCGGAATGCCGCGGTATTGATGCGGTCCACGCGAAAGCGCGCGACCTCGACCCCCTCGAGCGATGAGGTTCCGGGGCTATGATAGTTCTTATCCCAAGGATCCAGAAACGATCGCGCGCACGTCGTCAAGACGGTCACGTTGTGGCCGGCCCGCTGCAAGCCGTGCGAGAGCTCCCAGGCCAACCGCTCCGCGCCGCCGGTTAAGTCCTCCCCGTACCAGGGGGTGACAATCGCAAGCCTCACGCAGGCGGTTGTGGCAGCCGCGACTTCAGGCGATCGACTTCTTCGGAGAGGCGGATATTGAGTTGGAGGGACTTCCGAAGGGCTTCCACCACCGCCGCGTTGACGTTTCGCTGATCCCGTAAAATAAAGGCGAGGACGCGCAGAACGAAGCCTTGGAGCGCCGTCGATCCGCCAAGCAGGCGCGACGATCTTCCGATCGACGTGCGAACGTGCGACGCCGCCTCTGCGGCATGCAGGGCCTGTTCGATACCGGCGACCATCGTGGTAACGTCTGCCGATAGACCTCCGGCCGGCGAGCCCTGAATGAGTGACGCAGCATAACGCCCTTCGATCTGCTCATTCACCTTGGCCATCAGGTCATTAACGTCGATTGCGGGATTGACATCTTCGATCATTGCGTTCTGGCCTGCTTGGGCCCGTTCACGCTTCGGTCCTGCACGGGCGCTCAACGATCCCCATAGCCAAGTCGAACGAGCAGGTTTCGGTAGGCCGGGCGTTCCTGCAGTTCGCGCATCCAGAAATCCATCACGGGCGTCCGTCGCGACGGGGAAATTGCGGCCTCGGCATCGCGCGAAAGATTTCCGGTGACGCTGCGGTAGTGATGAAACCGCGCGGGCACGCGTTCATCGTAGCGCAGTCCGAAGAGGTCGCAAAGGTCCCGCAGCGTCCCCGCGGGAGAAGCCAGTAAGTGCTCGTAGGTAACGAATTTCGCCGCACCGACGTCGCTGAGAAACTGCTCGTAGCCGTCGAGAAAAATATCGGGCGAAAGAACATCTTTAAGAATTCGATGCGATCGGAGGCTGCCGTATTGGTCCAGCGGATGTCGCACCAAAACGACCGCGCGAAATTCGAAGCGATCGCGCAGCGCCCGCACCAAGGTCAACTCCAGCGCAGGCTTCTGCGTAAACGGTACTCCGAAGTAATCGATATAGTTATAGTCGCGCACTATCAGGTGGCCGCCTTCGGCTTCGACCGCGTCGTAGACCGCGAGTAAGAACGCTTGAAAGCGGTCGTCGTGCTGCATTTGCGATTCGTCGAACCCGGCCTCGACGCGGGCGAACAACGCCGGGTACCAGTTGCGCATCTGCACGAATGGATTGAGGCGTCGGGAAAACAGTTCCGCCGAGCTAGGGTTACATTCGCTCAGGAGGACGACGCCGTCAAGGGAGCCCAGACACTTGGCCAACAACGTTCCGCCGCACCCGCCCAACGTGTGAATGATCGGCAGAGTTCGCACCGGGCCAAGCTACCATTTCGCGATAGACGACCCCTGCGGTCTTCGTATCGGGAACTGCGAACAGCACCCAACCGAAGACGGTAAACAAGAACGTCGCGGCGATCGAGACGCCGGCGAGCCAGCGCGATGCCTTCATCGCCTCGGGCAAGCGCGATCCGACCAGGCCGGTCCAGACGCGATGCAGCCCCAGGCCCGCGCCGTTCCACAGTCCCCACACGACGAAATGCCAGGCGGCGCCGTGCCAGAGACCGGCTAGGCCCATGACGATCGCCAGGTTAGCGATCGTCCAAACCTTGCCGCGACGCGATCCGCCTAGCGGAATGAAGATGTAGTCGCGTATCCACGAGCTCAGACTAATATGCCAGCGCCGCCAGAAGACCGAGATATTCTCCGACCAATACGGCCGATCGAAGTTTTCGAGAATTTGGAAGCCCAGGAGCAGCGAACAGCCGATTGCGATGTCGGAATAGCCGGTGAAGTCGAAGTAGATCTTGGCCGTATAGGCTAGGGCGCCCATCCAGTAGTCCGCGTGCGTGTAGTATGGCTGGGGCGTGAGCAGCGGCTGGACGAGCGGGTTCATCGAATCCGCAATAATCGACTTCTTGGCTAGGCCGAGAATAATTCGAAAGACGCCGCTTGCAAAAACCAAACCGTTGAGGCGGTCCATCTTCGTAACGTTGTCGATCTGGGGCACGAAGTTTTGGTAGCGCTTGATCGGTCCGGCGACCATGGTCGGGAAAAACAGTGAAAACAGCGCGAAGTCGCGGAACCCGACGTGCTTGATTTTTCCGATGTAGACGTCGACTAGCGCGTGAACGAATTCGAAGGTGAAGAACGAGACGGCCAGCGGAACGATGATGTTGGGTACGAGGTTAATACAGCCGCCGTGACAGAGCGATCCAAACGTCGTCGCGAACAGCTTCGTATATTTGAAGAACAGCAGCACGCCGACGCTGGCCGTGATGCCGATCGATACGGCGATGCGCCGCGCTCGCGTAGCATCGGGCGGAAGGGCGAGCAGCCAACGAATGACCCCATACGTGACCGCGGCTAACGCCAGAATGAGCAGCGTGTACGCCGGAATCGAAGCGCAGTAAAAGACGAGGCCGGCGAGCATCAGGAACCACGGGCGCCACGTCTTGGGAACCACGTACCAATACAACACGAACGTCAGCACGCCGAAGACGCCGAAGAGCCACGTATTAAAGATCACTGCGGCAACCGCGCACGCATGGCGGGCGCCAGCATAGTCGCCAAACGCCGGTTTCCCTCGATCGTTAAGTGATCGTTGTCGAGAAACTCATCGGTGCGCATCGATCGATCCCAGTTAAAGACGGTGACGTTCGGTTCGCGCAAGGCCTCGGCAAGCTGCTGTAGCTTTTGACCGTATTCGGGAACGCCGATGTAATCGCTGAGCAGCGCGTGATTGGTCGGCGTGAGAAAGGCCACCGTCGGGATCCGCTGCGCTCGCAACAGCGCGGCGATCCGTTTGAGGTACGTGAAATCGACGTTGTCGCGGTCCAGCGGAGCAAGGTCGTAGGTGCCCAGGAATTTGTCGGGCGTCGGCCGATGCGCTTGCGCCTGCAGATTGGCCGAACCGGTGAGCTGCTGGATCCAGTCGCGGGCGGCGCCGGCGGCGTCGTCGGTTCCGAACAGTGCCTCGCGCAGGTCGGTGCGGTAGCGATAGAGTTGCCAGACGTCGGCGACGGCGTACTCTAAATGCAACGCCAGCGTCGGCGGCGGCTGCAGCGTCAGCAGTTTTCGATCCGACGCCGAAAGCAACGGTGCGACGTCGGCCTCCAGCGACGGATGCAAGCGACTGTAGGCGCTGTCCGCGCTGTTGGTTTCCTTGCTGTTAACGTTGAAGACGACCAGCGCCGGGCGAACGCCGCCGGCCAACAGATAGCGCAGCATGAAATAGGTGTTCGCGCTGCTGCCGCCCTCGTAGCTGAGATTGACGATCGGCTGGTTAGGAAAGCGATGCCGCAAGAGCGAGGCCGCGGCATCGTCGGCCGGTAGGCGATAGCCCCACAGGACCGAGTCGCCAAGAAAGACGATCGGCCGCCTTCCCCTAAGCTCGCCGACGTACCGTTGGAGATACGCCGCCGAGAATTGCTCGGGCAACCGCGACGGCGCGGGTTTCCAAAACCACAGCCCGCCGTCGACGATCGCAAGACAAAGCAAAGCGACCGGTATGCAAAGCCACCAGCGAGCCTTGGTGACGCCGTGGTCGGCGTCGCTTAAAAGTCCGTGTAGATGAAGTGCGATTCCGCCGACGGACTCAACAGGACGGTCACCACGATGATGCATGCCAAGATTACTCCGAGCGCGGTCGGGCCCCAGCGTTTCGAACGCACGAGAGGCCAGATGCGATTGTACGTAAGGTACCAGGCAGCCAAAAAGTCGTCACGGGTCCCGTGAGTAACGACGGTTTTCGAGTCTTCCCAGCCGATGTGCTCGCGATCCATTTTCCGCGTTGTTCACAGCGTTGAAAATCGCTTCCTGCGCTTGCGGGCCGCGCTCGGGCAGGCCGCAAGCCTCGCGACCCGCAATCCGCGGGGGGAATGTGGCTCGTGGAACTGGTTTCGACGGGATTGATCGTTGGAATCTTGATTGGAATATCCGGCGTCGGCGGCGGTTCGATCATGACGCCGGTCTTGATGTTGGTTCTGGGGATGAATCCGCTCGTCGCCGTCGGCACGGATTTGCTCTACAGCGTGCCGACCAAAATCTTCGGCGCGTTCTTGCACGACCGCCAACGGACGCTCGATTGGAAAATCATTCGCACGTTGCTGTACGGCGGGATCCCCGGCGCGCTGGCTGGGATCGCGTTGCTGTACGGCTTGCGTCACCTCGTCGATACGCACGTCCTCGATATCATCGTCAAACGAGCGGTGGGCATCGCGCTGTTCGTCGCGGCGGCATCGCTGATGTACAGTCTGCTGACCAAACGCGCGGCGGCTTTGCGACCGCCCGGAGACGGCGCGATGGACGAGCGGCGCAAGCTCCCGCTGGCGTTGGCCGGCGCCATCGTCGGGTTCTTCGTGTCGCTGACGTCGATCGGATCGGGTGCGATGACCCTGCCGCTGCTGCTGCTGCTCGCGCCGGCGATCGGATTGCGCCGGCTGATCGGCAGCGACATCGCGTTCGCCGCGTTCCTGATTCCGATCGCCGCAATCGGGCACGCGAGCTTGGGCGACATCAACTACAAGGTCGCGCTTACGCTGTTGGTGGGTTCGCTTCCGGGCGTCTACGTCGGCAGTCGTCTGTGCAAGTATTTGCCGGAAATCTGGCTGCGTCCGGCGGTGGCGATCGTGCTGGTTATCGCCGGGACGCGTTTGGTTTGAAGTAGTCGATGAGAATTTGTTGGGCGATCGGCGCGGCGACGCCGGCGCCGTAGCCGCCGGAACGATCGACGTAGACGGCCATCGCGAGCTTGGGGTGCGCGGTCGGCGCCCAGGCGACGAACCAGGTCGTGTTGGGGCCGTTGCCGCCGGCGGTTTCGGCGGTGCCGGTCTTGCCCGAATACGGCAGGCCGGGAATCGCTAGTCCGTAGGCCGTGCCGCCGGGATCGGTGACTTTGGCCATGCCGGCGCGTTCGGCCGCCAGCGCTTGCGGGGTTGCCGGCACCTGTCGGATGATTCGGCTGCCGAAACTGCGCACGACCTTGCCCTGCGCGTCGCGCACCTGCGACACCAGGTGCGGAACGTAGAGCGTTCCGCCGTTGATGATGGTGCTCGCGACGTTGGCGATCTGCAGGGGCGTGGCTTGCATGGCGCCCTGCCCGATGCCCAGCGAGCAGACATCGCTGGGTTCCAGCGGCAGGCCGTAGACTTTCATCATCCACGCGTTGGTCGGCCAGTTGCCCGCGATCTCACCGGGCAAATCGATGCCCGACGGTTTGCTCAAGCCGAACAGCAGGGCCCATTTGCGTAAGCGCGCGTTCCCCAGGCGCCAGGCCATTTGATAGAAGTAGCCGTCCGATGACGCCGCCAAGGCCGGCACGAACGTCGTGCGCCCCAGGCCGCCCGACGCGATATCGCGCGCGACGTAACCGCCGCAGTTCCACGCGCCGCTGTCGTAGACGACCTCGTTGGGTTTCACGACGCCCTCGGAGATCGCCGCGGTTCCGGTGACCATCTTGAAGGTCGAGCCGGTCGGTGTCGCCGCCGCGATTGCGAAATCGTACAGCGGGTTGGCGGGATCGCGCAGATAGGACTCGATGCGGCGGTTGCGCTCTTGCGCGAAATCGTTGGGATTGAAGTTGGGATAACTGGCCAATGCTAAAATGCCGCCGCTATACGGATCCTCGACGACGACGGCGGCGGACAGCTGCCGCCCCAAGCTGCGGCCCAGCGCGCGCACGTGCGTCTGCAGCGCGTGTTCGACGATCGCTTGCAGGCGCCAATCGATCGTGAGCACCAAACTGTCGCCGGGCGTTGCGGGTTTGGACGGGAGCGTGACGCCCGGTACGGCGTTGCCGCTGGCGTCGACGACGATGCGCTGGCCGCCCGGCGCGCCGCGCAGCAGACGATCGTACTGCGATTCGAGCCCGTCTTTGCCGATGACGTCGTTGGGCGAATACCCTTGGTGTTTGAGCGCGTCGTACTCTTGCTCGTTGATCTGACCCACGAAGCCGAAGATGTGCGATCCCATCGCGCCCATCGGGTAATCGCGAATCGGCTCGACTTCCAGATCGACTCCAGGCAACGCGTCCAGCAACTCCGATAGCCGCGCGACCTGGGGAACCTGCAGGTCATCGGCGAGCAGGACGGGCCCGTACGGTTCGGCCGCCGCGACCTGATCGAACGTACGATAGTCGATGCCGCGATGATGCAGCAGCCGGCGTTGCAGGGTTGCGACCGGAACGTCGACCGCGCGCGAAAGCGACGCCAACTCGGTATCGATGTCGGTCACTTCCGACGGAATCAAGCCGACGACGAACGACGGACGGCTGCGCACCAGCACGCGGCCGCTGCGGTCGTAAATGATGCCGCGGGGTGCGGTGACGGGAATCAGACGCACTTGGTTCTCTTGCGCGGCGGCGCGATACTCGTCGCCGTGAATGATCTGTACTTGGAACAGCCGCACGATCAAGACGACGATCGCCAGCGCGGTGACGCCGACAAACGTTCCGAGCCGATACGGCGAGCGCTGCCACGGCGTTCGGCGCGGCTTTCCGACGATCATCGCGTGCGGTAGTTCTCGCGCCAGCGCGTCAACAGGATGACGACCGCGATCAGCACCGCGTCGAGTAGCGCCTGCCAGAGCGTCTGATGGAAGTGCAAGCCGGCCAAGCCCGCAGGATAGCCTTGCGCCGAGCGCACGATCCAGAAGATCGCGTCACGCACCAGCGTCGCCACGGCCGCCATCGACGCCGCCAGCAGCAGCGAGTCGGCAAAGAAAAGCCGCGAGAGCGCGCCGACGCCGATGGCGGTCAGCGTCGAGGCGATCGTCCACGCCCCGCCGGTGCCGCCGAGCAGATCCGCGCAGAGCCCCGCGATCAGACCGTAGACGCCGGCCCGGCGCATGTCGACGCGCATCGCGTAGTACACGACGGCAACCAGCAGCGCGCTGGGCACCGCCTCGCGCAGCATGAACCAGCGCGCGGCGATCAATTGAAACAGCAGCGCGGCCAGCAGCCAGATCGCGGCCAGCCACCACGGCGGTCCGACGAACGGGGTATCCGGCGCGCTCTTGGTTTGTGCGTACATTAGCGAGAGACGACGACGACGCGATCGAGCGCGCCCAGGCTGACGGCCGGCGTGACGACGGCGGTTTGATAGAGATCGGTATCGTTGCGTTCGACGCGCGAGATCGTGCCGATCACCTCGCCGGAATGAAACGAACGGCCCTCGCCGGTCACGACCACGTCGCCCACGCGCAGGGGCGCGTCTTGCGAGACGTATTCCATGCGCACGCTCGTGAGATTGCCGCGCGCGATGCCCCACCATCGTCCGCGCCGCACGACCGCGGGAACGCGGCTGGTGTAATCGGTAATCAGCAAGACGGTGCTGGTGAACGGATCGGCTTCCTGCACGATGCCGACGACGCCCGCGCCGACCATCACGCCGTCGTCCTTGCGCACGCCCGCGCGCGTTCCGGCGTCGATCGTCAGCGACCGCGAATCGTTCTCCGGCGGAAAGCCGATCACGCGCGCCTGCGTGACGACGCGACCCGCAGCGATAATCGGTGCCAGCGCGCCGCTCTGCGCGTAGGCTTCCAATCGCTCCCGTAGGCGCGCGTTGTCTTGGGCCAGCGCGCCGTTACGCGCGACCAGATCGCGGTTGTCGTTGGCCAGATGCGGAAGCGCGAGCACGGTCGTGGCGCTGCCGCCGATCGCGTTGCCGGTTGCCGAGGCAGCGATCTCGATCGACGCCAGGATCGACGTGCCGATGGTCGAGATCGGGCTGGGCGTTCCGCTATGCGCGGCCGAGATTTGGATCAAGGCGATCGCCGCGGCGACGATGATGACGCCGATCAAGGCAAAGAGTTTGCGCTCGTCGCGGTACATCACGACAAGACGTTCGCGGCCGGCACGTGCAGATCCAACTGCCGCAGGGCGCGAATGAAGCGGCCGAGCGGAAAGCCCATGACCGTGTAAAAGTCGCCGTCGATCCCGGCCACCAGCGCCGCCGCTCGTCCTTGAATCCCGTACGCGCCGGCCTTGTCCAGCGGCTCGCCCGACGCGACGTACTCGGCGATCTCGTCGCCGGACAGCGCGTGAAAGCGGACGCGCGTGGTTTCGCATTCTTCGATGCGCGCGTCGACGCCGGGCAACGCTAGCGCGAAGGCGGTGTGGACCAGATGCTCGCGTCCCGAGAGCCGCTCGAGCATCTGCGTCGCTTCGGCGTCGTCTCGCGGCTTTCCGAGCGCTTGCCCGTCGACGTCGACCACGGTATCGGCTGCAACGATGGGCGCGTAGAACTCCGTCCGCGCGCGCACCACGGCGGCGAGTTTTTCGCGCGCGTGCGTCTGCGCGAGCGCCACCGGCGTGAGATCGGGCATCGCCGGTTCGTCATAGTCACTGGGCACGACCTCAACCACCAGGCCGAGCGACGCCAGCAGCTCTAACCGCCGCGGCGACCCGCTCGCCAAAATAATTCGCTCAAGCGTCTGCATCTTATGAAATCCTCGGCGGCCCCGTGCGCAGCAGCGGCACGTTGCGGAGTTGATGCTCTATCGTGTTGACGGCCTGCGGGTCTTCGAAGCGATCGCGCATATTGGGCCAACGTTCGCGGAAGGCGCCGATGGTTTCTGCCGCGGCGGCGAGGACGCGGCGGACGCGTACGTCGGCCGTCCGAGCGCACGTGACCAGGCTTTCCCAGGAAAGGCGCGCCCAGCGATTGTCGCCCCCGATGGCCAGCGCCATCGTTCGTCCTTGCGTGTAGCGTCTGGTCGGGAGGAAGTCGTAGAGCGGCGCGATGCGCGCGGAACGTCCGTCGGGATAGACGACGGCCCAGTTCTTCAAGTGCATGTCGTCGTTTCCGACGATCGCGCCGAAGACGAACCGGCGCACGAGCTCGTCAATATCTTGGGGCGGACACAGGCGCGCGAACGCGCCCCACACCCACTCCATGGTTTTCTCTTCGTACTTACCGGCGGGCGGCAGACCGGCGACTTGGCAGAAATCCTCGAAGTGAACGCGGCGATCGCTTGCGAAACGGTCGAAGCGTTCGATGGCGAAGGCGGGACCGAGATGCTGCAACCCTTCGGGGATACCCTCGATCTCGTGCATGGGCGTCAGGCGCGTCGCCGGCACGTTCAACCCAAGATCGCGCGCGATCGCCATCGTCGTTGCTTCGTTGTGCGTCAGATACGGATAGCGTTCGCTGGGAAGTTTGACGATCCAATCCCCGCCCGCGCCGCTGGCCGGAAGGGTGAGGCGATCGTTCTTCATGCTTGCGCTGAACTTCATCTGCACGCCCGCCAGCGAGAAGCGCATGCGCGGCATCTCGCCCGCAGCCTTGGCCAAGTCGCCGTCCAACTCGGCGTCGCGCGCGCCGCCATCGTCCCGTGCGACGGGCGCGGCCGCATCGGTGACGATGACGTTGCCGGGGAGATCGCCGCCGAGGACGCGCAGGAACGGAAAATCCCGATTGGGATTGAGCTGATGCTGACGTGCGAGAAACGCGCGCAGCGGCGAGCGATCTTCAGGCAAGAGGTTGGCAAAGAACGGCGGAGCGACGCGCCGGACCTGACGCGGCTGCCGCAGCGATCCGTCGTCGTCGATCAGCCCCTGGCTGAGGACCGGCCGGTTCGGGTCGTCGGCGTACTCTTCGGCGAAGATGAAGAGATTGGCGTCACCCGGCAGATTGGCCAGCGTCCCGACCAGCCGTTCGCCCAACCGAACCTCCAGGATGCCCGCCATCAGCCGTCGTTCCGGGCGTCGCGATGCGAAGCGGCCAGGTCGCTGACGATGCGTGCCAGCGCCTTGGGGACGAGCGTGGGCTCGAGGTTGAGCTCCCGAGCGAGGTCCACGAACGTCGAGAGGCTGGTATCGGCGCCGCGTTCGATGTGGGAAAGCGATGACTGCGACATGCGCAGGGCCCGCGCGACATCCGCTTGGCTGCGCTTTGCAGCATTCCGGGCAGCGATGAAGCGTTTTCCTAGGGTCACGAGCGCCGGACGATAGTCCTTGGAATATGGCACGACTCTATTATAGTCTAAGGACTATGGCCCTGCAAGTAGAGTTTGTGGGTTTGGATGTATTGCCAGACCGACGCGGGGACGAGATAGCGCACGCTGCGGCCTTGGGCGAGCAGGGTGCGGATCAGGGTCGCCGACTCGGGGAGTTCGGGCAGCTGCAGGGTGTCGATGCGAGCGCGCAAGGCGGCGGGGACCACCGCGAGCACGCGGGCCAGCGCGTCGCCGCCGATGCCGGCGCGCGGCGCGATCACGAACCGCTCGAGCGCATCCAGCACCTCGTCGAAGCGCACCCACGTGTTGGTCACGACCGAATCGGCACCGATGATGAACGTGAACGCCGCGTCGGGATATTTGACGTGCAGGCGCGGCAGCAAATCGGCGGTGTAGCCGCTGGCGCCGGCGGTCAAGTCGCTCTCGTCCAGCGCGAAGGCCGGATTGTCGGAGATCGCGCCCAGGATCATCGCGCAGCGATGCGCGTCCTCGACCTGCGCGCCGTTGCGATAGTGCTGGTTGTTGGTCGGAACGAACAGCACGCGGTCGAGTCCTTCGAGCAGGCGCGCCGATTCGGCGACGAACAGATGCACGTTGTGAATGGGGTCGAAGGTGCCCCCGAAGATGCCGATCTTCACGAATAGGTAAACTCGTAATGTGCGACGCGAACGCTGTCGCCGTCGACGATGCCCATCTCCACCAATTTCTTTTCGACTCCCATCTTCACCAGCACGCGCTCGAAGTGCGCTAAGGCTTCGTCGGATTCAAAGTCCGTCATCTCCGCGAGCCGCTCGACGCGTTCGCCGCTGACCACGAACGTTCCGTCGGCGTCGCGTTCGACGAAGAACGGATCCTTGGTTTTCAACGCGATGTGCGCGGGCGCGGGGAGGGCCAGCTCCGGCAGCGGCGCGTCGACGATCGTCTGCCAGGTGGCGTAGACCAGCTCGTCGACGCCGCGCTTGGTGGCCGCACTGATGCCGCGCGCGTCGGGAAAGCGTTCGCGCAGTTCGGCCAAGCGCTCTTGGGCGTCGGGCAGATCCTGTTTGCTCACGACCAGCAGGGTCGGCTTGTGCACCAAGTGCGGGTTCCATTGCGAGAGTTCGTTTTCGATGATCTGCTTGTCGTGCAGCATCTCTTCGAGCGACTTGGCGCCGTCGAGCAGATGGATCAGCACGCGCGTGCGCTCGATGTGGCGCAAGAACTGATCGCCCAGGCCCGCGCCCTCGTGCGCGCCCTCGATTAAGCCCGGTACGTCGACCATCACGAACGAGGCTTCGTCCGAAACGCGCACGACGCCCAAGTTGGGTTCGATCGTGGTGAACGGATAGTCCGCGATCTTGGGCCGAGCGGCCGACACGACGCTGAGCAGCGTCGACTTGCCGGCGTTGGGCACGCCGATGACGCCGCAATCCGCGAGCAGACGCAGTTCGAAGCGCAGCGAGCACTTCTCGCCGGGCTCGCCCTTCTCGGCAAAGTGCGGCGCTTGACGCACCGCGTTGGAAAAATGTTGATTGCCTTGACCGCCGCGCCCACCCTTGGCGACGAGCACGCGCTGTCCGTTCTCGGAAAGGTCGGCCAAAAACGCTTCGCTCTGTCCTTCGATCGTGCGATAGATCAGCGTGCCGACGGGAACCAAGACGGTCAGATCGTCGGCGCTGCGGCCGGACCGATTGGAGATGTCGCCGTCTTTGCCCGCGGTCGCCACGAACGCACGTTTAAAACGAAACTCGACCAGCGTCGAAAGTTCGGGCGTCGCTTCCACGTAGACGCTGGCACCGCGTCCGCCGTCGCCGCCGGCCGGCCCGCCGCGCGGAACGTATTTCTCCCGCCGCCACGCAACGATCCCATCGCCGCCGTGCCCGGCCGCAACCTCGATGCTGACTTCGTCGATAAACTGCATGCTTACGTATCCTCGCGAAGAATCAGATCGCCGAACCGACGGGCCAAGAATTGAAGCGATTCGACCGCAATAGCGGCATCTTCGCCCGGAAGCGCTTGCCGCAAGAGCTTGAGGGCAGCGCCGTTATTCGTGCAAAGCGCGCTCACGTGTGCGGCGCCCTTCCTGGCAACTTCGCGTATGGGTTCGTCCTTTGGCATTGCGGCAACCGCGCCGCGGAGATCGTCAAGCTGGGTTGCAACGAGCAGACGATAGATATCGACGACGTCTTTTTCGACCTCCGCAAACGCATCCGGGCCCTGTTCGTAGCGTTCCCCAATCTTCCAGCCTTTTGCAACGAGCAAAGACATGGGCCCGGCCACCCGCATAGTAAGCGTGCGGTCGTCGGCAACTCCTTCCAGCGGCGGGACAGCCAACAGCGTGTTGTCGGTGAGTGTTAGCTCGAGCCCAGGTTGGCTCATTGCGGCGAAGGCGTCGTCTCGACGGTAACCCTCGAGGCTCCATCGATGCGCGAAAAGTTCCGGGACCAGGATATCGACGCGAGCAGCAAGCGCGTAGGGTTCGGGTGCGTCGGCGTAGCGAAAGAGCCCGGCTTCACGGGAACGCAGTTCGAAGCCCGCGCCGACCAAGGCGCGGTAGATCGAGCGCGCGTTGGGGAAGCGGCGCGGATCCACGCAAAGGTCGGCATCGAACGTGTACGGAGGAACGGTCAGCTGCAGATCGGCGGTTCGCAGGTAAACCGCTTGGGCCCCGACCAGGACGCAGCTATACAGGCCGGCCGAACGCAGTGCTTCCACGGCGTGGAGCAGCGTTTTTCGCGCGACGCCGTACGCGGCGTTATTGTCGCCAGTTGCGTTCGTGGCGCTCCATCCATTCTAGAAAAACGGTGAGTTCTTCGCGCGACCGCCCGCGCAGCGTCGTCAAGTCCGCCGCGATTTGTACGGGATTGCAGATTGCGAGGCCATGGTCGAGGAACGTTCCTTCAAACACGACCTCATCGTAGGCTTGAATGAGCCGAACGTTTCCCGTCTGAACGGGGGCATGGAGTTCGAGCGCTTCGATTGCGGAATCGGCGTCGTCCACATAAAGATCGACGCGTACCACGGGCGCTGCGGAAGCCAAGAAACTCGCAGCCTGCGGCCCGGTGATGGCATAGTGCACGGGCGTATCTTGGAGTCGGGAAAGCACGGCCTGAATTCCGTGGGGCTCGAGGGCGAGGCGTTCGACACGATCCTTGGCCAGATCCTTAGCCCAATACGCAATGAGGTCTTTCCAGGCGACGGCCGATACTTTCCCCCGATCGTTGCGATCGATCAATTTTTCGCTGGATGCGAAATCGAGAATGCGCGACACGGCTCCCGGATCGACGTTCGTGCGTGACGCGATGTCGCGTACGCCATATGGCGGCTGGTGCTCGCAGAGAAAACGGACGACGCGACCGGTGATCGGACCGCGCAGGGACGACCGCGGTCGCAGCGAGCGCTTCGGATTCTTGTCCTCTCCGTGAGTTTCGATAAATATCGCGGGCTGCTCCGAAGAAACGCGTACGTTCCCGGTGAGATCGATGAACGACAACTCTTGCGCGATGAGAATTTCGCGACTCCGGCTACCGATGAATGGTGCGATAACCAGGTGCGGACCCTGCGGATGGGCGAGCTTGAGGACCGCCGCAACGTGCGGCACGTCGCGCGGCTCGAGCGCGGCCTTTACCTCGGCGCCGAAGATGACGCGCTCGCCATTGGGAGCGACCACGTCCAGCATGCCATCGAGACGCGACTCGCGGGCCTGCTCGTCGTGCCACGCGGCCAGCCAGCCGGCAGGGAGCCGCTCGCTGAGGACCTTCGAGGCGGCCGTGCCGACGAACCGCTCTGAGGCCCGCATGTCGTGAGGCTGCATGTTGTTCAGTATAGCATCGTTGCTCGACTGGAACAACGCCGCCACTTCAAACAACAGTCCTGTCATCAAAAAGGGACCGCCCGCGGCGATCCCTCCTCCGAAATCGATCCCGTTGGGGAGTTAGGCGGTCGTCGCGGCCGGGACCACGTCGACGTGCTTCTTGTTCTTGCGACGCGTGAAGGCGACGTGGCCTTCGACCGTTGCGAACAGGGTATGATCGCGGCCGATGCCCACGCCGACGCCCGGGTAGAACTTGGTGCCCCGCTGGCGCAAGATGATGTTGCCCGCCAGCACGTGCTCGCCCCCGAACTTCTTGACGCCCAGGCGCTGAGAGTTGGAGTCGCGGCCGTTGCGGGTAGAGCCGGCGCCCTTCTTGGACGCAAACAGTTGTAAATCAAAGCGGAACATAGCCGGTCGATGGTACCAGCCCCGCCCCCCGGGGTCAAGCGCCAAAGCCCCCGCCGGCGAGGCCGGGCGAAGGTGTCACGGCGAGCGTAGGCGGTGTCACGGCGAGCGGGGGGGCGGTGTCACGGCGAGCGTAGACGGTGTCACGGCGAGCGTAGGCCGTATGGCCGGAGTCGAGCCGCGCGACGCCCGCGGGTGCGGCGGTGGCTCGACTCTGCTCCCTGCGGTCGCGACGCTCGCCATGACACCAGACTCGGCGCTCCCCCAGATCTCACGCTTGATCTGTACGGAGATTTGCCGTACACTAGCGGCATGAAAGCAGCTGTCGAGCGCACGAGAATCGACTTTCGGCCTCGCGCCGACCAGAAGGAACTGTTCGAGCGGGCCGCCGTTCTTGAAGGGCAGACCCTTAGTGAGTTCCTGATCCGCAGTGCCGAAGAGCGCGCGCGGCGCATTCTCCAGGAGCACGAGCTGCTGGAGCTGCGCGGTGACGTCGCCCAACGACTGGTCAGCCTGCTGATGAACCCGCCCCCAGCCAACGAGGCGTTGCGGTCCGCGTTTGAAGCGCACCGGCGCCTTATCGACACGACCGAGGACTGATGCTGCGCGTCGAGCCGCTCGGCGCGAAACACGACCGCCTCGCATTTACGTGCGGTGCCTCCGCCCTCGATCGCTTCCTGCGCGCGATCGCCTATCAGGCTCAGCGCAAGGGCATCTGCACCGCGTTCGTCGCCGTCGACGCGGAATCGCCGAGCAAAATCCTCGGCTACTATACACTGTCGTCGTACCTGATCTCCGGCCTCTGCGTGCCCGAGCCGCTTCGCAAGCGTCGCAATCTTCCAACGCACATGCTAGGCGCGACGCTGCTCGGGCGATTGGCGGTCGACGCATCGGCCCAAGGCAACGGTTTGGGCGCGGCGCTGCTCTTCGATGCGCTTCGCCGCGCTTGTGCGGTCGCAAGCGATGTCGGCTCGACCTGTTTAGTGGTCGATGCCACGAACGATCGCGCCGAACGCTTCTATCAACGCTTTGGCTTTGTCAAAGTATCGGCGGATAGTTCGCGGCTGCTTCTTCCACTCGATTCCGCGATGCCGCTCGTAACTGAAAGTCAAACCGCGTCGCGAAGCGCTCGCGTGCTCAAAAAGCTCGACGAGCTCGATGCCATTCACGGGCCGCCAACGGAAGAAGAACAAAAGCAAGGCGAAGCCGAGTGGAAACGTATCAGCGAATAAATCGCGTTAAGCGACCTCACGAGGGCGTACGTCACGCTCGATCTGACGGAATTTCGCGTCTTCGGCTACCGCTAGGTCGTACTTTCCTTGCAGTCGGATCCAGAACTCCGGTGTGGTTCCGAAGTAACGCGAGAGCCGAAGTGCGGTCTCGGCAGTCACGCCGCGCCGCGCTTTCGTTATCTCCGAGATGCGCGACACGGGCACGCGCAGTGCCATCGCGAGCGCGTTCGCACTCATATCGAGCGGCTTGAGAAAGTCCTCGAGCAGCACCTCTCCCGGATGCGTCGGCGTAATCTTGGTCGTCATTTCTCGATGTCTCCTGAATCTCATGAACGGCTTAGAGGTTCTCGCGAATCTTCTTGAGCTGGTTCCCCGGCGGCACAGGCTAGACCGTTCTGCGCTATCCGTCAAGCGATAAACGCACAGCGGCGAATGGCTTGCGCTCGTTATGCTACCGATGGTAGGATAGATGTAATGGCTAAGAAAAGTCGGGCCGGCCGGGTCGGTACCGTCAAGCGTTCCGTGACGATCTCCGACGCGACCGACCAAGCAGCTCACGCTCTGGTTGGAGATCGCGGGTTCAGTGCGCTGGTCAATCAAGCGCTGGAGCATGAGCTCCGGCGCCAGCGCGTCTTCGAACTGCTGGCAAGGCTAGACGAGAAGTACGGCCCGCTGACGTCCGAGCAGATTCAAGAGGGCGAAGAAGCATGGCGTCGACTGAACGAATAGCGCTCGACAGCAGCGCCGTCATCGTTTTGGCGGGCGGCAATACCAAACTGCGCGCCACGATACGTGCCGCAAGCCAGAGGGGTGCGCTCATTTTCGTTCCCGCCCCGGTCCTAGCAGAAACGTTAGGCGGCACGCCCCAGGATGCGCCAATCAACCAAGTCATCAAGACCTTTGACGTTGTCCCGACCTCCGAGGACGCGGCGCGTCTGGCTGGCGGAATGCTGAGAGGGCGCCATCCATCGCTGACGGTCGACGCGCTTATTTGCGCTACCGCGCTCGATTACCAAGCCGACGCGATCTTCACGCAAGATGTGGACGATCACGAACGGCTGCTCGGCGGTGCGGTACGCGCCGTGAAGGTATGAGCGTGCGGAAGGAGTGACCTG